>JBDKRC010000043.1:0-28497 GCA_039683575.1 Armatimonadia bacterium | reverse complement strand
GGACGACAAAGTCACCGGCTTCATCGACTACTACAATACCAAAGAAGCCCATCCATACCGCTGGACCTATACCGGCCAGCCGAGGGCCGTGTAACTGTCTAGCTTTTTGGAAGGCGAGACACTAGCGGGAGACCACCATGACCCTCAAGCCCCTCAGCCCCCGTCACTGGGAAGCGGTTGAGTTCACCGACCATCCCAAACATGACACGATCTGGACCATCACGATGGGCCACGACGGGCAGGTCTACATCGGCCTGTGCCTCGAAGGCACCGGCGGCGGCGTCGCGCAGGTCTACACGTACGACGCCACCCAGCGCCGCCTGCGGCACCTCGCCGACATGGGCACAGTCACCGGCGAACCGCCGGACAACGGCCACGCCACCCAGGGCAAGATCCATTTCTCGCTCTGCCACGCCCGCGACGGCGAGCTCTACGGCGCGACCCACTGCACGACGCCGCCCCTGGGGCAGACCCTCTGGAGCCCGCTCAGCATGTGGGGCGACCCGGACATGAGCTTCCCCGGCGGCCACATCTTCCGCCACGACACCGTCTCTGGCGAGACCGTGGACTACGGCGTCATAACTCCCAATGACGGCATCCCCTATCTGATGCTCGACGAAGAGCGCCAGTGTCTGTACGGCGCGACCTACCCGAAGGCCCACTTCTTCCGCTGTAGCCTGCAGGGCCGCGACTTCAAGGACTACGGCCGCCTCTCGGCCCAGTATCCCATCTCGATGGTCTTCGATACCGCCGGCAATCTCTACACCTCCGACGTGAACTCGGGGCTCATCAAGTACGACGTCGCGCAGGACAAGCTCGTCTTCCTCAACACCCGCCCCTTCGCGCACTCCTGGAATACCGATGCCCGCTACTCGTGGGTCACCGACATGTGTCTCGCGCAGGATGGCTGGATCTACGGGCTGACCTACTCCAACGGCCACCTCTTCCGCTTCGACCCGCGCGAGGAAGCGCCCCAGGTCCAGGACCTCGGCGAGGCCCTGCCCGGGATGTCGGCGGAGATGATCCGCTGCCTCGTGCCCGACCGCCAGGGCCATCTCTACTTCCTGGCCCAGCCCCAGGGCCTCGGCACCGTGCTGGCCCGCTACGACCTCACAACCGAGCAGAGCGAGGCCCTCAATCTGTTCGAACTCAAAGACCAGAAGTACTTCACCTGGCGCGGGGTCTGTGGCGAGGACGGCACGCTCTACCTCGCCACGATCCACCGCATCCCGTGCGCGCTCTTGATCTACCGCCCGTGACCGCCCCGGAGGAACCCATGCCTGCCAAGCGTTCGACCAAGCCCTCGATTCCCGAACTCGCCGCGCCTGAAGCCAGCGAGCACTCCAGGCTCTACCGCACCAAGGCCTTCCCCTTTGTCAGCGAGGGGAGCGTCTACTGCTTCGGCCTCCGCGAGCATCTCGTGAAGCCGACCATCGCCCGGGGCGAGTCCGCCATCAGCGCCCTGCTCGCTCTGCCCTCCGGGAACGTCTACGGCCTCACCTGCGGCGAGAAGTGCCATCTCTTCTACTTCCACCCCGGCTTCGGAGTAGCCCACACCGGGGCGGTGAGCGAGAGCGCCGCGACCGGCGGAGCTCTGCTGCAGATCGGCGACCGGCAGCTTCTCGGCGGCTGGTATGGGCCCGAGAGTGGCGGCCTGTTCAAACACGATGCCACTGCCGAGATGGGTCAGGGCATGGAGCAGTTCCGCGGCGCCAAGAGCCCCATCGAGCCCCTCGCCCTGCCCGCAGGCACCGGCGGCGTAATGGCTCTGGCGGGCCCCCTCAACGGCCTCGCCTACGCCCTCACCACCAGCGGCGCCCTCGTCGCCGTGGACTGCGCCACCGGCAAGACGAAGACCGTCGCGCGAGTCGCCGCCGCCGCGCCGGTGCTGGTCGCTCTACCAGACGGCCACCTCCTCGGCGCCTTCGCCGAGGGCCAACTGTGGCAGTACTCGCCCTCCGAGGCCCGCCTGACCGCCCTCAACGCTCACGCCCCCTGCCAGAAGGGCAAGCGCTACGTCGCGGGCGTGCAAAGCCTGATCGCAGCCGAGGACGGGCTCGTCTACGGCGGCACGTCCGTGGACGGCTACGTCTTCACCTACAACCCGCAGACCGGAGCGGTCATCAACCTCGGCAAGCCCAACCGCCAATCGAACGTCCGCGCCCTGGCGCAGGGCCTCGACGGCTTCCTCTACGGCCTCGTGGAGGAGCAGCAGGGCATGGCGCACCTGTTCCGCTACTCCCCCGACCAGGGCTTCACCGACCTCGGCCTGCTCGGCAGCGCCTTCCCCGAGTACTGGATTGCCCACTCCCTCAGCACGCTCTCGGTAGGCCCCAACGGAGAGCTGTTCGTAGGCGAGAGCGACGACCTCTCGCACCTGTTCATCTACTACCCGCCGATTACCCAGACGCGACAGTAACAACGAAGGGGCCGGATGCGCAGTCTCAACGCGCATCCGGCCCCTGTCGTCATCACCGGCGCTGCCGGCAATCTCGGCCGCATCGTCGCCGGGCACTTCATCGCCCAGGGCGCCCGCGTGGCTCTCCCCTATCGCGCCGAGCCTGACCTGCCCGAAGGGGTCAGGACGGATGATCGGCGCATGACTTACGCTCGGCTAAGGCTCGGTGTAGGAAGACGGTCGTTGTCACCATGGATTCGGAGGCGATATGCCCGAGCAGCAGCCGAACCGCCTCGCGCGCGGCCGCCTCATAGGGGTAGTTGACGGAGGTGAGCGCGGGCGTGGCACACCGGGCAACCGCCGTGTTGTCGAACCCGATGACGCTCAGGTCATTCGGGACACTCAGCCCGAGCCCGTATGCGGCGCGCAGCACCCCGGCCGCTACCTCGTCATTCACGGCCACGACTGCAGTGGGACGCGCCGGGCTTCGCAGGCACTGGACGCCGAGTTCCTCGCCCCCCTCGACAGCCACATCACCGAACCACTGCAGGCCGTCCACGCTAAGTCCCTTCGCCGCCATCGCGTGATAGTAGCCCGCGATCTGTTCCTGCACGGCTCGCTGTGGGTGGTCAGGGCTGCCCCCGACAAAGGCGATGCGCTCATGACCGCGGTCGGCAAGGTGCTGCACCGCTTCACGCCCGCCCCGGCAGTTGTCGGCAAAGACCTTGCTGCACGGTAGCTCGTCGCCGTAGCGGTTGAATGTGACGAGAGGCACGCCCTGATCGCACAGCACGTGAAGGGCGGAATGGTCAATGGTTGCGATACTGGTCGAGGCACTGATCACGCCATCTACCTGCTGCTCCAGGAAGCCCTCAATCCGCCTCATCTGCTCCTCCCGGGACTCCTCCTGAACCTGAGCGTAGATGACGGAGTAACCGTGCTCGGAAGCAGCGAGGTCGACATAGGTGAGAAGCTGGGCGAACCAAGTCTCGGCCATGACCCCGATGGTCATGGTGCGCCCTGTCACCATGCTCCTGGCAATCCTGTTCGGCCTGTACCCCAGTTGCCGGGCGACCTCCAAGATGCGGTCACGGGTCTCAGCGTTGACTTGCGAGGGCCGATGGAAGACACGTGATACTGTCATCAAGGAAACGCCCGCAGCATCTGCTACGTCGTGCATCTTTGGCAATAGACTACCCCTCTAGTTACAAATCTAACCTCAGCAGCCCGAGGGGCGCTGGCCGGAAGCTCTCCGCAACTCAGTCGGGAATCCGCGCCGTGAATGGAGTGTACCACATCGCCGACCCGCAAGGACACCAGACTTCTCGGCCACATGCGAACCATCGGTATCGGTACCCTGGGGGACATGCTGACGCCCAGGCCAACCTCACTTCAGGGCGGATACCGGGTTGTTATCGCTATCGTACAATAGCGAGGCAGTCCAGTCAATAGAGGTAGGCACATGGGAGCAGGCTCCGTGATTGGCACGACGTGTTGCAGAGGACGTTCGTCCGTGAAGCGCCTATAAGCGGTCCATTTAGCCCCACAGCCGTCTCCGACACGGACTCACATCGCCTCTTGACACGGCCCCGATGTAGGGTACATAATCCTCGGACTGCAGATGTTAGCGCTAACACCACATGGAGGTGAAACAGCTTTCCTGTCCGGGTCGAGTGACGCAACCGAAGCCATACATGCCAAACGAATATGATGTGACGAAGGGAGACGAGTCAGATGAGAAGGACTGGATTCACCCTTATCGAGCTGCTAGTGGTGATCGCGATCATAGCGATCCTGGCCGCAATCCTCTTCCCGGTATTTGCCAAGGCGCGTGAGAAGGCGCGTCAGGCCTCATGTCTTTCCAACCTGCGGCAACTGTGTCTGGGCTTCATCACCTACACTCAAGACTACGACGAACTGAGCCCCCTATGCCTATACGGTCCGTCCACCTCGTGGTGGCACAATGCTCTGGTGCCGTACGTCAAGAACACTCAGATCTTCGCCTGCCCAAGTGACCGCACCAATGCCTACGGCTACGCGCCACACATGAACTGGGGCTACTACCACATGTACACCCGCGCTGCCACCAACCTCTACGGTGGTGCGGTCCCCATCGGAGCACTCCAGTACCCGGCCGAAACGTCATGTCTCGCGGAGTCACGCGGTCTTGGATGGGGGGCCTGCTTCAGCCTCACCGGGGGCGGAGGCTCCTACGGCGTCTGGGGCGTGGATCGGCACAACGATGGGATGAATGTCGCGATGGTGGACGGCCACGCGAAGTGGTACGGTCGGGGCTACCTGGAGGGCGAGTACGCCAAACTCGGCACCTGCACGTACGGCACTGTCTACGGAGGGCGCATCTTTAGTGGTCTGTAGAATGCCAACGCAGGTCGGGTGACCGCCTGCATGTTGTGGTGCCCGCCCCATACGAACCGTGCCTTGGCGATTGCCCCTCGCTGGAGTATGGGCCGGGCCCGAACACAATCCCCCAGAGGGATAGTCAATGTCACGACGAACCTCACGCCGGACGACTTCGCAGGAGGCTGCTCACATGTCTCGATTGTGGCTGTGCATCTTGCTCATCGCCGCGCTCGCTGGCCCATGCGGGGCCGCCGAGATTGCCTTCCTCTATAGCACCTACCAGGACAAGCAGTTCGCCTACATGCCCGGCGAGTATTCAGGACAGTATAACGGGGCCGGCGCTCAGATCAAGGCGGCGGGCTTCGCGTGGGACCGGGTGGACAGCGAGGCAGTCGAGGCCGGTGTCCTCACAGAGCGGGGCTACAAGGTCCTTATCCTCTCGTACACCAGTGTCATGAGCCCGCAAGAGGCCGCGGCCATAGCGGACTTCGTCAAACAGGGCGGGCGCATCTTTGCTGTCTATGCGAGCCTCAACACGCCCTGGACCGCCAACGGCCCCGGCGAGCCCGGGAAGGGGCTGCTGGCGCAGACCATGGGCATGGAGAGCGCCGCCACCGTTCCCGGCGCCCGCTACATGAGAGCCGAGAAGGCCGACCACCCGCTGCTTTCACTATTGCCCCTGTACGTCTTCAACCCACACGGCCACGCGGTGCGGATGAAGCCCCTGCCGGGCACAGCGGTGATCGCCTCATGGTCCGCCGATGAGCAGACCGCGACCGCCCCGGCCAGCGGCGCTCTGCTGGTGTCGCCCACGACTGTCTATTTCTCCGGCTTTCTCTGGCGACTGCCGGAGGCCCCCATCATCATCGCCAACGCCCTCAACTTCCTGCTCGGGCGGCCCGCGCAGGCAGCTACCGTGCTGTGGGAGCCGGTGCGGCAGGCAGCCCCGGTGACCAACGGCCTCAACCTCCCGCACTCCAGCACTCCTGCCCAGGATGTGGATGCCGTCGGCTGGGAGATCAGCCAGCTCCGGGATGGCCTGGCGACGCCAACCTGTGCCGTCGTCGCCCCCGTCACGGCGCCCGACGTCTATCAGCACGCGCGGCGCCTGGCCCAGGCCTTGAGTTGTCCGCTGGTCTCCGACCGCGCCGCCATGCGCGACGGCCTCGGCCGCCACTACGACCTCATCGCGGTGGGCCGGCTGTTCGCCGACCGCTGCGAGAACCCCCTGGGCAACACCCTCCTGGGCGTTCGCGATGTCCTCAAGCAGTACGCCGGCCAGCCGCACAAAGCAGTCATCCGTGCCGCCCCGGCCGAAGCTACCCGCGGCGGCAAGCGCCTGCTGCTGGTGGCCGGCACGGACATGGAGGGGCTGACGCGCGCCGAGGAGTTGATCCGCGCCAGCGTCCGGCTCAACCGGGCCGCAGAGGGCGGTAAAGTCGCAGTGTGGCAGCCGGAGTCGGTCCTTGGCGATCTCGTTTACCCCTGGACGCCGAGGCCTCCGGGGCTGCTCAGCGAGTTGGCCCTGCCCTCCGCCGTCAATCAGATCGCCCGTACGCGCTTCGTCGTCACCGCCTCAATGGGCTTCGCACCCGTCGAGGTCAGCCTGCAACTGTCGCCACTGTCCGGAGCGGCGGGCGTCTTCCCCGCCGACCGCCTCAAGCTGCTGCTGACGCGATACGTCCGGTCGAACATCACCAAGATTGAGGAGCCGCATCCGCTTGTGCCGGGCACCCACTTCTCCCTCGAGCCGGCCGCACAACAGGAGGTCTGGCTCACTGCCGACTGCACCGGCGCCACGCCCGGCACGTATGCCGGGAATCTTGTCCTGCAGGGCCCAAGTGGCCCGCTGCACAACCTCAAGGTCACGCTGGATGTGTCGCCGATCAGGCTCGCGCCCGCCAATCGCCATCAGAAGCTCACCTGCGTATGGGACTATGCAATCAGCGGGCACATGCACGGCAACCTTCTCAGCCTCCAGCCCGGACAGCAACTCACACCTGAGCGCAAGACCAGGGCGCAGTGGAACGAGTACTATGAGCAGCACTTCCGCGACCACTGGCGCGCCTACGTGGACGATCTGGAAGCCCATGGCGTCAACGTCATGTTCATCTCCGCCACGATGGGACTGCCGCAGTACCAGGTGAATGGCCAGCAGATTGACGCGGCACGGCTGGGTCCCCTCGTAAGCTACGCCCGGCAACATGGCTTCCGTCTGTTCATCTTCACCCAGGTTCTCGGGCAAGGCTGCTACTACCCCGACAGCGATGTCATCGCCGGGCCGGAGAACCCGATCTTCTCCCCGGGCTGGGACGCGGCGTACTGCAAGGTACTGGAAGCCTATGCGGACTTCATGCGCGCTCAGGGGCTGACTTACAAGGAGTGGGCCATCTACCCCTTCGACGAGCCACACAATGCCAACAATGCTAACCTGATCAACCATGTGGCTGGCCTGATCGGCAGGACTGACCCGCAGATCCAGATCTGGGCAGACCCGATGCGGCCGGAAGATAAGAACCTGAGCACGGTGGACTTCTGGAAGTCCATGGAGAAGTCCGTCGCCATCTGGTGGCCCTCCGATGGCTATCTGCCGGTCGGCTCAGAGCCACTTAAGTACCTGCAGGCCAGCGGCAAGCCCTTTGGCTTTTACCGCTGCGCCGCCTATTCGACCAAGAACCGCCCCGCCGTCCGCCCGGACGGGTACTACCGGGCGTTCGGCTGGCAGGTTGCGCGCCTGGGAGCCTCGGGCATGGGCTTCTGGACGTGGCTGGCCTGGCTCGGGGACTCGTGGAATGACGAAGATGCCCAGTCGCGCGACGGCGACGGCGCCGTGGTCTATGAAGGCCCCGCCGGGCCCATTACGACGAACGACTGGGAGTGCTGGGGCGCGGGCGTGGATGACTACAAGTACCTCGAGGCGATGGACGCGGCCATCGTGGCGCGCGCCAAGCGGCTGGGCAAGGCAGACGCCCTCTGTGACGAAGCCATCCGCCTGCGCGGCGAGGCTGTCGAGATAGTCTGCAAGGATATCCGCCAGGCGGACGCTCAGCGGGCGAGGGTGCGGGAGATGATCCTGAAGCTGCAGCGGTGAACTCGGTCCCGCCCTTCCACCCACCGCCATGCACCAAAAAGATGCCGGCGCCGTTTTGCGCGTCAGGAAGATACACGTCCATCAACCGCCGGTCCTGGTGGTGGGATGAGTAGGGGAGGTTATCGTGGCGGGTCATGGCTCCGGGTGACTCCTGACAGGATGGTTGGCGAGAGTGTAGAGGAATATGCACGACGCCCGGCAAGCACAGGCAGTAAATGGCGCTGCGAGGGAGAAGGGCATGGCAAGGTGAGGGACTGTGGCCGCACCCTCGCTCAACTGCTTCGCCCTACCGCAGCACTGCTCGCCGCACTGTGGATACTGGCTCCTCCCGCACGCGCGCAGGGCGGGGGAGTACACCACAACTGCTGACGAACGCGGGCTTCGAGGAGGGCAGCGGCCAGACCGCCTCCGCCTGGGGCGTGTGGCCACCGGCGGGCCGGGATGCCGGCCTCAGCAGTTTGCGCGACAGCGAGTGAACCGTGCGGGGCGGTTAAGCGGCCGGTGCGGATTGCGACAGACGCCTATACCCGGATTGCCCATATCAGCGGGGAGGTCCTGCGCTTCAATGGCAAGAAACTGGCTCTGTGAGCGTCACAGCAGCGTTGGCGTCAGTCTCGCCGGAGGCACCCAATGGGTGAACGTAAAGACGAGCCGTTGCGGGTGCAGTTCGACCCTCAGGTGCGGCTGGATTTCGCGGGTAGTAAGATCAGCACCGACGCCGGTTTGATGGCGTACGGCACCACCAACGGCTCCCTCATCCAACTCTACGGAGCAATGTAAATGGCTACTCGCAGCTTGTGGATCTGGCTTGTGATAGCCGCAGCCCCCCTCTGGGCCGCGGCACTGCGGACTGACGACGGGCTGGTTCTGACCCTCGGCGACCAGGGCCAGGTCGTCGGAATGGCGGTTGGCGAAACCAAGCTCGATGTGAAGCCAGGCGGCGGCTTCTATGTACTGGACGTCGCCACCGGCCAGCGAGAGGTGCTGCGGGCGGCGGCGCAGACCAGGAACGGCGTGCTCTCCCAGTCAGGCCCCGTCGAAGCCCTCGGTCTCACCCTCGACACCGCCTGTGCCAGCAGCGGGCAGTACCTCTCCTTCTCGGCCAAAGTGCAGGACACCACCGGCCGCGACCGCGCCATCGAACTGGGCTACGAGATACCCCTGTCCGCGCTTGATTGCACCTGGGCTGACGACCTCGTCAAGAGCCGCAGGATCGCGGATCCCATCTCCTACTCCCACACCTGCAAGTCTGAAGCAGGCGCCGGCCAAACCCAGATCTACCCCTTCACTTCCCTCTCGCGCGGCGGGATTGGCCTGACGCTGGGCGTTGGCCTCGCTCAGGGGCCACGGGTCTACACCATCGAGTACGACAACACGCGCGGTTGCCTGCTGATCCGCTTCCACTTCGGGCTCTCCGCGAAGGCCAGGAAGCTCCCCGGCCAGGCCTGGTGCTCCTTCCTGCTCTACCGCCATGACGGCAACTGGGGCCTGCGCGCCGCCGCCGACAAGTATTACAAGCTCTTCCCCAAGGACTTCGAAAAGCGCGTGCCCTACGAGGGCTATCTGGGCTATGCCGATCTCGAGACCCAGAACTCATTCCGTGGCTCCAGGGCCTTCTATGGCCTGCAGTCCCCCGGCGACTTCGGACGCGGCTTCCGCTGGATCTGGCACCAGCATACGACCTACGGGTCCCTGGACTTCGACTGGCCAAACGAGAAACATCCGGATGATGAGTCGGTGTACCGGATGCTCAACGAGAGAAAGGCCACGCTGCACCTGAGCAAGCTGTACACCGACGCGAACGGCAAAATCGTGTGGGTCGGCGACAGCAAATACACGCCGCCCCAGGGCGACAAGCCGGGCCAGTGGCGGCTCAACTTTCAGCTCAATGAGGACCCCGAAGTGTCTTCTACGCTCAAGGAGAGCCTGGAGAAAGCGCTGGAGACGTGGGAGCGCGACAACCCGAAGCGAGCCCCGTACACGTGGTGCATCAGCAACGACGGGACGGGGTACGTGGGACGCCACATGAATTTCCGCGAGGACCATCTGGCGGTCACTGACGTGCCGCTGTCCTATGACGCCGCCACCAAAAAAGTGGCGCTGAGCGATCAGGCCTGGGAGTTCAACACCCAGGTCCTCAAGCCCCTTGCGGCGGAGCACAAGTTCCTGATGCTGCGCAACTTCACCTGGGGTACGCCCAACCATGGCGCGAACATCCCGTTTTTCGATATCGGGCTGATCGAATGCAAGTACAAGGGTTGGGGCTGGGACGAGGACAGCGCCATCTACAGCCGCCTGTGCGCCAATCGCCGCGTGCTGCGGTACTGGGCCTATCTGCCCTACGACGCTACCCGCCCGCAGGCCGTAAGGGAGATGTTCAACCGCGGGCTGGTATATGCCATCTACCCCCATCTGCTGTCCGATGCGGACCAGTACCGGGACCTGTACACCCAGTTTGTGCCTGTAATAGAGCAGCTATCAGGGGCTGGCTGGGAGCCGGTCACCCATGCCCGCTGCTCCGACGCCTTGGTGCGGGTGGAGCGCTATGGGCGGGTCAGCGACTCGAATCTGGCCTTCGCCTTCCGCAATACGGGCACGGACCGGCGGCGCTGCCGGGTGGTCCTGAACGAGGAGTTGGGCCTGCCCGCAAGGCCTGACCAGCTCGAGGTTCGCGACCTGCTCACGGGGCGCTCCGTGGCCGTACAGGTCCTTGAGGGCCGTCTGGCGCTCTCCGTGGACCTGCCGGCGGGAGAGGCCACCGCCTACTCGGTACTGCCCCGCCCCCGGCGGTTGGAGGCGGACCTGCGGGCGGCGGCGGAGGCTCTCCGCCAGGCCGCGCAGTTGAGCTATGAAGAGGTAACCTACCAGCCCTCGCGGCCGGGGAGCCTGCTGCAGGGCGATACCCCGGCGGGAGCGGAGGCCAGCCGCATCCTCAGCGACGGGTGGTGGAGCTACCAGGGCCTGATCTGGCAGCCAGGGGAGCCGCTGGAGATCAATCTGGACCTGAATTCCGGCCACCGGCTGCAGTGGCTGAGGGTGCACTATGGCTTCACAGAGGCCTATGAGGCCCCTGAGGCGGTAGTTGAGGGACGGGACCGGGAGGGGAACTGGATCGAACTTGGCAAGGTTGCTGCGGCCGCCGGAACGGGTACAATTTCGCCTCTGGTAGAGCTGAATCCGAGCACCGAGTACCAACTTCTGCGGCTGAAATACCCGGCTCTGAAGAAGATGCTGTGGATCAAGGAAATCGAGCTGGTGGGCACTGACGGGGCTCTGGAGCGTGCTGCGCAGCGATTCGAAGCTCTGGCGGCCCAGCGGGAAGCTCCCGATCCGGCGCTGCTGAGCCAACTCACCATTGCGCTGCGAGTGCGGCGCATGGTGGGATCAGACAAGACCCTGCAGGAGCGGGCGCTGGACTATCTGGCAGAGGTCACGGCGGTCGCCTCAGGGGTGCGGGCAACCCTCGATTTGCCCCCTGACGCCCCCGCAGAGGGGTCTGTGGCCGCACAGATCATTGTGACCAACTCCGGGCGAAACAACCTGCGTGATGGTAATGTAAAGCTCAAGCTGCCGCCCGGATGGAGCGCCGCGCCGGGCAAATTCGACCTGACAGTGCCCGCCGGGCAGACGGTCCGGCTGCCGGTGAACCTGGTCCGGGCAGGTACCGGCAGGATCACACTGCTGACTACTGGTCTGGTAGACAGCTCTTCCATTTTCATGAGCCGGCAGCAGTGAAAAACGGGGGGTGAACTGCGCAAAAACGGGGGCCAGATTCTCAACTGAAGTTGACCAATGTAACGATTTTAGCCAGTTTTGCCAGTTCCGGATACCCATTGAGGTATGCGGCGTCGGACAAATCACTCCCCAACAGAGAAGCGGGCCGGTCAACCTGACCGGCCCGCTTGCTTTGAGGTAGATGATCGTTAGCTAACCGCCCGAGTAATGCCCCCACAATTCCTCGCCCTGAGTCTTCATCCCAAGGAATGCTTCGGTCTTGTACCACTTCGCATGCCCATCTACAAACCCCGCGTTGAACCCGCCATTGTGACGGGAGGCGAGGGCCCAGTTGGTGTAGCTGTACGGCGGAGTCGAGTAGCAGATACTGCAGTAGATGAAGTCGGTGGCGTCGGCGTTGTCGGCGCCGCCGATGCCGTTTTGGCTACTGGTGGTGTCGGCGAGCAGCATGGTCTGGGCGGGGGCCTGGTACTTGGCCAGCGAGCAGTCCTTGCCCCACCAGCCTGCGGCGGCCGTGTCACAGCAGGCGTGACGCCAGTTGAAGCCGTAGCTGTAGCCCCGCGAGGTGTTGTTGAGGCTGGGGCAGATGCGAATCTGGGTGCTTTTCATGTACGGTTCTATCTGGAGATAGATGTGCACCATGCCCGGGCCTTGCCGGTGAGGTAGAAGTTCGTCGTAGTCCTGGGTGTAGCTCAGGATGGCGGTGTCAAGCTGGCGCACGTTGCTCAGGCAGGAAGCCTGCCGGGCTTTCTCGCGCGCCTTGGCGAAGACGGGGAACAGGATCGCCGCCAGTATGGCGATGATCGCGATAACCACCAGAAGCTCAATCAACGTAAAACCGCGCCAGTTCATGTCAAGCCTCCTTCGCAGACTCGCGATGAGTAAGCTACTGCCGCCCAATCAGTCGAGGGCGGTTATGGGACTGGCTTTGTTTGGGCTCCAGTAGTCGGTACCGTTTGGCGCCATACCGCCTGGAGGATTGTGGTCTGCGCCGTCCAGCCAGCTCAGGGTTCCGCCCTTGAACCACTTGGCGTGGCCGTCGGCAAAGCCGAAATTGGCCCCGTCGTTGTGGCAGTTGCGTGGCGGGTCGGCGTTGTCGCTGCCGCTCGTGGCGTCGGAGTCGGTGCGGACGTCCCAGTCGGCGAGGTAGTAGTTGGAGTCAACGACGAGGACCGTGCTCGAGGGCTGGTCAATCGTGCCCAGGGACACATCCACGTAGGGGCTCTTTCCGTAGCCACAACTGCCGTCGTAGGAGGAGGCGCTCCAGCCGTCACTGTATGAGGGGCAGGTGAAGATCTGGACGTTCTTTACGTAGGGGTAAACGAGGTACATCCACAGCATCGCGCTCTGGGGCACGATGTGAATCCAGGTGCCGTCCGGCGCGACGTAGTCGTAGACGTTGACGGCGCTGGGAACCATTCTCTCATCGTAGTCCTGGGCGTACTGCACCATACCGAGGCTGATCTGCTTGATATTGCTCAGGCAACTGGTCTGGCGCGCCTTCTCGCGAGCCTTGGCGAAGACAGGAAAGAGAATGGCCGCCAGAATCGCGATAATGGCAATGACGACGAGAAGCTCGATCAGTGTGAAGCCGCGTCTGTTCATGTTGTCCCCTCTTCTGATCGTACTAGCGGGTCGGAGCCCACAATGTGGTGTATGGTGGTGAGGTTGGCCCATTGTAGTAGGCAAACTGCATGTTCTGCAGCCATTTCCCATGGCCGTCAGCGAAGGCAATGTTGCAGCCGTCGTTGTGGCGGGCGTACTTGTAGGTGCCATAGTCGGCAGCGGGTTTGGCTTCGCAATTGGGGGCCGAGCGGGCGCTGACTACCCAGGGATAGCCGCAGGGGTGAGTGGCACCAGCGTAGGTATCATAGAAGAGAATGGTCTCAGCGGGGTGGGTAAGCTGGGCGAGGGTAAAGGCAGGGATGGCGGTGTAAGAGCGCGGCATGACGTAGGCGTTATAGGCATAGTCCACAAGGCCATTGAAGCTCGGACAGACGAAGATCTGACCATTCTTCACGTAGGGGTAGATGTTGTTATACCACTGCACCCAGCCGCCAGGATTCTTCGTGACTTTTTCGACCGGGAGATACTCGTTGGTCCCAGCATTACGATAACCGAGGGGATAGCACTCATCGTAGTCCTGGATGTAGGACATGGTAGCGACGCCCATCTGCTTGATGTTGGATAGGCACGAGGCCTGCCGCGCTTTCTCACGGGCCTTGGCGAAGACAGGGAAGAGAATCGCCGCCAGGATGGCGATGATGGCGATGACAACCAGAAGCTCGATCAGTGTGAAGCCGCGTCGAACCATAGTGTCTTCCTCCGCATCGAATTTTCAGACGATTTGCGAGGCAGGTGTGGCGAGACGTGTAACTTGACCATACCGTGAAAGAGCGTGTGCGACGATTGTTGCCAGCGTCCTCCACCCGGCCGGGAGCCGCCTCAATTGGCAGCAGACATGCTACCGAATGGCGCAGCCGGGGGAGGCCCGCTGAGATGTCAGATCCTTTGGGTACTTGTTCGAGATGAGCCTGGCTCATTCCTGCAACGAATTACTGTCAGGACACCAGCGACTGCGCGCCGGCGATGGCGACAGCCAGATCGGCGAGGAACGCGCCACCGTCCGCGCCGTCCACCGAGCGATGGTCAACCGTGAGCGAGAGCCACATGGTCTGGCGGACGACTACCTGCTCGCCCTCGGCGACGGGGCGCGGCATCATGGAGCCGATGGCCAGGATGCCGGTCTGCGGCGGGCTGATGATGGCGTCGAAAGCATCGATGCCGGTGGGACCGATGTTGGAGATCGTGAAGCCGGCGCCCATCTGCAGGGTGGCGCGGAGCTTGCCGGCGCGGGCCATTTTGACCATGTCAGCGGTCTCGGCGGCGATGGTCATGAGGTCCTTGTTGCCGGCATCGAGCACGGTCGGCAGTAGGACGCCCTGATCGGTGGCGGTGGCGAAGCCGACGTTCACGTGCTTGAGAAGCTTGAGGCCCTCGGGTGACCACCAGGCGTTGAACCGGGGGTACTTGGGCAGGACGTCGGCGACGAGCTTGATAAGGAAGTCATTGAAGGTCGGCATGACGGGTGGGGCCGACTGCTTGAGGGCTTTGCGGGCGGCGATGAGGGCAGTGCAGTCCACGAGTTTGTGGACGCGGAACTGCGGGGTCTCGTTGGCGCTCTCGCGCGTGCGATCGCCGATCGCCTGGCGGGTGCGGGTGTGGGGTACGAGTTCAAATTCTTGTTCGTCTGGTCGGGTGCGGCGCTGGGTCATGGGAACAGCCTCACTTCTGAATTGGTGTAAGAAGGAAGTTCGACGGGAGAGGCGGGGGGACCTGCGCGGGGAGTAGAGAGAGAGGACAGGATGGGCAGGATGAACGGCGGGATTGACAGGATGTGAGGATGGAAGGATGGGGAGGATCGGAGGGGCGAGGCCGGAATGGGGACAGACCCCAATTTCGCATGAGGGTTAGCGGAGGCGAGAGGGAAGGTTGCGAAATCAGGGTCAGTCCCCATTCGTGGGGGCGGCGCCGTGGGTTCTGAGGACGGCGGATAGCTCGTCTAGTGGGAGGGCGAGGCGCTTGAGGGCGTCACGACCGACCATTGTCTCGGCCCGGAGGAGGGAGTTGAGGATGGCTTCCTCGACGGTCTCTATGGTCGCGCGGAAGAGGCTGGAGAGTTCAGTCTCGGGCACGAGGGCGGGGGCGAAGAGGCGTTGTTCGCCGCGCGCTGAGAGGCGGTTGCCGGTTGAGAAGGCGATGACGAAGTCCCCGCTGCCATGGTCCGCAATGCCGCCGACTCGCGCGAGGCCGAAAGCGGCCCGTTTGGCGAGGCGGTGGAGCTGGCGGGAATCCAGCGGAGCGTCGGTGGCCAGCACGATGATGATCGAGCCGGCCGGCAGGGGCTGTGCAGGCGGGCGAAGGTGGCGGCCGACGGGCACACCGTCCACTCGCAGGTCGCGCGCGCTGCCAGTGTTGGTCAGGACCAGCGAACCAAGGACGTACCCATCCAGCGCCCCCGGCAGCAACCGCGACGCCGTGCCGATACCGGCCTTCCATCCGAAGCCCGTCATCCCTACCCCCGCTCCGACGTTACCTTCCTGAACGCTTACCCGCGAAGCCGCGGCCAGCGCCTGTCGCACGTGTTGCGGCTTCACGTGACGCCCGAGGATGTCATTGAGCGCGCCGTCGTTGCATTCGCCCACGACGGGGTTGAAGGAGCGCACACCGGGATTGAGTTCGGCCATGAAGTCTGCCAAAGCGTCGGCGGCGGTCCAGACGCTGAGGGTATTGGTGAGAAGGATGGGGGTTTCGAGGCTGCCGAGCTCGGTGACCTGGGGGAGGCCGACGGACTTGCCGAAGCCGTTGATGACCTCCACCGCCGCGCACACCCGGTCGGTGAACAGGTTGCCGGGGTGTGGCAGGAGGGCCGTGACGCCGGTCCGGACGGGGCCCTGGCCGGACACCAGCGGGCCCTCGCCCGCGACCAGAGAGACGTGGCCGACAGCGACTTCGGGGACGTCTACGATGGCGTTCAGCGGGCCAGGCTGAAGCTCACCGATGCTGACGCCGAGATCGCGGGCACGGGGTCTGGGGCTCGACATGATGCAAGCTCTCCTTTGAGGGTAGTAAGCCGGGCCGGGAGGGTTACACCGCTGCCACAAGTGCCTCCGTGACGACCTTGCCTTCCCACTCGGGGCTGCGGGGCAGACCGAGAAGGTGGGCCATGGTCGTACACGTATCCTGCAAGTCCACCTGTTCCTGTAGCGTGTGGCCACGGCGAACACCGGCGCCCCAGAGCACCCAAGGCACCAGCATGTCCTCGTCCGCCTCGGTCCCATGACACTTCTCGTGGCCGCCGTGGTCGGAGGTGATCAGCACGCTCATGTTATCCAGCCACCCGAGGTGCCCGGCGTGCTCGATCAGTCGCCCGATACAGAGGTCGGCATTGGCGATTGCGGTCAGATAGGGCTCGGAGAGCCAGCCATGCGAGTGGCCGGCCTCATCCAGATGGCCCAGGTACACGAAGGTCATTCCGAGGTCCATGCGCTGCATGTATTCCATGGCCGTGTCGGTCAGGCGGGAGTCGCCGGCGGGCTCGGCCAGATCGCGGCAGTAATGGGAGATGTTCAGGCTGCCGGGGTCGGACAGGTCGCGTAGCTGTTCCCAGTTGTAGAAAGCGCCGGTCATGAGGCCGGCCTGGCGGGCGGCGTCGAGCAGGCTGGGCACGGGGCGAACCAGGGGGTGAAAGGTGTTGGTATTGACGCCGTGGCGGCCGACGCTGACGCCGCGCAGCATGGTCTGGTGGCAGGGCAACGTCACCGAGGGCATGTCCACCCGGCAGGCGAGGGTGCTGGCACCCTCGGCGATCAGGCGGTCGAGGGAGGGGGTATCGACCATTGAGAGGGCGTCGGCGCGGAGGCCGTCGATGGAGATGAGCAGGGCGCGTTTGGTTTGAGGCATCAAGATACTCCAGTCAGTGTTGGGACTGCGAGGGTAGTTGTAGAAGCGATGATGGTTCGCGATCGGTTGGCTGTAGGCCTGCAGGAGTGCGTCAAAATGGGGACGGAGCCTTCGCGCGAAGGTTGGCTAGTGGGTTCCGGCGAGGGGGCGGTGGCGCGCGAAGGCTCCGTCCCCATTTCGGGCGAGAGTTGGTCAGGGATAACGGCAGGCGGGCGAGACGCCCGCGCACCTACGGCCAGAGACGGGCAGGGATGCCCTGCGACGCAGACGTCGCTGCGCACTCGACAGGGCTCGGCGCTAGATGATGAGGGTGGCGTCGCCGTAGCTGTAGAAGCGGTAACCATTCGCGATTGCTTCGTTGTAGGCCTGCAGGACACGGTCGCGACCTATGAAAGCGGAGACCATGACGAGGAGGCTGCTCTTGGGGAGGTGGAAGTTGGTGATCATGCCGTCTATGGCGCGGAAGGTGTAGCCGGGTTTGATGAAGATGTCGGTGGCGCCCTCGCCGGGGTGAATCAGCCCGTATTCGTCGGCGACGGTTTCCAGGGTGCGGACTACTGTCGTACCGGCGGCGATCAGGCGTCCGCCACCCGCGCGGGCGGCGTTGATGGTGGCGGCGGCGGCGGACGAGACGGAATACCATTCGCTGTGCATGACGTGGTCTTCGAGGCGCTCGGCGGTGATTGGGCGGAAGGTGCCGAGGCCGACGTGGAGGGTCAGGCGGGCGATGGAGATGCCGCGGGACTCGAGGGTGGAGAGGAGTTCGGGCGTGAAGTGCAGGCCGGCGGTGGGGGCGGCGACGGCGCCGGGCTGGGCGGCGTAGACGGTCTGATAGCGGGATTTGTCCGCGGCCTCGGGATCGTCGCGGTGGATGTAGGGCGGCAGGGGCATGCGGCCGACCTGGTCGAGGATGTTGAGGAGGTCGCCATCGTATTCGAGGCGGACGGTGCGGAGGCCGTCGAGGCCGGTGGAGATGATTTCGGCGGTGAGGAGGGGCTGGGTGGTCGAAATGGGGACGGAGCCTGCGCGCGAAGGTTGGTTAGTGAGTTCTGGCGAGGGGGAGGTGGCGCGCGAAGGCTCCGTCCCCATTTCGGGCGAGAGCTGATCGGTGATAGCGGCAGCGGGCGAGACGCCCGCGCACCTACGGCCAGAGGCGGGCGAGACGCCCGTCCTGCGAAGATCATCCTGGGGGGCTTCGAAGGTCAGGCGGTCGCCGGGGCGGAGGCGGCGGGCGGGGCGGGCGAGGGCTTCCCAGGTGTCCGGGGCTACCGGGCGGAGCAGGAGGAGTTCGGCCTGGCCGCCCGTGGCACGATGGCCGATGAGACGCGCCGGGATGACGCGGGTATCGTTGAGGATCAGGCAGTCGCCTGCCGCAAGCGCGCTTGCGCCGCGGAGGTAGTCGGGCAGGTCGGCGAACATGCGGTGCTGCAGCGGGCCGCCGGTGCGCGGGATAACGAGGAGGCGGGACTGGCCGCGCTGAGCTGGCGGGTGCTGGGCGATGAGTTCGTGAGGGAGGTCGTAGTCAAAGTCGGAGAGGAGCATGGGGGAGATTTCGGCATTGGAGGGAGGAGGGCCTGCAGGGCGGGAAAGGCGAAAACAGAAAACGGGAAAACGGGAAAACGGAAAACAGTCGGACTGGGGATGAAGGGGAGGGGGCGAGATGGCGGGAAGAGCTTTACAGGATGGGCAGGATGAACGGCAGGATTCACAGGATGTAAGGACTGAAGGATGGGGAGGATGACGGCGAAGGCGAGAAGGGGCGGAGATTGAGAATTAGAGGGATGATATGGATAGGGATATGATGATAGAGAAGGCGGAGGCGGCGGTTGAGGCGGCGCGGGAGTTGGCGGAGGGGGATTGGAGGAGGCCGAGGTACCATTTCCGGCCGGTGGCGCAGTGGATCAATGATCCCAATGGGACCATCTGGCATGACGGGTGGTACCATGTTTTCTATCAGCATCATCCCTTTGACGCACACTGGGGGCCGATGTACTGGGGACATGCTCGCAGCCGGGATTTGGTGACCTGGGAGCATATGCCGATTGCGCTGTGGCCGTCGCAGGAGTTGGATGAGACGGGGTGCTTCTCGGGGTGTGCGGCGGTGAACGGGCGGGGGGAGCCGATGCTGTTCTATACCAGCGTCTCGCACGGGCAGGGGCCGGAGGGGAAGATGGCGATGCGCAAGCCGTTTGAGCAGTGGGCGGCGGTGGGAGATGCGGAGTGGCGGACGTGGAGGAAACATCCGGGGAACCCGATTTTGGAGTCGATGACGCCGGGGTTGCCGGAGATGAGGGAGGATTGGCGGGACCCGTTCATATTCCAGGAGGGCGGGCGGACGTTCATGGTGGTAGGCATGTGCGGCGTGGGGACGCCGCTGTTTGAGGCGGAGGATGAGGGGCTCGAGACGTGGGTGTATCGCGGGCTCATGTCCGACATCAGCGCGGAGTGTCCGAATTTCTTCAAGGTCGGCGAGAAGTGGCTGTACCTGTGCTCGCCCTTTGCTTCGGTGGACTACTTCGTGGGGGACTTCTCGCTGCAGACGTTGAGGTTCACGGTGGAGGGGCAGGGAGTGCTGGATGGGGGCGAGGGCGGGAGCGGGCGGTTCTATGCCTCGAATGTGCTGTTTGATCCGGCGAGGCGGTGTGTTTTGTTTGGGTGGGTGGTTGGGCCGAGCGGGCCGGGGTGGGCGGGGTGTCTGGCGCTGCCGAGGGAGCTCTGGGTTGGGGAAGACGGGCTGCCACGACAGCGGCCGGTGGCGAAGCTTGAGGCTTTGCGCGGGGAGATGGCGCTGACCGAGATGACGCTGCAGGATGCGCAGATGGAGGTGGAGGCGCCGGGCGGGAATCAGGTGGAGATGCGGGTGAGGTTTGCGCGGCGCGGGGACGCGGGATGCGGGCTGCAGTTTGTGTGGGCGGAAACGGGGGCGATGGCGGAGATGAGCTTTGGGGCGGACGGGTGCCGGGTGTTGGGGGTGGAGAGGGATATGAGACTGCAGGAGGATGAGGCGTTGGAGGTGCGGGTGTTTTTGGATGGGTGCGTCATGGAGGTGTTCGCGGGGGACGGGAGGTTGGCGGTGACGAAGGTGGTGCAGGCGGGTGAGGCGGGGCCGGTGGTTGAGGTGTTGGTGGAAGGGGAGGCGGAGGTAAGGGTGGAGGCGTGGGAGATGGAGGGGATTTGGTAGAGGGAGAGGACAGGATGGGCAGGATGAGAGGCTGGATTTACAGGATGTAAGGACTGAACGATGGGGAGGATACGGCGTTGGGGGTTGACGGGATACCAAGGATTGACGGATCGGGATGGGTGAGGTAGTGGTGTTGGAGACACGGGTCGGTGACAACGGCATGCGGGCAGGATGCCCGCGCACCTACGGCAAGGAGAGTTGAGATGACTGCTCGCGAACGGTTTCATGAGACTTTTCGGTATGGATCGCCGGATCGGGTTTTCATGATGGGGCAGTGGACGTTTGCGGAGACGCGGTCGCGATGGCTTAATGAGGGGATGCCGCGGGATGTGCATTTCAATACTTACTTCGGGTTCGACCGCATGGAGCAGGTGCCGATCAATGCGGCGCCGTGGCCGGCGTTTGAGAGCAAGGTGGTCGAGCAGACCGAGCATTGGAGCATTGTGGAAGATGAACTGGGCGGGAGGCTGAAGCGGTGGTCTGACCGGGAAATCGGGATGTCGCAGTGGATCACTTACCCGATCCGAGGGCGGGAGCAGTGGGAGAAGTGGAAGGAACGGCTGGAGGCCCAGGCGACTGTGCGATATCCGGAGTACTGGGAGGACCTGAAGCGGTGCTATAAGGGGCGGGACTACCCGCTGGGGATACATGCGGGGTCGTACTATGGGTGGATACGGAACTGGGTGGGGATGGAGCATCTGGCGCTTTGGTATATGGATTGCCCGGACCTGATCCATGAGATGACCGAGTATATCGCTGATTTCATGCTGAAGCTCATGGAGCGGGCGCTCACGGAGATACCGGACTTCGACTATGCGGTGATGTGGGAGGATATGTGCTACAAGGCCGGGCCGCTGATCTCGCCGGCGATGTTCCGGGACTACATGCTCGAGCCGATGAAGCGGGTGACGAAGGTGCTGCATGAGGCGGGGATCGATATCATCATGGTGGATAGCGACGGGAAGGTGGACGCTCTGCTGCCGCTGTGGCTGGAGGCAGGCGTCAACTTCCACTATCCGCTGGAGGCAGCGTCGGAGTGTGACCCGCTGAAGTACCGAGAGCTCTATGGGAAGGAAATCCTGCTGATGGGCGGGATTGATAAGCGGATCATGCGGGATGGGTGTACCAAGGCGGACGTGGAGAAAGAAGTGCTGGCGAAGGTGCCGGAGCTTTGGAAGCAAGGCGGGTACTCGCCGATGGTGGACCACGCGGTGCCGCCGGATGTACCGTTTGAGCTATTCAAGTACTATGTGGATATGGTGCAGGAGATTTGTAGAGGGTGAGGATGACGGTAGGAGCGCGGGAGAGCGAATAGTCGTACTGTACGGCTGGGCTCCGTACCCCGCCGCGCGTGGCGACAGGTGATCGTAGATGACGGCCGGCGGGGTACGGAGCCCCCGCCCTACAGCCGAAGTAAACGGCGAAGAGGGCGGAGGAGGATGCGAAAGATTTGATGATTGGTGAAGTGTCATGAGGAATGAAGATGTGGGGACGCGGAATGGTACGGCGGTTATCTCGCCGGAAGAGCCGGTGGTGGCGGGGAACTATGGGAGTTGGATAGTGACCTATACCGCCGGGGCGGAAGGGGTTGGCGTGGGTGGGAGTGTGCGGTTTGAGATACCGTATGGCTTCACGCCGCCGCAGCTTATGTGGCCGGGGGATGTGGGATATGTGCGGGTGCAGTGCAGCCGGCTGGATGTGCGGCTGGAGCTGTCGCTGGAGCCGCCGGTGAAGCTGGAGCCGGAGCCCTACTACTATGTGACGCGGTGGGGGCGGATGGTTTATGTGCAGGTGCTGGAGGCGGGGCTGGTGGAGGGAGACCAGATTGAGTTTGAGTACGGGTGGCGGCAGCATGGGATCGGGGGCGGGGCGCGGGCACAGTATTTCGCGCAGACGGTGGAGTTCACCGTGGCAACCGATGTGGACGGCACCCGCAGCGGCAAGTTCTCAGGGTATACGCTGCTCGCCCAGCAGCCGAGGCTGCAGGTGGCTGGTGATGAGACGGAGGCGCTGCGGATAGTGGCGCCGTCGGTGGTGGCGGCGGAGGAAGTGGTGCAGTTCCGGGTGGCGGCGCTGGATTGCTTCGGGAATCTGAGCAGCATGCCGCTGGCTGGCCTGGACCTGCTGGGAAGGGTCGATGATCCGGAGGTAGAGGGCATCTGGGGCACCGAGCGCGGGATGGTGCTGGAGGCGCGGTATGACGTGCCGGGCGAGAAGATGCTGGTGATTGAGGAGGAGGTCCGAGGGTACTCCAACCCGATCATCGTGCGGCCGCGCGAGCCGGAGTCGAGGCTGTTCTGGGGGGATATCCACGGGCATACCGGGCTGTCGGATGGGCTGGGGACGCCTGCGGAGTACTACGAGTTTGGGCGCGAGGAGGCGTTGCTGGACTTTTGCGCCATCGCCGACCACGCGCAGTACATGAGCGATGAAGACTGGGAGATGACCCAGAACGCGACGCGGGCGGCGAACGATCCGGGGGCCTTTGTGACGCTGCTGGGGTACGAGTACTCGTGCAACGCCAACATGGAGCGGTACGGGGACAAGTGCCTGTACTATCCCGGCGACGAAGGGCCGCTGTTGCGCGAGACAGACATCATGCGGACGCGCTACCACGACATGGCGGAGTTTGCGCCGACGTGGAAGCAGCATGGGGCGATGATGGTGCTGCACCAGCATGCCATGGGGACGTGCAGCTACTATGACCCGGAGTTGGTGAGGCTCGCGGAGGTGTACTCGATCTGGGGAGCATCGGAAACGGCGGAGGCGACACGGCCACTGTTGCCGGCGTTTGATCATGACTACAGCGGACACTATGTAGCGGAGGCGCTGGAGAAGGGCTGGCGGCTGGGGATGATTGCTTCGTCAGATGACCACGCGGGGCGGCCGGGGGCGACGGACTGGCTGCGGGTCAAGCAGGGCTATCCAGGCGGTCTGGTGGCCGTGTGGGCACCGGTGCTAACCCGTGAGACGGTGTGGGAGGCGCTGTGGAACCGGCGGTGCTATGGGACGACCGGGGCGCGTATCATCGTGGAGTTCCACGTGGACGGGGAGCCGATGGGGAGCGTGATCAGCAGCGGGGCGTTCAGCGGCGCACACCAGATCAAGGTCCGGGTGCTGGGCGAGGACGCGCTGACGCTGGTAGAGGTGCTGAGGGGCCGGGAAACGATCTATGCGACGAGTAGCTTCGGGCCGCTGGCGAGCTTTGAGATAATGGACCAGCCAGCGCCGGGAGCGGCGAACTACTACTATGTGCGAGTGGTGCAGGCGGATGGGGAGATGGCGTGGAGCAGCCCGGTCTGGGTGGGGTGAGGGGGAGGGAAAGGCATACAGGATGTACAGGATAGAGGCGGGGATGGACAGGATAAAGGCGAGGGGGAGGAGAGGCAGAGAGTCTACAGGATGTGAGGATGGGGAGGGCAAGGCTCAAGGCTTGTCATTCTGAGCGAAGCGAAGAATCTCGGGGGATTCTTCGCTTCGCTCAGAATGACAATCGGGGTGGCGTGCGGCGGGAGACCCGCGGAACGACCGGCCGAAACGAAAGGCCGGAACGAAAGGCCGGATCAGAGGTTGATCAGGATGGCGGCTATTGTCACGAGGAGGATGCCCAGTTGGCCGGGGCGGTGAGGGATTTCCTTCCAGACCAGGGCGGCGAAGGCTACTGTCATGGCGAGGGCGGTTGATTCGGCGAAGGGGAAGACTATTACGCCTTCGAAGTGCCTGAGGGCGAGGACGATCAGGGGGGAGGCGCCGAGGTAGGCTACGCTGATGGCGGCGCCCCAGAGCATCTCGCCGCGGCCGAGGCGGCCCCGGTAGAGGGGCCAGGTTAGGGCCATGGCGAGGGTGGCAGTAGAGAAGACAGTGAGCATGAAGCCGCTTAGTTGGCCGGGCGCGCGCAGTTCGTCGAACCACTTGAGCCCCAGCAGCACTCCCCCGTTGAACACCACCAGACCCGCGAAGGTAACGATTTTGCGCCAGGTAAGGCGCTTGTCTGTGAGACCCTGATCAAGAGAGAGCAGGGGCATGGCGACGAGGCACAGGACGGCGCCGGCCCAGCGGACGACGGAGGGGTGCTCGTGCCAGATGAGCAGGGAGCCGAGCATGGGGATCAGGGCGGAAAGCTGGCAGAGAGCGGCCATGATGGAGACGCCGCGGTCGTGGAGGGTCGGGGCGAAGAAGAAGTAGGTGACGACAAAGCACAGGCCGACGGCCACGGCGAGGCGGAAGATGAGCGGAGACAGGGGATACGGGTCCTGCAGGTAGAGAATGGCGTAGAAGAGGGCGGAGAAGAGGTAGTTGAGGCCGCCGACTACGTAGAGGTTGAGGCCGAGGCGCTGGACGTGGCGGGCGCCTACGCTGCTGTAGGCGTACATGATGGGGATGAGGAGGAGGTAGAGTGTTGGCATGGGTGTAATGGCTGCGTTCAAATGGGCTCAATATGCGGGAGGGAGCAGTGCCACCGCCTGCCAATCGCGCTCGGGGGAGCGCTTCTACCCTGTCTCCACACGGTTTGTGGCCAAGATTCAGAGTGGCGGGTCTGGTGCGAAAGGCCGGATGATGTTATTCTCTAAGCTCTGAGATTCCTTCATTGTGTGAGAGATAATGGAGCTACGCGTTCGCAGATCTGAGTTGCAGGGGAAGGTTGCCATACCGGGGTCGAAGAGTCACACGATCCGGGCGCTGGTTATTGCGTCGCTGGCGGAGGGGCGGAGCGTGTTGCGGCGGCCACTGGTGTCGGCTGATGCCGAGGCGGCCGTGCGGGTCTGCCGGGCGTTTGGGGCTGAGGTGGAGCTTGGGGAGGAATGGGTGGTGAACGGGGTTGCGGGGAAGCCGCAGGTGCCGGCGGATGTGGTGGATGTGGGGAATTCTGGGACGACGCTATATGTGTGTGCGGCGACGGCGGCGTTGGTGGACGGGTGTACCGTCTTTACGGGGGATGAGCAGATCCGGCGGCGGCCGGTGGAACTGCTGCTGGGGGCACTGAGAGACCTGGGGGCGGAGGCCTTCACGACCCGTGGGAATGGCTGCGCGCCGTTTGTGGTGAAGGGGCCGATGCGCGGGGGCAAGACGGTGCTGGACTGCCCCACCTCGCAGTACCTGACGGCGCTGCTGCTGAATGCGCCGCTGGCGCAGGGCGATACGGAGATTGAGGTGCCGCGGCTGAATGAGCGGCCTTATGTGCAGATGACGTTGGACTGGCTGGACGGGCAGCGGATCAGGTACCAGGCCGAGGGGATGGAGCGGTTTGTCATTCCCGGTTGTCAGAGCTACAAGGGATTCGAGGGGCAGATTCCGGCGGACTGGTCATCGGCGACGTTCTTTCTGTGCGCGGGGGCGCTCGGGCAGGGCGAGGTGCGGCTGACGGGGCTTGAACTGCTGGACTCGCAGGGCGACAAGGCGGTTGTGGAGATGCTCCAGAAGATGGGGGCGCGGGTTGAAGACCAGGGGGAAGACGGGATTGTGGTGAGCGGCGGGCACTTGCACGGGGCGGAGCTTGATCTGAACGCGACGCCGGATGCGCTGCCGGCTCTGGCGGCGACGGCTTGCTTTGCAGAGGGCGAGACGCGGCTGGTGAATGTAGCGCAGGCGCGGCTGAAGGAGACGGACCGGATTGCGGTGATGGCCGAGGAGTTGCGGAAGATGGGGGCGGAGGTTGAGGAGCGGGAGGATGGGCTGGTGATACAGGGGTCGCGGCTGCGCGGCGCAGAGGTACATGGACATGGGGATCACCGGGTGGTAATGGCGCTGGCGGTGGCGGGGATGAAGGCGGAGGGCGAGACGGTGATTGATACGGCGGAGGCGATGGCGGTGACGTTCCCGGAGTTCGCGGAGTTGATGAGGGGACTGGGAGGCGAGGTGAGCGTGGGAGAGAGCTTGTCAGGATAGACAGGATAGAGGCAGGATAGACAGGATGAAGGCAAGGATTGGGAGTGGGTTGCTGATGGTGACGGATAGGGGGAGGGGCGAGTCTTCATGGGGGAACACAAGGGGATAGGCGTATGAGATTGTTACCAGGTGAAGTCGGGGATCGGCATGTGACGATCTACATGACCGGGGCGGTTTGCACGCAGCCGGCGCAGGTGCTGCAGAGCGAGCAGGCGCTGGCCGTGGTGCAGAACTTTTTGAATGATCTGCAGCGCAGGGAGTCGGACTTCCTGAGGCTGTTTCGCGGGATAGAAGTTGCCGGGGAGCGGGAGAATCCGAGCGAGGCGGCAGAGAGACTCTGCCGGCTGCTGATGCTGCTTTGTGACCTGTCATGGCAGGAAGTGGCGGTGCGGGCGCCAGATATGGCCGAACTGGTGCGCGAGCCGCTGGAAATGGCGCATCTGGTCGAGGAACTCTATGACCACTGGCGGCGCTATGAGCGGTATCTGGTGTTCGAGGGGCGGGCGGATGACTCGCGCGATGCGGCCATCGAAGGGCACCGCCCGTTTATTTTCAACAACCAGGACCTGAGCTCGCTCATCCGTGAGGCATACCGGCGGATTGAGCACAATCTGCGGGGGCATTGGCCGCGCGTGTACCGGCAGGTGCCGGCAGGCGCGAACATGAGTCTGCTGGTAGAGAAGATCAACTGGCAGAATCCCGGCGGGGCGTACGAGCAGCTCAGCAACATCCGGATGATGCGGCTGGCGCTGTTGGTGCCGCCGGTGACGATCTACCCTCGGCGGACGACGCGCAAGGGACGGTTTGTACAGACCTTCGAGCATCCGCTGGAGGGGCTGGAACTTGACCCGGTGCAGTGGCTGGGAATTCCGCTGCGGGTGGGGGAACTGAGCTTCCTGTTCTATTTCGACCGCGAGTACATGGCACTGGCAATAAGCCTGATCAACCTCTTTGAGTTGGCCGGCCATGATGAGGCCCGCCAGAAGCCCGATGGTGTGGTTCTGTTTGGGTTGCCGCCGGAGAAGATGGGGCATGAGGCCACGACGTTCTATGTGGACGAGCAGGCGAATGTGGTGGTGGGAGCGGTCGCCAAGTCCGAGGACGCGGACTATTTCGGCTACTGCAAGAAGATGACGTTGACGCTGCACAATACCATCATGATGCGGCGGGGACGGTTGCCGCTGCACGGGGCGATGGCGCATGTGGGGCTGCGGAGCGGAGGCGGGCGAGACGCCCGCACTACGCGGGGGGAGGAGAAGGGCGTCGGGGCCGAGGGCGGAGGCGGGCGAGACGCCCGCACTACGCGGGAGGGGGAGAAGGGCGTCGAGGCCGAGGGCGGAGGCGGGCGAGACGCCCGCACTACGCGGGGCGAGGGGCGGAAGTTCAACGTTGTCATCGTGGGAGATAGTGGCGCGGGGAAGTCTGAGACGCTGGAAGCGTTTCGCGAGCTGGCCGACGAGTATATCTCCGACATGACCATCATTTTCGATGACATGGGGTCGCTGAGCGTTACGCCATCGGGGATGCTGGGGTACGGCACGGAGACCGGAGCGTTCGTGCGGCTTGATGACCTGTCGCCGGGGTATGCGTTCGGGCACTTCGACCGCAGCATCTTCATGAACCCGGACCGGCATAATGCACGGGTGGTTGTACCGCTTACGGATTACGAGGATGTAATCGCCGGGTACCCGGTGGACCTGCTGCTCTATGCCAACAACTTTGAGAGCGTGACGGAGGAGCGGCCGGCGGTGGAGTTCTTTGAGACGCCGGACCAGGCTCTGGAGGTGTTCCGGGCGGGGTACCGGGCGGCCAAGGGAACGACCGACGAGCGCGGGCTGGTGCGGACGTATTTCGCCAACCCGTTCGGGCCGGAACAGCTTAAGGAGATGCACGAGCCGCTGGCGCGCAAGTACTTCGAGCGCGCGTTTGAGCTGGGGGTGAAGGTGGGCCAGGTGCGGACGCGGCTGGGGATCGAGGGCTGGGAGCGTGAGGGACCGCGGGAGGCGGCGGAGGCGTTGTTCAGGGTGATTTTGGAGGGCTGAAAGGCGAAAACGGAGAACGGAAAACAGAAAACAGTCGGAGGAGAGGGGTAGCGGGGGGGAGGCGCAGTTGGCGGCCCGGGGTGGCCGCCCGGGGTTAAAACCCCGGGCTGAGAGATGAGCGTCCCTCCGGGACGCGGGAGAGAAGTGGCGGCCTGCGAAAGTTTTTGGCCGAAACTGGTGAGGTCCACCAGGGGTTTCACCCCTGGCTATAGTCGGTGTCGCTGCCAAGTAGTAATGTCCCTCTTGTGCAAAGTAGAAATGTCCCTTCGGCGAACTGAAGGGTATGAAGTTACTGATGAGCCACAAGGAACGCAACTACAGCAAGGTACTCGAGCAGCTT
>JBDKRC010000042.1:0-2765 GCA_039683575.1 Armatimonadia bacterium | reverse complement strand
GTGGGCACGTGTGGTGCTGGGAGAGCGAGACAGGGAGGATTGTCTCCTGGGGAGATAAGGAGCGGTTGGCTCTTTCGAAAGGTACTGGCATGCAGGCCATCTGCTGCTCAGCGACTTCACCGAAGCTCTTTGTGGCAGCGGGCACTCAAAACCGTCAATGAGAGGGCACTTCAAAACCAGCAGTCAACTCAGGACGTTTAGCCATGTAGCATGGCCTCCAAGAGGAGGGCATGCGGGCCATGGCGAACAGCAAGAGTATGACTGTAAGTGCTGCGATTCTAACGTTTTACGCGTTGAAGTGGTCGAAGTGCCGCATTGCGCGGCATCTGGGCGTTCATCGCGAAACGGTGGCACGACACATCCGTTTGGCGGCTGCGGCTGAGGCGCAAGCGGCGGGGTGTGAGTCAAAACCGTCAATTCCGCCCACCGGGTCAGAGGGGGCAAAACCGTCAATTCCGCCCGCCGGGTCGCCGGATGCGGAAGCGGGGCGAAGGAGCCAGTGTGAGCCGCTGCGTGAGTCGATCGACGCGAAGCTCAGAGACGGGCTCAGCGCGCAGCGGATCTTTCAGGACCTGCGCACGGACGACGGTTTTGAGGGCAGCTACGATGCCGTCAAGCGTTTCGTGCGGCGGCTGAAAGCGTCCGAACCCGAGCGCATCTACCGCTTGGAGTGCCTGCCGGGCGAGGAGGCGCAGGTCGATTTCGGCAGTGGATATTACCTCGAAGAACAAGGCAAGCGGCGCAAGGTCAACGTGCTGCGCGTGGTACTTTCCTGTTCCCGCAAGGCGTACACGGAAGCCGTGCTGCACCAGACATCCGAGGCGTTCATTCGTTGCCTGGAGAACGCCTTTCGGGCCTTTGGTGGTGTTGTCCAAAGCGTGGTGATCGACAATTTGCGGGCCGCGGTCACGAAGGCCGACTGGTACGAACCGGAATTGTGTCCGAAGATCGAGTCTTTCACGCGGCACTACGGCACGGTCATTCTGCCGTGTCACGCCCGCACGCCGGAGCACAAGGGCAAGGTCGAGAACGCGGTCAAGTACCTGAAGAACAATGCCCTCAAGGGGCGCGTATTCGACTCGCTGCAGGCGCTGAACGCGCACCTGCGCAACTGGGAAGAAGCGGTGGCCGACACCCGCATCCACGGCACGACGCGCCAGCAGGTGCGTGACCGCTTCCTGAGCTTGGAGAGGCCGGCGCTTCAGCCTCTGCCCCCGGACCTGTTCCCTTGCTTTGAGGAGGGCCAGCGGATGGTCCATCGCGACAGTCACGTCGAAGTTGCCGGCGCGTACTATGAAGTGCCCGAGGAATACATCAGCCAGCAGGTGTGGGTGCGTTGGGATGGCCGCCTGGTCCGCGTGTTCAACCGGCGCTTTGAGCAGATCGCGGTTCTGGCCCGCCAGCGCCGCGGCCAGTTCACCCGACCTTTGGGTGCCCGCGGTTGCTCCAGCGCCGGCGTCGAACGTGACAAGGCCTTCTGGCTCAAGCGCTGCGCCCGTGTGGGCGAGCACTGCGGCGTGTGGGCCCTGGAAGTAATCGCCAGCCACGGCGGCCCCGGCATCCGTCTGTTGCAGGGCCTCGTCCACATGGCCCGCAAGTACTCCTGCCGCGAACTGGACCGCGCTTGCGAGATGGCCTTGAGCCACGGTGCCTATCGCCTCCGCGACCTGCGCCGCCTGATGGCACACCCCTCCCAGCAGCAGACACTCCCCTTCATGCAGAACCACCCCCTGATCCGCGACATGCGCGAATACACGGCGTTTCTGGAGATGCTCTACCCCGACGATGAAACCCAACCCATGCAGGAGATGCAACCATGAACGACACCCTGGCTACGGCCATTCGCAAACTGCGGCTCTCGGGCATGCTCCAGAGCCTGGAAATCCGGCTGCAGGAAGCCGCCGGCAACAACCTCAGCGCGGCTGAGTTCCTGGAACTGATCCTCCAGGATGAACTGAACATCCGCAACCAGCGCCTCCTGGACCGGCGCACGCGTGCGGCTGGCTTCCGGGATGTCAAGACGCTGGAAGACTTCGACTTCAGCTTCAACCCCGCCATCAAACGCAAACAGATCTTCGATCTCGCCTCCTGCCGATTCGTCCGCGAACAGCGCGACGTGCTGTTCATCGGCCCGCCGGGCGTCGGCAAAAGCCACTTGGCGCAGGCCCTCGGCCACCACGCCATCCGCTCCGGGTTCACGGTCCTGTACCGCTCTGTCTTCGATGCCGTGCGCGACCTGCGCCAGGACGAAGCCTTGGGCCATGAAGACCAGACCCTGCGCCACTACCTGAAACCGGATCTGTTGATCATCGACGACATGGGACTCAAAGTCCTGCCGCCGCGCTCCGGCGAGTACCTATTCGAGGTCATCATGCGTCGCTATGAGAACCGCTCAACCATCATGACATCCAACCGCCCCATCGAAGAATGGGGCAAGCTGATCGGTGACGTCCCTTCCGCCACCGCCATCCTCGACCGCTTCCTCCACCATGCCGAGGTCATTAACATCAAGGGCAAAAGCTATCGCCTCGGCCAACGTGCCCAACCCGCCGAACCCGCCGAACCTCTGGACAAGCAAGCCCAGGAGTGATACCTACGTGACATCAAAACTGCTGGTTTTGAAGTGCCCATCGACTGACGGTTTTGAAGTGCCCGGTGCCAGTTACGCGAGTTCGAGTTGTCGGTAGAATGGCTCAAAATGGCCCTGACTTCTTTGCGACCGTCTGGTTTACAACTCAGTCAGCTAAGTAATTGGCGAGCAGCTA
>JBDKRC010000041.1:0-8795 GCA_039683575.1 Armatimonadia bacterium | reverse complement strand
GGCAGGTTTCAGGGATCAGGTTTCAGGGATCAGGTACGGCTCGGGCTGTAGGGCGGGAGCGCCGTACCCCGCCGCTCGGGAAGTCGTAGATAACGGCCGGCGGGGTACGGAGCCCCCGCCCTACAGCCGGAGAGGCGGGCGGGACGCCCGCACTGCGCGATCTAGGCCAACTCCACCTGTTCCAGCACATCCTCCAGCGCCGAAACGGTGCTGCGGGCGCTGGCGAGGCGGTCCAGCGAGTCCTGGCGGGCGTAGGTCACATCCGGCAGGTCGCCTGCGGTAAGGCGGACGACTGAGGAGCCGATGCTCTGCAGCGAGGCCTGCATGTTCTCAAGGGTGGCCTCGGTACGGCCGATGAGGACCCGGATGCGCTCGCAGTTGCCGATTTGCCGCCGTAGCGCTTCCGCCGCCTCGACGAGTTGCTGCTTGGAGTAAGCATCCTCGGTCGCGACAACCTGCGAATCCAGATGTGCGATGCGGGCGTTGAGCATCTCAGTGTTCGTTGCGGCCAGATAGCGGTGCAGCGTGTGTGCCTGGCGGATCAGGCGGCGGATGTCGGCGCCCAGTGCCTCGACCTCGGCCCCCACGGGCTTGAGCAGCCGCGCCTGGTCACCTTCACCGCGCCGCAGGTCGGCCTCGATACGGGCAAGGGTCTCATGCAGGACGGTGTTCCAGCGCTTCAGCCCCGGCGGCGCATCGCGCAGGTCAAGGCCCAGTTCCTCGATGCGCCGGGCATGCTTGCGCTTGCCGGGCCCGGCGTTGTAGGCGATGAGCCCGTAGACGGCAACTCCGGGGATGATGAACCACCAGCCGACGAGATGGACGCCGAGGGCGGTTAGCGCCGCGGTCACCAGGGCTGCCGGGGTTACAAGGGCCTGCAGGCTGCTCATTGTGTGTTAGCTCAGCCCAAAGATGCGCTGGGCGTTGCGGTAGAGGATGTTGTGGCGGTCCTCTTCGCTGATCCTGGCAAACAGGATACAGCCAATCCCGTAGCGCGGGTCGAACCACGGGTGGTCGTCGCCGAAGGTGATCTTCTGGCTGCCGGCGATGCTCACCATGATCTCCAGCGCGCCCCGGACCGCGTACGCGGCGGTCAGTTCAAGGTAGACGTTCGGGTAGTCGCGGGCGATTTCGCTGGCCCGCTGCCACTCCCCAAAGCCAGAGTGGCCCATCAGGAAGTTCGCCTTCGGATACGCCTCAGCGACCGCAGGCCAGAGAGCCGGGCCGTCGTTGGCGCTGCCACCCCAGGTGTGCAGCAGGATCGGCAGGCCGTGCTCGTTGGCATACTCCAGCGCGGGCTTGTAGGCATCCCCGGTGATCGGGTACTGGTAGTAGTCGCTCAGGAACTTGAAGCCGACGAAGCCCTTGTGCTGCTCGTATTCGGCCACTTCTTGTTTGACGCGCTCGGGGTACGAAGGGTTGATTGCCCAGTACCCGCGCAGCCGGTCCGGGTACTGCGCCATGATCTTCTCATAGTTGCGGTTGCCCAGGTCGGTGTCCACGAGCGCCTCGTGGGCGGCGGCGATGAGATACCGCACGCCGGCGCCGTCCATCATCTCGATGACCTGCTCGGGCTTGCAGCGGGGGAAGTATATCCCCTGATACGGCCCGAAATGGGCATGAGTGTTGATGATGGGGCAATCGGCGGATTTACCGTGAGCGACGAAGTCGCGTGTGAGTTGGGAATCGATTGTCATGTTCATGCTTGTACCTCCCCGACCAGCCGTCGCAAGTTGCCTCCGGCGACCCACTCCCGGTTCTCATCGGAGATATCCGCGTGCAGCAGAGTCAGGAACGGCCCGCCCATCGGCGTGGCCGGGAAGCTGGTGCCGAAGTATAGCCGGTGTGGGCCGTACTTTTTGCAGACCTCCGCGATACCGCCGTCGAGTTCATACCGCGAGGTATCCACCCCGAAGTTCGGGAAGCGCTGCATCAGCGGGCGGAAGCGCCGGTCTTCGCCCCACGGGCCCTGTGCGGTGATGATCAGGTATAGCTTCGGGAAGTCCTGCAGGATCGCATCGGCGGTGGCGTAGGCGTCGAGACCGCCAGAGGTCTCGGGGCGAGGGAGGAAGAGGGGCATCTCCCGCTCCTGCATGATCTCGAACAGCTCGCCGAAGGTCGTGGTGTTGAGCAGGTAGCGGTGCTCGGCGGGGTAGGCCCACAGCGAGCGCACGCCGGCCTTCTCCATGTTCGCCAGCAGCGTCGGCACGTCGCCGATCTCGCCAGTCTGCGGGGGCAGGAGGCCCCACGACGGGGTCAGGCGCGGGTGCTCGGCGAGGTCCTGGGAAGTGAGGAGATTGCCTACCTCTGGCGTCTGCTCAAAGACAGCGACGTTGCGCACGAGAGCGCGGCTGAGGCCACACCGGTCCATTTCGTCCAGTATGACCTGCGGCGTCGCGGCCGGCGTCAGAGGCGTCTTGATCGGGATACCGTATGAGCAATTGCAGTCGAAGAACTCCATTTGGAACTCCTTTCACAAGAACGACTTCCACAAGCTGACGAAAGATACCTGCGGCGGTGACGACCCGGCCAAAAGAGGTTTCAGCGTGTGATGTGGACAATTAGGGCAGAGCGGCATCGTATGGCCGTCACCCCCGCGTAGTGCGGGCGTCTCGCCCGTGTCTGCTGTGGGGCGGGGGCTGGTACCCCGCCGGCCGTTATCTGCGACCACCCGAGCGGCGGGGTACGAGCCCCCTGCGACGATGACGTCGCTAGGCCCTACAGACGAACCAAGAGCCGTGGGATATTGAGCACTGGGAGTGTTGCGTGTTGGCAAGAGCAAAGGAACTGAAGCCGAAGGATCTGCGCTGGCGATGCCCGCTTAAGGATCTGAAGTTCAAGGATACGAGCGAACTGGAAGGGACCCGCGGGCCGATCGGCCAGGAGCGGGCCATGGCCGCGCTGGAGTTCGGCGCCGACATCAAGAGCGAAGGCTATAACGTCTTCATCACCGGCCCCTCAGGTACCGGACGCAACTCCACCACCCGCACCTCCCTCGAACGCCGCGCCAAGGGCCAGCCCGCGCCGGACGACTGGTGCTACGTCTACAACTTCGACGATGCCCACAAGCCCCGGGCGCTACGCCTGCCGGCGGGCATGGGCCCGGCGTTGCGCGATGACATCAGCCGCGTGTTCGAAGACCTCCGCGGCTTGCTCACCACCGTCTTTGAGAGCGACGAGTACAACGACAAGCGGGACGAGATCATCAAGGAGTTCCGCCTGGAGCGCAACAACGAGCTTCAGGCGTTCGAGCATGAGGCCCAGGAGGCCGGATTCGCGCTGGGTAGGTCGCCCGCCGGGCTGATCGTCGCCCCGGCCGTTGAGGGCGAGGTCATGACCCCGCAGCAGTATTCGGAGCTGGCGGACGACAAGCGCGCCGAGCTGGACGAGAAGCGCGAGGAACTGCAACAGAAACTCGGCGAGATCATGCGCCGGGGCCAGCGGGACGAGAAAGAGACCCGCGAGCAGATGCGGCAGCTCGACCAGGATGTCGCCCGCGAGGCCGTGCAGCCGATGTTCGAGGAGCTGCGCCAGAAGTATGCCGGCGTCGAGGGCGTGCTGGAGCACCTCCAGCGCATGGAAGCCGACCTGATCGAGAACGTGCAGATGCTTCGACAGAGTGACGAGGACATGCCACCCGGCCTGCCCCCGCAGCTCATGATGGCGATGCAGCAGAAGAACCCGCTGGAGCGCTACCAGGTCAACGTGCTCATCAGCAATGACCCCGAGAACGGCGCCCCGATTGTCTACGAGGCCAACCCCACGCTCGACAAGCTCACTGGTGAGATTGAGCACCAGGCGCAGATGGGTGCCCTGGTCACAGACTTCACGCTGATCAAATCCGGGGCGCTGCACCAGGCCAATGGCGGGTATCTTGTGATCGAAGCGCTGCAGCTACTGTTGCGGCCCTTCGCCTGGGAAGCCCTCAAGCGCGCGCTGAAGAACCGCGAGGTGCGGATAGAGTCGCTCTCCGACCAGTACCGCTTCATCTCGACCCTGACGCTCGAGCCCGAGCCGATCCCGCTGGACGTCAAAGTCTGCATGATCGGCAACCCGATGATCTACTACATGCTCTACGAGTATGACGAAGACTTCGGCAAGCTCTTCAAGGTGCAGGCCGACTTCAACTCCGAAATCGATCTGGACGACAGCTCCGTGCAGCAGTACGCGGAGTTCATCGCCTATCTCTCCAAGAAGGAGAACCTGCTCCACTTCGACCGGACGGCAGTGGCGCGCGTGACGGAGTACGGCGCCGAGCAGGCGCAGGATCAGCAGAAGCTGACGGCCCGCCTGCTCGATGTGTCAGACCTTGTCCGGGAATCATCCTACTGGGCCCAGAAGCAGAGCCACAAGCGCGTGCAGGGCGATGACGTGGAGAACGCGCTCGACCAGAAGATCTGGCGTTCCAACCGCATCGAAGAGCGCCTCTTCGAGATGTACGAAGACGGCACGATCATGGTGGATGTCGAGGGAGCGGTGGTCGGCCAGATCAATGGCCTGTCCATCATGCAGCTTGGGGACTACATGATCGGCCGGCCGGGGCGGCTCACCTGCCGCACCTTCACCGGGCGCTCCGGCGTGATCCAGATTGACCGCGAAGCCAAGCTGACCGGCCGCATCCATGACAAGGGCATGATGACCCTATCTGGCTTCCTGGGCGAGCGCTATGGCAAGAACGAGCAGATCCAGCTCTCGGCCACACTCTCCTTCGAGCAGCTGTACTCCGAACTGGAGGGGGATTCGGCCTCCTCGACCGAACTGTACTGCCTGCTGTCGAGTATCGGTGAGGTCCCCATCAAGCAGGGCATCGCAGTAACGGGCTCGGTGAACCAGAAGGGCGAGGTGCAGGCCATCGGTGGCGTCTCGCGCAAGATCGAGGGGTTCTTCAAGACCTGCAAGATCAAGGGCCTCACCGGCGAGCAGGGCGTGCTGATTCCGAATACCAACGTGCGGCACCTGATGCTCAAGCCCGAGGTGGTGGAGGCGGTCAAGAACGGCCAGTTCCACATCTGGTCGGCGCGGACGATTGACGAGGGGATTGAGGTCCTGACAGGGATGCCGGCCGGGAAGCCCGACAGGAAGGGCAACTATCCTGAGGACACGATCAACGGCCGGGTACAGGCGCGGCTACGCAAGATCGCCAGGGCCTTGCGGGAGGAAAGCCGGGACGAGAGCGCCGAGCATCACGCTGACGAGGGCCTGACGGTGGACGAGCCCAAGCCGCCACTGTCTGAGAAGGGTAAGAAGAAGGGAAAGTAGCGCAGCCGATTACTGCAGATACGCCAAGCGCCCGGCGATGCCGGGCGCTTTTTGCTATTCAGCCGTCAAAAGCGTCGTCTCTCCCGCCGCAAGCTCGACTAACAGATCCTCGCCGTCCTCCTGAACCGGCCCGCCGCACCACCTGTATGTGCCCTCAAAAGGATTGCGGAGGCGGCATTGCCCCGCCACGGTGGCCCTGATGCTCACCGCCGCCACCCGGCCTTGCCGTCGCACTGCCGAGACAAGCCACCCGCCCTCGGCCCGCAGGCTGTGGAAGCCCGCGTCGCTCCAGTCCTCGGGCACCGCCGGGAAGAGGCGCAGTCGGCCGCCCCAGCTTTGCAGCAGCATCTCCGGGATCGTCCCGGCGATGCCACAGTTGGCCTCCATGCAAAAGACGTTGCTACCCAGGATCGAGATACCGGCGCGGCGCCAGTCACCGTTGAGGTGCAGGCCGTTGGCCGCGAGAAAATGGTCATGAAAGAGCCTGATCTGCTCCCGCGCCATCTCTCCCCAGCCTGCACGCGCCGCCAGCGCCAGGCTTTGCGGGAAGGTATGCCCGGCCCACCGCCCCATGCCTCGCTCGACGAACTCCCACATGGAGCGCTGCACGATGGCGCGGCTCGCCTCGCTATCGAGGTTCAGGTCGTCGAACGGGTGAATGGACATCAGGTGCGATGGGTGCCGGTGGCTTTCGAAGTAGTCCTGCCCCGGCCATAGCTGCAGCCCGCCGGAGCTATTCAGCGGATACTCCGCCAGCTTCCCTCGCACGGCCTCCGCCCGCGTCGTCAGCACCGGCTCACCCGTGGCCGCCTCGGTCTCGATCAGCCAGCCACAGAGGTTGCGGATGATGGCGAGGTCGCAGGTAGTATCGCGATGCCACGCCTCCGGACGGTTGTCATGCATTTCGGGGCTCGTGGACAGCGGCACATGCAGCCGGCCATCCTCTCCCTCCTCCAGAAGCCCCTCGTAGAACTTGAACACCTCGCGCAAGAAAGGCACGATGTGGTCTGCAAGTGCCAGCTCGTCCCGCTCATACTGCCACTGCAGCCACATGTGATGGGCCAGCCAGCCGGGAACACCCATCCAGAACTGCGCAGTGCTCCAGCCCGGCACGAACACCATTCCGGGGACGAAAGCCGTGGGGAAGAAGGCCCCTTCCCAGCCAAAGAAGCGCTTGCAGAAGTGCTTTGCAGCGGGCAGGCAGCCGCTCAGGAACTCCATCAGACAGCGGCCTAGCTCCGGGTGGTTGTTGGCGTAGACCGGCCAGAAGCTCTCCTGCACGTTCATGTCGGCATGGTAGTCCCCATGCCACGGCGGACGCCCGCCATCCGGTTGCCACACGCCCTGTAGCCCCGGCGGCAGGCACCCCTGGCGCGTCGAGCAAGCGCTCAGGTACTGCCCCAGCCGCCACAGGTGCTCGGCCTTCTTCTCGGGCACGGCCAGACCGCTCGCCGCCCAGTAGTCTGCCCAGGCCGCCTCGTGCTCCACCAGCAGCGCCTCCCAGCCCGCCGCCGCTCCCGCCGCCAACGTCTCGCGTGCCAGCTGTAGCGCCGCGTCGGGCGTCTGAGCGGTCTCCAGCGCTACCAGCAGCGTCCCCTCGGGGCCTACCTCCCACGCCGCGGCGCAACTCGGGCCGTCCGGTATGGACTGCACCAGCGTCTGCCCCTCGCGCTGTGGGCCGTATGAGTCCAGTTCCGCCAGCACCGGGTTCGTCTCAGCGAGGCCGTGGACCGTGATCCCGATCTCGGCCCCGTCAATCCCAACGCACAGCAGGTTGCGCTGCTTGTGCACGAAAGCCTGCAGGCGGCATGGGCGGCCATCAGCAACAAGGGCCAATTCGGCCACCCCGCGGTAGAAGGACAGCTCCCCCGCTTGCCTCGTCACCTCGTCACCGAGGGCTATCTCTGCCCGGCCGAAGTAGATCTTCGTTGGGGCAAGGGGGTTCGGCTCGCGAACGGAATCCTCAAATAGCCACTGGAAGCGCTCCCAGTCGCCTTCGGCGGCGCACTGGCGCATCGTGGCATAGTTGAAGTCCGGCTCCTCCGGCCACGTCATCCGCGTATCCCACAGGTCGGACTTGTCGAGCGTGAGCTTCAGGGACGTGCGGCTTCCCCACAGCATCACGCCGATGTCGCCATTGCCCAGCGGCAAGCCGTCAATCCAGCGCTCGCCGTCCGGCATGACCATCCGCGCCGCCTCAGCCCGTCGTTTCGCCTCTGCCCGCATCTGTTCGAGCATGATCGCCCCTATTGAACCATTTGTTTGGAATACGGACGTCTCCGCAGGGGCGAACCGTGGTCCGCCCGTCCGGTATACTCGCGCCGCCAACGGGCGGACCACGGTCCGCCCCTACGCCCTGTCATGCCCAGTTGGTGGGCTGAAGGCAGCCCCTACCCCATCAACTCCATCTGCCTGCCCGTTAGCAGCCACCTCAGCACTCCCGCCCCCGCGACGGGCGCCAGTGTCTCCACACATGCCACCGCGCCCTTCTTCATCTCGATTCGCCCTCCGCCGATGAGCAGGCTGATCGTCCGGCTCAGGTCCGGCTCGTGGCCCACCAGAAGCACGTTGCCAGCCGGGCCATGGGCCTCCAGCATGTCCCGCAGAGCTTCCAGGTCGAGGTTGCCGCCGAGGTCATCCTCCACCTCAAGCCGCGCCTCCAGGCTCTCCAACACGGCGTCTGCGGTCTCCAGCGCCCGCTGCAGCGGGCTGCACAGAACCAGGTCCACTGCCACATCCATCGCCGCCAGCGCCCGCCCGACCTCACGGCTGCGCTGCACCCCCTTGTCGGTCAGTCGCCGCCCCGCGTCGCCCTGGGGCGAAGTATCTTCAGCTTCGGCATGCCGCAGGAAATAGATCAGCATCAGTCCCACCTCAGTAGTACCGCTCCAGCCTCACGGGAGCGGAAATTCAGCATGTCGTAGATCTCTGGCGCCATGGTGTACGGGACATTGTGGGTGACGATCTCTCCCACAGGCAGCCGCCCGGATGCGAGCAGCCGCGCCCCGAGGTCCTGCAGCCGCGGGTCGGTATCATAGCCCACTCCCGCCCCCAGCAGGTCCTTGCCGAGAAACTCGCGGGTGAGTATCTTCAGCGGCTCCGAATGGTGCCCGATCAGTACCACCCGCCCGCCGCCGGCGGTGATCCGCTGGCTGGTCTCAAAAGCCTCCACATGCGGCCCTGCCGCGCAGTGGAACGTGCAGTTAGCCAGCCGCCCGCCCGTGAGCTCCTGCATCTTCTCGACAGGGTCATGGTCCGAACAGTTCACCAGGCCATCCGCCCCGGCGCGCCGTGCCAGTTCCAGCCGTGACTCGTCCAGGTCGAGCGCCATAACCTGCTCCGGCCCGCGCAGTCTCGCCCACATCGTCATCAGCAGCCCCACCAGGCCCAGCCCCATGATCGCCACCACGTCCCCAGGGCCGATGTCTCCCCTCCTGGTCCAGTTGTAGCAACTGCGGCTCCACAATATGAAAGGCGCGGTATCCCAGTCCATGCCGTCCTGAATGTGGATCGGCTTGCGAATGGGATCGCCCTCC
>JBDKRC010000040.1:0-32123 GCA_039683575.1 Armatimonadia bacterium | reverse complement strand
GGCCGCGTGACCGGTCTAAGAAATGTCTGGCTAAAACTGCGCGAACGGCTCTGGGAGCAGCCCACAAAGGCCCAGCTAAGGTGTCTAGGTTTTTTGTGAGGCACTACTGGCGAGCCGCCCGCCCTACCAGTGAAATTGGGACCTAAGTGTGCGCGTATGGGGCTAGCGCCCCCTGCTTGTCTACTGTCCCGGCGGGCGCGGCGCAGGCGGCGGCGCCCCCTGCTGTGGTTGCTGCGGAGGCCTCGGTTGCTGCGCCTGCGCCATGCGACGCTTGGCGGCCTCGGCGGCCGCTACCTTCTTGGCTGCAGCTTCGTCTTCCTTCTGCTGGTCTACTGCCAGCCCATCGACCCGCCGCAGCATCTGCCGCATCTCGGTGTAGTTCCCCGCGTGGAACAGTGCATCCTCACCGCTGACTTTGCCGTCCTGGTACAACTTCAGGAGGGCCTGGTTCTTCGTCTGCATCCCGAAGTGACCGCCATCCTCAATGTACTGGTAGGCTTCCGAAGGCTTGCCTTCCTCGATCAGCTTGCCGATGGTCGGCGTGACCACCATGATCTCCAGGGCGGCGATCCGACCTTTCTCATCACACCGGGGCACGAGGGCCTGCGAGATTACGGCCTGCAGTGACTTACCCATTCGCAGACAGATCTGCGGCTTCTCGTGGGGCGGGAACATGTTGATGATACGTTCCATCGTCTCTGCCGCGCTGGTCGTATGAACGGTTGAGAATACCAGATGGCCTGTCTCAGCCGCCTGCATGGCCACAGTCATCGTTTCCACGTCGCGCATCTCACCGATGAGGATCACGTCCGGGGCCTGACGCAGGGCGTACTTGAGGGCCGGTCCGAAGCCCAGCGTATCGATCCCTACCTCGCGCTGGCTCACGATGCTCGACTTATCCGGATGCACGTACTCAATCGGGTCCTCGACCGTGATGATGTTGGCCCGTCGCTTGCGGTTGATGAGGTCAATCATCGCGGCCAGGGTCGTGGACTTGCCACAACCAGTCGGCCCTGTCACGAGCACCAGGCCCTGCGGTTTGAGGGCGATGTCGGACAGCACCACCGGCAGGTCAAGGTCTTCGATAGTGAGGATATCCAGGGGAATCAGACGCATTACGAGACAGGTATTGCCGCGCTCGCAGTAGATGTTGATGCGGAGCCGGCAGACGCCGGGGATGGTGAGGCCTACGTCTTTCTCGTGGGTCTCTTCAAACATCTCCCACTGGCCCGGTCGCAACAGCGACTTGGCGATGTTCTCGGTGTCCTCTTTGGTCAGGACCGGGTACTGCTCAATGTGGTTGACCACACCACGCAGTTTGCAGCAGGGACGGCTTGCGGGCTTCCAATAGATGTCGGATGCCTTGTTCTCAAACCCCCAGCGGATAACATCTTGCCAGTTGTCCAACTTAGGTCGCCTCCAGCAATACTGGTTCGCTCTGAGCTACTGCCGCGCGGCTTGGCGGCGGCCAACTATCGTGTACACGGCGAATCCGGTAGCCGCCGCCGCGATAATCACCAACACCCACGCCAGCGCCAGACTCCCTCGTTTCGCCTGCCCTGGCTGCCCGTTAGCGGATGCCTCGTTACGCGACAGGGCTTCGATGGTGCCGAAATTCGCGTCTTTGACCTGAGCCTGGTATGAGTGAACACCCTGGCCGCCACTCTGTTCCAGGCGCACGTACTGATTCTCTACCACACTATCGGCGGCGGTGAACTGGCCGCCCATGATGACCAGTCCGAGGCGGCCGTGCCGCGCAAAGGCAGCCACGAGCGGCCAGACCACGTCATCCAGAGCCGATTGGACCGGAGCCGGCTCGGTCACGAGCACATGCGCAGTCGTGGCATTGCCGCTGTTGTCCACCTGGGGACGCCCGAGCGACCATCCGGTCCACCGCGTGACCTCCTGCAGGTCCCGCGTGACGTCGCTCATGGTGCTGAGCGCCGGCAAGGAGACGTCCAACGTGGTCACGGCGTTGTTCTCCAACACCACGACGAGGCCGATGGCGTCCTGCCCCTCCTGAGCCAACACGCACCCCGGCAGAAGCAGCAGCCCTACAAGTAGCAGATTTCTCCGCACGGCGGTTCATTCCTTCCTCTGGCTGGCAGATTTGCTGGCCTCAAACCCGCACAAACAGCCCTGTAAACCTGCCAACTCATACGAAAAGGGCGCAGACAAACTTGCCTGCGCCTCCTGTGAGGACTAGGTTGGTGGAGCCGGAGGGAATTGAACCCTCGACCTTCTCCATGCCAAGGAGACGCTCTCCCCCTGAGCTACGGCCCCATTCACAGGGGTTATTATAACAGCCCGAGGCGTGGCGGTCAAGCGCATCCGCGCATGCCTTGCATGACTACTTTGCGGACGCGGCGGTCCAATATACAGGACCCGCACCAACCCGGCCAGCCGGTGGTGACGGTAGTATACAATTGTGGAGCAGATGCCGCCTTGCGCGCCCCAGTTGCCCTCGACCCCTGATCTTAACTATAATAGGGTTAGGAGGGGTGACCAGCGGAGGTTATTTGCTGTGACGCAATTTGCGGCTCCACTGACCGAACGGCAGGTGCAAATCCTGCTCGCCGTCGTGCGAGAGCATGTCAGGACGCGTGAGCCTGTCGGCTCGCACGTCGTGCGTGAGATCTACCACATCCACGCCAGCACTGCGACAATCCGCAATGAGATGGTGGAACTGGAGCAGGCAGGGTACCTGCACCAGCCCCATACCTCAGCCGGGCGCGTGCCGTGCGACGCGGCTTACCGGCTCTACGTGAACTATCTCTCCACCAGGGAGGCTCCGGACGAGGCCGCCGGAGGGTGGGTGCAGGGAGAGTACCGCCGCATGGCCAGCGAGCCTCACGAGCTTCTGCGGAAGACCTCGCGGCTGCTGGCCCGGTTGACCTCTCACCCCGCAGTGGTTACCCTGCCGCCCGACGAGGAGCCCAGGATCACCTCGCTGCGCGTCCAGCCGGTCAGCGGCACGACGTCCCTGCTGCTCTACAAGACGTCTGACGGGGATGAGCGGCCCCACCTGCTGCGCACCCAGGAGCCTGTGACGGCAGCCCAACTGGCCGCACTATCGCAGGCGCTGGAGCAGACACTCGTGGGCCGCCCCGCCAGTGCTCTGGGGAGGGTGACAGCGCATTCGCTGCGGCCGCTGCTGGGCGAGCAGACTGTGCCAGAGCAACTTATCGCGACCATCGCCGAGGCTGCGGCGGCGGACGACGCCACCCAGGTCTATGTCGAGGGTACGAGCTACATTCTGGATGAGCCGGAGTTCGGTGAGCGTGAGCGCCTGCGGGAGTTCATGCAGACCCTGGACGAGGACTCCAAGCTCAGGCACATCCTGCAGGCCGCCGTCGAGAGCGGCGAGATGACCGTCACCATTGGACGGGAGCACCATTTCCCCGAGATGCGCAGTTGCAGCCTCGTGGCCAGCTCGTATGAGTATGGGCGGTCGCGAGGGGCGATTGGCATTTTCGGCCCTACTCGCATGGACTATCATCGCGCCATGAACGCCGTCACGTTCATGGCCCGCAAGCTGGCTGAGACCCTGGCGGAGATGAGCGGCAAGCGCTGAACCACGCCCAGTGTTGGTGTGTCTGGTAGTATAGTCGCCTTGGTAGGCGGGCCGGCGGCCCGTCCTACGCTGTTTTCATATCTCGAGTTTGTGAGGCTCATAGGCATGTCTGGCAAGGACAAGGGGAAACGCATACCAATTCAAGACAAAGACGTTGAGCCGGTGGCCAGCGTCGAAGCAGCAGCGGCCGAGGGTGAGCTGGCAGGGGTGTCTGAGGAAACCGCCGGAGACATGCTGACGGTGATCGCGGAGCTGGAGGCAGAGCTGGCCGAAACACGTGAGAACCACCTGCGCGCGGTCGCGGACCTGCAGAACTACCGCCGCCGCAGCCAGGAAGAGCGGGCCCAGCAGATGCAGTGGGCCAATGAAGCGATCATCTCAGACCTGCTGCCGATCCTGGACAACTTCGAGCGAGCGACGGGCTGCGAGGTGGACAGCGAAGCGGCCCGCAGCCTGCTAAAGGGCGTGTGCATGGTGGAGCAGCAGTTGCGCGATCTGCTCGGGCGCTACGGCGTGCAGCGCATTGTGACCGAGGGCAAGTTCTTTGACCCGGCCGAGCATGAGGCTGTGGCGCGGGAAGAGACCAATGACGTCTGCGAGGGCACCATCGTCGCAGAGCTGGAGCCCGGTTACTCTCTCAACGGCCGCGTGATACGCGCAGCCAGAGTGAAAGTCGCTGTTCAGCCGCACTGACAATTCGAGACGCCGATACGTAGCGATCCATGAAGCACGACCAGGTCCCATCTGCTCGTGCTTTTTTTCTGGTCTACGGGCCCGCCAGGGGCAGGTGACAGCCGGGGGCCTGTCGAAGAGGAAGTGCGTATCCTATCGTCCTGGAGGTGTCGAGATGAAGCGTGGATTCACTCTGATCGAACTCCTGGTAGTCATTGCCATTATCGCGATCCTGGCAGCGATTCTGTTCCCGGTCTTCGCCAAGGCCCGTGAAAAGGCGCGGCAGACTAGCTGCCTGTCCAACCTGAAACAGATCGCCCTGGGGAACCTGCAGTACATCAGCGACTATGACCAGACAACGCTCCGCTGGAGGCGGTATTCGTATCAGAAGCCGGGAGGCACATATCCTCTTGCTGCGGACTATCAGAGCATGCCGGCGCTGCTGCAGCCGTATGTGAAGAACGACCAGATCTTCATCTGTCCCTCAGCCAGTACAACCAGCCGGGCGCTCAGCTACCACATCAATGTGGAGGCTATCGCCGGAGCGGGGACAGGGGATGCCATCAACGCGGTGGACACCTACCCCAGCACCAAGGAAGGGCAGATCAACGCAGCCATGACAATGTTCGCCTGTGATGGCAGCGTTGTCGCGGCCCGGACCGAGGACTGGGTCTCCACCTACTACTGCGCCCGCACGCCAGATTCGACCGACACCACCGGCTACTATCAGATTTCCGACCGGCACAACGAAGGCGCCAACGTCGCATACTATGATGGCCATGCGAAGTGGCTGAAGCACAATGTCTGCTGGACGCTCAACACCGGTGCTCCGATGCCGGCTGGCAACTTCCGCGCCGGCAACCGCACTGCGGCCGGACCGAACATGTTCTTCACCGGCTCGACGGAATGATCTCGGAGTGTTGAGCAGGGCTCACTTGTTCGATGTGCAAGACCTGACTGCTCTGGACCCAAGGTACGGCAAAGTCCGTGCCTAACCGCCTGGAGGTGTTGAGGATGAAACGGGGATTCACTTTGATTGAGCTCCTGGTCGTAATCGCGATCATCGCGATCCTGGCAGCGATCCTGTTTCCGGTGTTCGCCAAGGCGCGCGAGAAGGCGCGGCAGTCAAGCTGTCTGTCGAACGTCAAACAGATCACGCTGGGCATGCTCCAGTACATGTCGGACTATGACCAGTGCACAATCCGCTGGCGGCGATACTCGTATCAGGCGCCGACAGCGCTCTACCCAAATGGCGCCACCGACCTGCAAAGCGTTCCGGCGCTGCTGCAGCCGTATGTGAAGAACAATCAGATCTTCATCTGTCCCTCGACCAGCACGACCAACCGCGCCCTGAGCTATCACCTCAATGCTTCAGCAATCGCTGGTGCGGGCACAGGGAACCCGATTGACGGGCAGGACACCTATGTCAGCACTAAAGAGGGGCAGATCAACGCGGTCTCGACTTTCTTCATCGCCGATGGCTCTGTCAGCACGGAGGACTGGTGCTGGCCCCCCTACAGTCAGCAAACGCCGGAGCGCACTGCTACCGGGGGCTACCGGATGTCAGACCGGCATAACGACGGCCTGAACGTTGCGTACTATGACGGACATGCCAAGTGGCTGCAGTTCAGTCGCTTTTGGTCCACAAACACCGGTGGCCCAATCCCTGCCATCGGAAACATGGCCGACAGGACGCAAGTCGGAGCTAATCTGTTCTGGACCGGAGCGGGCGAGTAATCTATTAGTTGCTTAAATAGTAGAATACTGCGCGCACGGCTTCGCAGCCGGGTGCGCAGCGGCGCTTTGACAAGCGCGGGCGAGGCCGCCCGCGCTTGCTGCTGGAAGTTTTTGGCCGAAATCCGCCGTTCGTGTACCTGCTTATATGGAAGCGTACTACAAACAGGCGGGTGGCGAAGATGGCGATTGAGCAGGTGTCGTTGGCGGAGTTGAAGGCGGAGTTGGCAAAGACGAGGGTCACACGGGGCATACAGGAAGTGGTCGTGCACCATACGTGGGCCCCCACGGCGGCGCAGTACCAGGGCAAGGCGACCTGGGAGGCGATCCGCAGGTACCACACCGGCGAGCGAGGCTGGTCTGACATCGGGTACCACTACGGCGTCGGGCCTGACGGGACGCTGTGGAAGCTGCGGCCGGTGACGCGGTCGGGGGCGCATGTCCTGAACCGCAACCAGCACACTATCGGGGTCGTGCTGTTGGGCAATTTCGACGTCGAGGACCCGGCCCGCTGTGGCCTGCCACGCATGGTTGAGCTGGTGCGGATGCTGGTGGAGCGCTTCAAGCTCACGCAGGCGAATATCCGTTTTCACCGGGAATTTCAGAACAAGACCTGTCCAGGCACCAAGCTGGACCTGGGAGCCTTCCGGAAGATGGTGGCGGCCCCGGCGGTGGCTCAGCCGAGCCAGACGGCGGCGACACGAACCATCATGATCGTGGACCATGAGACCGGGCAGGAAGTCGGGCGCTTTGAGTTGGTGGCCAATGGCGACCACCTCAAGGACCAGGGCAAGGTGTACGTGAAGCAGTAATCGGGACACAGGAGGGTGGCCGTGATGATTGATTCACAAGCGATGCGCGCGGAGTTTGAGGAACTGGTCAGGATTGACAGCCTCTCAGGGCAGGAAGAGCAGATGGCGCTGGCAGTGACGCGCAAACTCGAAGCGATGGGGCTGACAGTACAGCGTGACCAGGCCGGCGAGCATATCGGCAGCCGCACCGGCAATGTCATCGCGATCGTCCCGGCCACCGATCCCTCGATGCCCACGGTGATGCTCAACGCCCACATAGACACAGTGGCACCTGGCTGCAGCATAGAGGTCGGGTGCAAGGGCGACATGCTCTGCAGCGTAGGCGACACGATTCTCGGTGCTGACGACAAGGCCGGCGTAACGATCATCCTGACCGCGCTGCGCGAAGTCATGGAGCAGGGCCTTTCGCACGGCGAGTTGCAGGTTGTCTTCACCGTGGCCGAGGAGATCGGCCTTCATGGGGCGCAGGGGCTGGACTACTCGCTGGTCAACCCCGACTATGCGCTGGTGTTCGACGGCGGTCGCGAGGTCGGTAGCCTGACGGTCGCCGCCCCGAGCGCCGCGAAGATGACGTGGCGCGTGCTGGGCCTCGCTGCCCATGCAGGCGTCTGCCCCGAGAAGGGCGTCAACGCCGTCCAGATCGCCGCGCAGGCCATCGCTGCGATGAAGATCGGCCGGATCGACCAGGAGACGACCGCGAATATCGGCCGCATCGAGGGCGGGGCGGCGCGCAATATAGTGCCGGAGAGCTGCGAGGTATGGGGCGAGGCGCGGAGTCACGACGAAGCCAAGCTCGCCGCACAGATCGCGCACATGAGGCAGTGCTTCCAGGAAGCTGTAGCTCGCTATCCTCAGGCGCGGCTGGAGGAAGACACACAGTCCTCGTACCGGAGTTTCCATCTCAGCGAGGATGCCGAAGTGGTGCAGGTCGCGGCGCGCGCAGCGCTAAAGCTTGGATTGCCGGTGCAGTACAAGATCGGCGGCGGGGGCAGCGACGCCAACGTCTTCAACGAGCGTGGCATCCCGGCGGTCATCTGTGCGACCGGGGCTTGCGACCCGCATACCCTCGACGAGATGTGCAGTATCAGCGGCATGGGCCAGGCAGCCGAGTGGCTGGTGGGGATGTTGAAGAGCGGCAGAGACTAAGGCACCGAAACAGGCAGGAAGACCTTGCAGCATGCATGACCCAGTAGAAAGCCCGGCCGCGAAGCCTGCGCCGGCGACCAATATGCGTGGTTTTACCTGGCGGGCGGCCATCATCGGCGGCCTGCTCGTTGTGTTCATCAGTATCTGGAGCCAGTACGCGGAGCTGGTCATCCACGGCACGCAGATTTCGCTGACATATCCCCCTATCGGCGCTTTCCTCGTCTTTTTTGCGTTCATCATCCTGTTCCAGTGGCCGCTGTACTTGATACGGCGCCAACTGGCGCTATCCTCGCGAGAGCTTGTAATCATCTGGTCAATGCTCTCGCTGGCTATCGGCATCGCCTCGATCGACATCGCGCAGAAGCTGCCACCGATGATCGCCGGGCCGCTCTACTACGCCAGTGACGAGAACCGCTACGAGAGCCTGTTCCTGCCCTACATCAAGCCGTGGCTCGCGCCGCAGGACGCGGGCGTGGTCAAGGGCATGTTCGAGGCCTCACCGCACCCTCCGCCGTGGGGCGCGTGGATGGGCCCGCTGTCCTCGTGGTCATTGTTCTTTGTGCTCGCCTATTGGGTGATGCTCTGTGGCGTGGCGTTGTTTCAGCGGCAGTGGGTAGACCATGAGCGACTGCTCTTTCCGTTGGTCATAGTACCGCTGAAGATCATAGAGGAGCCCGAGCCGGGGCATGTGTTCAACAGCTTTTTCCGCAACAAGCTCGTGTGGATGGGGATCGCCCTGGGGGCCGCGCCGCACATCTATACCGGCCTTCATGACTACTTCGCCAAGATCCCGCAGGCGGACATATTCCTGTGGGGCATGCCACTCGGGCAAGGCACGTTGGGCAAGCCCTGGACGCCGCTCAATGGCCTCCGTCTCGCCATCCTCCCCCTCATCATCGGGCTGAGCTTCCTGTTCACCCGCGAGATCTCGTTCAGCCTCTGGGCCTTCTACTGGTTCGGCAAGCTCGAAGCTATCCTGGGGACATCGCTGGGGATCGAGTCGCTGCGCACGGCCACACATCCTGAACCATTCCCCTTCCCGGGACTACAGACGGCCGGCGCCTACCTGGGATTGGCTGGTGTGAGCATCTGGGTGGCGCGGCACAACCTGCTGGCGGCGCTGCGGGGCGAGGCGGATGATAGGTTCGCGCTGCGCTCGGGGCTGCCGCGGAGAGTGGCGCTGTACGGCGGAGCGGTGGGCTTCGTGGGGCTCGTGATCTGGTGCCTGTTCGCGGGGATGCCCCTCTTCCCCACCTTACTGATGCTGGGCATGTCCTTCGTCTATCTGCTGGCCATGACTAGGCTGGTGGCGGAGGCGGGGATGCCGTGGAGCGCGGAGCCGGAGTACCGCGGCCACAACCTCATCATGTCACTGTTCCCGCAGGGCTCACTGCGGGTGCCGCAACTCGTGGCGACGGGGATGCTGCTGACCTTCTCGCACGATCTACGCGTCTCGCCGATGCCGCGCTTCATGCAGTCCTTCAAGATGACGGCGGAGACGAAGACCTCGAATCAGGATCTGGTGAAGGCCCTGGGCCTAACCGTGCTCATCGCGCTTCCGGTGTCGCTGTGGGCGCTGCTGAAGGCTTCATACCTGCATGGCGGCGTGGCGATCAACACCTACAGGTTTGTGAGTCTGGCGCGCCAGCCGGGGCTGTTCATGGAGAAGGCGGTAACGACGCCGCACCCCTACATCGACTTCGCTACTCTCGCGGTCATCGGCTACGGAGCAGGCAAGCTGCTGCTTCTGAACCTGTGCCGTACCTACTTCCTCTGGTGGCCGCTGCACCCGGTCGGCTACGCTATGTCCTTCGTCACATATCTGCATAAAGAGTGGTTCTCGGTGATGATCGGGTGGGCGCTGCAGACGGTGATCCTCCGGTACTCAGGCCACAAGGGCTACCAGTCCGCGCGGCCGCTCTTCCTGGGGCTGATCCTCGGGGCGATGGCCGCGGGCGGGTTCTGGCTGGTGCTGGACGGCTTCACGGGCCTGCGGGACCACAAGATTCTGTACTAGGGCATCGCAGCCTGGCCGCACGAGTGGTTACTTCAGGATCAGCATTCCGGCGTTCGGCAGGTCAAAGGTGTACCCGCCCGTCCCCCGCCAGATGACCCACGCGTTGTCTTCCATCTTGCGGACGCCGAGGTTGAAGCGCAGGCGCTTGACCTTCGCCGGATCGATCCCCGTCGCCGCCCACGGTATCCGCCATTCGCACTCCCACCCGCCCTCGTACCGCCGCGCGCGGTACTCGGTCGCTTTCCCCAGCTTCTCCGCCTGTGCGGTGCTGGCTCCGGCCGTTGTCACGCTCTCAAGGCTCCCGTCCGGGTAACCGTAGAGGTTCAGGATCGGAGCCTGCTTGCTTTCAGCATCCTGGAATGCGATCTCCAGCCCGTCACGTCCACCCCATGCCCCGCTCATGACCAGAGCGTCGGGCCTGCGCATTGGGTTGCGTACCGCGATGTAGAGAGCTTCATCGTCATACGCGGCGCAGGCCAGGCTCGGCAACCCCGCCGTCGTGCCGCCACTGTACTCCTCGCGCAATTCCATCAGGGCCTTGGTATCACCCCATGGCCACTCCCCCAGCACCCCATCCACCTTCACGTCTGAGCGCCGGGGCGCGGTATACTCGGCAGGAACGCGCTGGGAGGCTTTCTCACCGCCGGGCAGCACGAAGTAACGCTCCGTGGTGAAGTCGCCCAGGGCCGCCGCGCCGGGAGCCTCGACCACCGGCCAGGTCGCCCGCAGTTCATCTTTGTACGGCCCTATCTTCTCAAACGGAATCGGCTTGAACCCGAGCTTGAACACCGGCGAGTCCTTCTTCAGCCGGTAGTCATGCTTGGCCGGATTCACGAACCCCGGGTCGGCATAGATCGAGTTCGCGTCCTGCCCGGTCTGCCGCCATTCGTCCCACGTCAGCATCTTCGAGGGGTCGGGGTAGGGCGAGAGCGAGAACTTGAGCGGCAGGTCCTGGGGGCCGTAGACGCAGTTGTAGTCGAACTTGAACAGCGGGAAGTCATCCTTGTGGCCGCGGTACGTCCAGACCAACTGCCCACCCCACGCTTTGTTGTGGTCCCGCAGCCACTGGCCGCCGGTTGGCGTGTAGTAGCAGATGTTCCGCACGAACTTGCAGCCAAACATCGTGTTATGCCGCAGCGGGTTCTCCTGGTAGGCCTTAAGCTCCGGGTAGTGCTGCAGGTAAAGTGCTAGGAGACCTTGCTGATCGAGTTTCTTAAGGTAGCTGTACGAAAGCACCTGGAGGTCCTTGGGGTCCCAGGTGCTGGCGCGGAAGGCCGGCGCGTCGACGATGATGTTGTTCTCCCACGTGTTGTCACTGCCGCTGTGGTTGAGCATCCCGCACACCGGCACGCTGTACAGCACGTTGCCATACACCGTCACACCGGACTCCGGAGCGTCGAGGTAGATGCCCCAGGTGAAGTGGGGATACTCGAACTTGACCTTGTTGTCCTTGGCCGGAGCCCACGAGTTGGCTTTGCCAAAGCCACCAAGGTGGTGGAAGATGTTGTGTCGGATGACGTTGCCCCGCATGGTGAAGTCACGCGAGGACATGTACAGCCCGCCGGTATCCTCCGAGCCGAGGTTGGTGTGGTGAATGACGTTGTACTCGACGGTATTGTCATTCCCGCCCATCAGGATCGCCTGGTGGTAGGTATCGTGGATGAGGTTGTGGCTGGCGCGGTTGCCCACGCCACCGAGGTTCACGCCCGTGTTGTAGGTCTTCTGGAACTCCGCGATGTGGTGGATGTAGTTGTTGTCGGCAAAGCAGTCTCCACGGGTCAGGGTCTTGCGGTCGCCGGCATTGAGGTTGATGCCACCGGCGCCTGTCGCGTAGAGGTCGTTGCCACTGGCGCCTGAGTTGCGGCTGTCGGCGATCGTGATCGCCCACGCCCCGCAGTTGCGGATGGTGCACCCGCCGATGATGCTGCCCTCGCATTTGCTCATCTTCACGGCGTCACCGTCGCAGGCCTCGATCGTGAAGCCCCGCAGCGTCACATTGTCAGCGCCGTCGAGGGTGACGATGCTTGAGGTCACAGGCGCGAGCACCACCGATCGCTCGGACAGCGGCTCCGGCGGCCAGAAATACAGCGTCTTTGCCTCGCGGTCCAGGTACCACTCGCCGGGGCTGTCCAACTCCGCCAGCAGGTTCCGGATGAAATAGCGGTCACCAACCATGATGCCATACCCAACCGGCCGCGCGAACGTGATGACCCCGGTGGCCGGGTCAGCGGACTTCACCGGCACCAGGTTCCAGGCCCAGCCGTAGGCGGGATGGATGCCGACTTCAGCCTGCTCCACCTTCTCCCATGTCGGCTTGACCACACCGGGCATCGCCGTGAAAGCCATTTTGGATCGCGCCACGGTATCCGACGTGGAGCGGGGTTGATGGTCGGAAACCGGCTCGGAGCTAAGCACGTAGGCCCACTCGCCACCATGCGGATCGTTCGGGTCATGGTTGGGGTAGCGGGCCATGATCATGCGCTTGCCGTTGCAGAAGAGCTGGCGGAAGACCACACCCTCAAGTGCCGTGCCCTTGAGATCACACTGCAGGATCTGGCCCTTCCACGGCTTGAAGCCGCTGATCCGGCGGGCGCCCACCAGGACCAGGGGAGTGTTGTCCAGGGCGCGATAGACGACCGGCTGTAGCGGCGTGCCCCGGTCCCCGGCGGTGAGGGCAAAGGGCTTGGATAGCTCGTAGATGCCACCACCGACCCATACCGTCACCGGCCCGGTGGGACCTGCGGCTTTCAGTCTGCGCACCTCATCCCGTGCGCGCTCAAGGGTGGCGAAGGGAGCCTGCAGCGTACCCGCGGCGGCGTCATTGCCATTTCGAGCCACGTACAGGTCCACCGCCGCAAAGCCGCTGCTTGCCAGCATCAGCGCGACTGTTGCCGACAGGTATCGCAACATCCCGCACCTCCTGGAATCACTAGAAGTCTCGATTCGCATTTGACGCAGCGGGCTCACGTCTTGCTGAAGGCCATCTGGCTCGCGGTAATGCCCCGTCAACGACGAGGACGGAGCCCGTAATGAACGAGGCCTCGTCCGAGGCCAGAAAGAGTGCGGCGTTGGCGATCTCTGAGGGTTGGGCGATGCGACCGAGAGGATAGAGTTTGGAGATGCTGTCAACGACGCCGGGGTTTGCCTGCTTGATCGGCTCCCAATGCTCTGTTTCCGTGCTCCCGGGACAAAGGGCGTTGACGCGGATGCCGTGGCGACCATACTCGGCGGCGAGAGAGCGGGTAAGACTCACAATGGCGCCCTTGGCCGCAGTGTAGAGGTGCTCGGGCCCAAAGCTCATCAGTGCGTTGATCGAGGAAACGTTCACGACACTGCCCGACTCCTGTCGGACCATCGCGGGCAGCACTGCCCGTGTGCAGTTCCATGTGCCGCGCAAAGCAACCTCGACTACCGTCCAGGAGTTGTCTTGCACCAACTCGTAGCTGGAGATGGCATTGTTGACCAGGATATCGATGCCACCCAGTTCGCCTGACACGAAATCAGCCAGAGCCTGTACCTGCTCCACCCGCGTCACGTCACATACACACAGGTGCGCGACTTGCTGCCGTGAGCGGATCAGATCGACAACCGCAGAGCCCCTGGCCGGATCAATCTCAGCCACGACCACCTGCGCACCCTCGGCTGCAAAGCGCTCGGCAATAGCCCGACCGATCCCGCTCCCGGCCCCGGTGATGACTGCGATCCTGCCCTTCAGACGCATCGTGGCCACTCCCTCGCTACCGGGGATTGCTTGCGGCGGCGGCGCGCCGCCGGGCACATACAATATGTGGGAGGGCTGCCGGTTCTGACCCAGGCTAATGGTCGCAGATCCGGCGCACCCTCCCACACAGTTGGGTTCGCAAGTTAGGAGCCTTCGGCGGCGCTAGGACACTTCTTCCTCAGGCTCTTCGCCGCGCAGGATTCGGTCGGCGCGTTCTGCGTATGATCCCTTCTCCGAGACCGGCACGGTGCGCCAGATCAGGAACTGCTTGCGGATGCCGCCCAGGAAGAGCGTGTTGGTCTTCTTCCAGGACGTGATGTCGCCCGCCAGCCGGTCCAGACGCAGCACGATGTTGTAGATGTTGCTATCCTCGGTTGGCTCACAGGACAAGCGGAACCCCTGGCTAACGCCGAGGTCGTACGGTGCAAGCCACATGCGCAGCGCAACCGTCAGCCCCTTGCCGTGCTCGTGATCCGAAGGCAGCAGGCGCACATCTTCGGCCAGGAATTCCCCGCCGGCATAGCCGACATACTCATCGAAGAATTCCTTGAGGAACGCGGTCACACCCCAGGCATCGCGCCCGGTTACCGTGAAGGGCAGGATGACCGTCATCAGGTCTCCAACGGGATCCGGCAATGACCACTTGCGGTCGATGCCCGGAGAGGCAATCTCGCCAGCCTTCTTCGACGGGTACAGCGTGGACAACAGCACCACCACGATAACGATCACGGTGACGCTCACGGCTGACATTGAGCTGTAGTTAAGCTCAATGCCATGCATGCTGCCTGTCGCATAGAGCACCTTGGTGATCACCTGTCCCATGAGGTACCCGAGAATGGCACCGAGATTGGCGAACACCGAAGCTTCAGCAAGGAACAGCATGGACACGTGCACGGGCGCGAGGCCCAGCGAGCTGTAGATACCAATCTCACGTACGCGTTCATGCACCGACCCGAGCATGGTGTTAAGCACGATCAGCGCCGCGATGATGATCGGGATTGCGAGTTGCTGCAGCCCGGAGAACGAAGCGGTGCTGACTGAACTGAATAGGAATGTCTTGTCTCCATACCCGGCGTAAAGGCTCAGCGCGATGCGGTTCATCATGCGCTGCACCGTCGGCAGGACCTCCTTCGGATCGTTGAACTGCACCGCCAGCGAGCGCAGCGTGCCACCAAGCTCCAGCGTCGTCTCGTATGGCAGCACCACGAGCTTCTCGGGACCGAAGTGCTTGTACTCCTGCAGCAGCGACTCGGCGCTGCTCGCGCCAAGCTGCGAACGCTGCTCTGCCTGGCGCTGAAGCTCCTTCAGTACCTCAGGCCGCAACTGCGCGTAGTTGACGGGCATCATTGGCTCGCCATCGAGGTCGCGCAGCTTGCGCATCTGGTCCTCGCTGATGAGGCCGACTACCCGGAAGCTGGTGCCGAAGATCTGCACCTGCGCCGAGCCCAGTTGCTCGGTCGTGACGCCCAGCGCTTCCGCTATGCCGGTCGGCAGCAGACACACGTCCTTGTCGCCCGGCTTGAACCAGCGCCCGCCCACCACGAACTTGTCGACGTTCATGACCTTCTCTTCCTGCGGCGACAGCCCCAGGATGCAGCTCACGACGTACTTCTTCGTGTTGTCAGCGGCATTGGTGACGTCGATCATGAGCTCTTTGTCCACCTGCGCCGAGGTGAACCAGGCCCGGGAGGTCACCGTGCCAACCTTGGACAGCTCGTTGGTCAGAATGTCCGCCGTCGGCTCCTCAAGCGAGAGCCACGCGCGGTCACGCAGCATCATGCCCTGGTAGCCGGGAGACGTCGTCAGCAGGATCTCGTTGGTGCGCAGGCTTTCGCGCACGGAGGTGAAGCTCAGTACCGTGAAGGTGAGCAGGATCAGCGTGGTGGCAGTGAGCCCGGTGCGCAGCTTGCGCCGGCGCATGTTCGCGATACCAAGGCTGAAGGCAGCCGCCGCCGCCGACAGACGGCCTACGTCTGCCTCGTGCACGCCGCCGCGAGCCTGCTTCATCGCCTTGAGTTGCTCGTTGAACTTCATCGTGACGATGCTGATCACCATGACCGCCAGGGCCATGATGATGAATGCTAATAGGATAATCGGTGGATTAGCCGTCAACGTGAAAGCCGGATGCACCATGGCTAACGCGAAGAACACCACCAGGAACACCACAAGCGTGCCAACGATCATCCCGACGACAGTACGTGACGAGATCAGCAGTCGCTCCCCGAAGTAAGCGAACGGCAGGAGCATGGCCAGGTAAAACAGCACGCCCTTTACCACGTCAATGGCCGTCTGCTGTACATCCGGGTAGGCGCGGGACTCATAGCCCCAGGCATGGCGCGCGGCTGTCAGACACTTGTCGTAGCGCTTGGCCTGAAGCTCCTGCTTGGCCAGAGTAAGTGCAGTGGCGGCATCCGCGTGCAGCTTCTCCAGGCGAGAGTTCTGGATACCGCGCGCCCGCAGCCGCTTCATGCGGAACTCGTCAATCTTCCACATGTCCTGCCCGACCTGCAGCGGGGTGAAGGCGATCCGTGGCGTCTGGGTGACCGGGAACCCGGCCCCCGTCGGTCGCTCGTCGGTGGCGTTGATCAGCGCCAGGCGCCGACCCAGAAGGCCCATGCTCATCGTGACCTGCAGGTCAACGTCAGGCAGCGAGAAGATGACGGCCGTGGGCTCCACGTAGGACGGGAACTCTGCCGCTGAGGCACCCATCGATGAGAGCGAGTAGCCGAACGAGATCGGCTCCGAGTAGTCCTTGGCGTCATAGATGAAGATCTTCTGCAGCGTCTGGAAGTAGCGCTCATCCACAAGGTCGTAAAGGTCAGTCGGAACACACGCAAAAACGATGACCGGGCGCTTTAGGCCAGCGCGTCCAGAGACCGCACGCGGGTACTTCTTGTCGCCGTCGGGCCCCATGTCGGGCGCGTAGTTGATATCACCCGTCGTCGGGTCGAAATTGTAAGCCTCAAGCTGCCCGGCTCCCGTCTCGCCACGGAGCGCAAACTCGCTCGTTTCATTGGCCATGGTCATGACTTCGGTGTGCACGCCCATCATCATCCGGTAGTTGCCCTGGATGACGACCAGCGAGCCCGGCACGGGAGTGCTGGGGATGAAGCTGTCGCGGCGGCGGAACTCAAGGATCGTGCCGATGATGTCCTTGAGGTCATCCATCTTCTTCAGAGCCGCGATCCGCTTGAGGGCTTTGTCGTCGAGGGTCTCATCGCTGACAAACTCGCTCAGCACGCAGGTGAGCATGCGCACCTGAGTCGTGAGGTTGTCCACGTCAATGTTGTTGGAAGTGTCCAGAGGCGTGTCCATCAGCGAGCGGCTGTCGTTAACCGTCGCAAAGACGATTGCCGGACGCCCGCCGCGGATGATCATCTCGTGGTCGAAGGCGACCTTACCCGGGAAGAACGTGCTCCATTCACGGCCCTTGACGGGGTTGATGCCATCCACAAACGTGTTGCCTACCGCATACCCCAGGGCCTCGGCGGCGCCGGAGGCATATTCCATGAGTTGCTTGCCCAGCGGCGAATAGAACCGCAGCAGGTGGGACTGGTTGTAGTACCAACCCGACTGGAACGGGCCGAACTGCTCGCTACGGCTGCTCAGATCAAGGCCGACAAAGAGTTGTATCTTGCCGATCTGATTGAGGCGATCCCAGATCTTGACCTCGTTCTGCTTGCGGAGAATATCCCTATCCAGGCGCTCAAGCCGGATCTGAGCCGCCTCAGGGCTAAGCTCAAGCTCGCCGATGTTCACAACGTTCTTGAAGTATGTCTTCTCCTGGGGTGTGGCCGCGGCGTAGCGTTCGCTGAGACTCTGCAGGTCGCGCGTGAGCTTGTCCTTCAGCCGCTGCAACTCCGCGAGTTCCTTGTTGAGAGCCTTCTGCTGGTCAAGCCGGTTCTTCTCTTTGCGGGGCTCACGCCCCCAGAGCGCCTGGAACTCCCTGGCCCCGGCAAGCGCCTGGAAGTGGCCGCTGCAGGCCAGGAAGATGACAGTGCGCGCCGGCTGGTTGGCCTTGAACTGGCGGGACAGTTCAAGCATCTTCGCGATACCAGTCGCGTTCTCGGCGCCCGGTGCCAGCCGCGGTACGATGGATACCGAAACGTAGTATGCCTCGAGGATGATCGCTTCCTCGCGCAAGTTCGGGTCCCGGCCGGGCATGATGCCGATGATGTTGCGGTTGAGGGTGCTGCGCCACGCGATTGGCTCCGCCGACTTGATCGTGCCCGTCGCGCTACCCTCGGCCACCGCCGCCAGGATCTGTGAAGCTTCCGAGCCACGGACATAGAACCGCGGCACGTTGATCGGCGCGCGCAGGAACTTCATCTCCGCCTCGCCGCGCGTCATGCTCGTCGGCTCGACGAAAACAACAGCGGCGGCATTCAGCAGCGGCGCGTTGAGCCAGTTCTGCTGGGTGTTGAAGTCCATCAGCACGATCGCGCCGTTGGTGTCCTTGCCATTGAAGTCGGCGAGGCTGCCATGGCCCACGTAGATGACCGGCCCGGTGAGGCCGTTGGCAGGAACCTGGCAGGTGCGCACGTGGTTCGGCCACAACGCGGAAAGCTCGTAGCTGTCGCCATTGATCGACAGGGTGCTGCCCGCGTCCACCGCACTGGGCAGGTCGTAGTCCTGCACCATGGTCTCCAGGCCAAGGTCCTTGAAGCGCTGGGTAATCATGTCTGCCGCGCGGGCGTTGCCGGGATAGCCGACGACGCGCGAGCCCAGGCCCTCAAAGGCCCGGATGTCCGCGCTGATCCGGTTCATGTCCAAACCGGCGGCAACGTTCTCATAGTCTATCCCTGCCGCGAAGGCTGTGCTCACCGCCAGCAGGGCGATCAGAGCCATGAATGCCAAACGCGACTTGCTGCTGCTTACTAAAACCATCCGTATCTCTCCTCTGCCGGCCCGCGGGGGCAGCAGTTCTGACCAGTGGCCATCCTGTGGACACTGTTTGTCACCGCATCACAACGCTAACCGAAGAACACCACGTAACGGCGATACATCTCATTGAAGATACTCAGCCAACCCCAGATCAACCCGGACAGGAAGAAGTGGCCCACAATCAGCCCCATGAAGAACGGCACCAGGCGCTTGTAGGCCCTCATTCCGCCAATCCGCAAGATAATACTCTTGGTCAGCCACACCAGCAGGAACGGCCCCCACAGCGGCCCACCGTACGCGGTAACCATGGCGAACCCGAGCGGATGCAGCGGGAAACGCAGGAAGTACGTGCGCAGAGTGACCAGCGCCGCCACCATCAGCGCTCCTGAGACGCCTGCGGCGGTGCGCTGGGCGTCAGGCGGGCGGTGAGACTTCATGAAGCCCGAAAGCTCCTCGAACTCCGTCCGCGCGAGCGTTACCCGGTATCCGCCCTGCGTTGTGCCGCCATCCAGGATATTCGCTCCGTGCATATAGTATGCATGGAGGTGGGTGGCGTACGCCCCGATCGTGCCGATGACCAGGGCCGCGATCAGCCAATATGCCATCGTGCGCTGGCGCAGGTTCGCTTCTTGCGCCAATTTGCTGCTCTCCACCTGGTAGGCCATGGTGGACTGCAGGAAACCGCGCGACAGGAACATAAAGGTTGAGAATATTGTAAGGTTCCCGAAATCCCGGCCGTTGGAAAAGAGCCGAGAACCACCGATGTAGATCATCATCTGCTTGTGCAGATAGAACGGGAACAGCCATACCATCGCCGCGCCCGCTTCAGCCCGGGCCCGCGCGTATACCAGCGCGAACAGCATGATCAGCCCGAAGAAGATAAGCGCCGTCCACCACCACATGCCTGCCTTCATGGCAAAAGCAACCATGAAGCCAAACCCGCCAAACGCCATCAGCACGGCCTGGCGGTGCGACAACGGCTCATTCTGATCGTCCAGCTTCCGGCGACTGAAGGCGCCGACGATGATGTCGCGCAGTTGATGCCGCCCCACCCAGATCAGGAACAACCCCAGCGCCACATACGCCCCGAACGACTGTTCTCGCTCAAAAGGGAAGCCCGAAATCTGGTACCCGCTGGCTGCCACCAGCACGCTTGCGATCCGCAGCGCCAGATAGAACACCCACACCGAGAAAGTGATCTCGGTGGACACCAGATACCCCAGGCCGATGTTCTCAGGGCGCCACGCGATCATCAGCGGCCGGATCGACGACAGCGGCCGCTCGGTGAACAGCCGCCCAATATCATAATTCTGCCCCATGGCCGGTATCGCCGGGTTCCATGCGTGCAGAATATTCCCAATGTTGAACAAACACGCGATCGTGAAGCCGATCCACATCAGCGGATTGCCAAAGAATCCGCCGATGATGTGTCGGCCTTCCTGGTCCGAGATGTCAATGGCCAACTGGGCAATTGGGAACGTCAGACGTTCCTTGTCCATCCACTGCCGACGGAACAGCGCCATCAGCCCCAGCATGGACACGAAGAACGCGGTCATGAAAAGCAGCCAGGATGTCAGCGGGACGAGCCAGGGCCGCCACGGAATACGGCCGTCGTCGGCTCCCTCGTACATGTCCTGGATAGCCCGCGCGTCCTGCGGCGCGAGCCAGGACGGTATGTAGCGCTGCAATTCCGCGAAGTCATTCTCCGGCGTCTGGAAGTAGTAAACCGCAGTGATGTTCGGAAACAGCAGCCGCGCCACACCCACTGAGTTCATCGTGACGCCGATGCACAGGAACGCGTAGACGTACAGCACCTGGCCCTGCGACAGGCGTAGCGTGCTGCTGAAGCGCCGCAGCGCCAGCCCCACGACCGTCAGCAGCAGCAACGCGCCAAGGGCCGGGATGACCGGTACGCTCTCACCGAGCTGTACGCCCTGTGAGATCATGCCCGCCTGCAGCATCCAAAACAGCGACAGGGCGAGCAAGACCAGGGACAACAAGAACGTGAGCAGCGACAGGCCCTCGGGCTTGGAGGGCGGTGCCGGCTGCGGGTGCTCTGGAGTTGTGGTGTTGACTGCCGACACTACGAAAAACTGCCTCCCAGGCCCCCGCAGGGCCTTCTCCGGCTCGCAGGGCCTTACGCGGCAACGAGCCTGTGCCGTGCCGTGTGCTACCGCGACTCGCGCAAATTCCACATCCCCCGCCCCCTCACCTTCCCCGTTTTGAGATTTTGTGCAGGTTTCTTTTGGCCCGCCGGAAGGTATGTCTGGCCCGTTCGTCGAACACCCGCGAACACTTCTTCCGACCACCGAGGATAGTACATGCGTTCAACCATCTGCCCGAAATGCCATTCCCGCGTCGCCCCCAGTGATGTCGTCTGCATGGACTGCGGCGCCGATCTCATCGATGCGCGCCACGACATCGTTGAGCAGGCGAAGAAAGAAGCCAGGGGCCCTTCCGGCCCGGCCAGTCCGGCCGCCGCCGTCGCTAACCCCGCTGCTGCCGGGATGGTTCTCCCAGGCGAGAACGCGGAGGAAAAGCGCCTGCGCATCTTTGACAAGCAGGAAGCCGAGAAGCTCCGCGCCCAGCGCCCCGCCCAGGCCGTGCTCATCGCCATCGCACTTGTAGGGGCCATCGTTGCCGCCGTCATGGCCGGCAACTACCTCAAGCAAGCCGGCGGCCTGGCCAGTCTCAAGGGCCTGAGCGTCAAGGAGATCAAAGACCTCGGTCTCAACGTCTTCTCCGACCCGCGCATCATGTTCCTGACCACCGCTTTCCTCGCCCTCGCTGGCCTGCTGTGCGTCATTGGTGAGCTCAAGCGCCTTCTGGGCACCAACTGCGCTATCGCCTGCGTGGATGCCGGAGAGACCCCAAATCTGATCCACATCTCGTCCTTCACGCAAGCCGGCCTGCTGATCGCTTCCTTCTTCGCCGCGCCATTAGGTCTGCTTCTGGGCCTCGTGTTCAAATTCTCCAAGGACCCCGACACCCGAACCATCGGAGGCCTGATGATCTACGTCTCGGTCGCCGCACTCGGTGTTCTGGTCCTCAACTGGGTCTGGTCCCTGGCTTCGCAGTCTCTGCCCCAGCCCAAGGCTGCGCCCAAGGAACTGCAAGAGGGCCTCAGCCTCTTGCGAAGACTGGTCTAGGCATTCTCACCCCGTGCACAGCTATAAGGGCCACGGCGATAGCCGTGGCCCTCTCTCCGTCTGTTTTCCGTTTTCTGTTCTTCTGTTCTCGTCTCTACTCTCCCTGGAACCAGTCCTCCGCCGACAGCGCCAGGTACGGCGGCACACCCACCAGCTCAACCCCAATGTCTCCCGCTGCCGTCAGTATTACGCTCCACACCTTCCCCGTCTGCGCCGCGTCCGGCTTGACCGTCAACGTCCCCAACTCCGGATGCCCCGCCGCTGCCGTTCCGCCCGCGGCGCCGGGAATCAGCGCCCCACCGGTGTTTGTGCCCTGGAAGGTCCCCACCAGCTTGCCCTGCGGATCGAGCACCACTGCCCCGTACCCGCCGGTGTGCGCGCCCAGGAGCTTCAGCGAAAACTCCGCCGTCCCCTGCGGCACCGTGAAGTAATACCGCGACCGCCCTACGCCCCCGATGCGGAAGCCCTCCACCGTCTTCGCCACAATGTCCAGATCCGCCCCACTGAGCGTCCATACCCCGCGCTGGTCGTCGTCTATGACGATCTTGAAAACCTGCGCGCCCTTGCCCACCAGCGTCCACTTGATCTCCGCCTTCTCATCGGTGCTGCACGTCGCCTGCTGCACGACCTTACCCGACGCGTCCAAGGCCTTGAGCGTCGCCTGGTCAGCCACTTTGATCATTGCCCCGTGCGGCGTGCGCTGCAGCGTCAGCTCTGCGATATCCCTCTTCAGCCGCACGAAGAAGACCTTCACATTGGGCGCCCGCACATTGTGCCGCTCGCTCGTAGCCGTTCGGATCAGCATCGCCGCCATCGCTTCAGGAGTGCCGTCCAGCACCGTTGCGCCCTTGTCCGGCATGGTCTTGGCGTACCACTGCTGCAGCTCCGCCAGCACCTGCGGGGTGAAGAAGAACTGCTGTGCGATGCTCTTGCCGTTGCCGCTGGGGCTCTGGCTGGCCGTCGCCGCCATCCCCTCGCTCGCAATGTGCAGCAGCTTCTCGTTGTTCGTCAGTCGTCCCACATAAGCCAGCGGCCCGATGATGAGCTGATTCAGGCCGGTGCTCGGGCGATAAACCGGCGTACCGTCAGTTTTCGCGGAGTACGGCCACCCGGCTGCCTTCTCGTCCCACGACCTCGCCACCCACAGCGCCCCATTCTCAAGCGTCTTGAGCACCGCCGGGTCCTGCGTCTCCTCGTGGTACGCCTGCAGGCCGCCCAGCAGGATCCCTATCAGGAACAGGTTATTCCCAATGGCGCCCGGGCTGTCTCCCGCATGATCCTTGGGCAGCACATGCGGCCAGTTCCCCTCCGGCCCCTGGGCGTTGACCGCCACATACGCGATCTTCTTCGCCGCTTCCAGGTACACCGGGTCGTGAGTCGCCTTGTAGATCGCCATGATAGACCGCAGCGACCACCCCGCCGACCGCTCATGCGTCCCGAGTTCCTTGAACGCCGGCGCCATCGCCCACGCCACGTGTTCCCCGAAGGCCAGCCCCGACTCCATGCACCGTGGCTCCCCGGTCAGGTACCAGCAGTCCATGAGCCCGTCAGTCCAGTTATGCCCTCCAGTGGCATCCACATGGGAGTCATAGCGATAGGTCCAGAGCGCCCGTTCCACGTCCTGCGTCCACATCCCCGTGTGTCCGATGGAGTGCTGCGGGTTCGCCCCCACATAGTACGGGTCCGGATAGGCCCACACCGTCTCCACATCCGCCCGGTGCTGCGCCGCGATCTGCGCCCAGCGGAACAGGTCTCGGTCGCCCGTGCGGGCGAACTGCGCAAAGAACCCGTGCGCGAGGTCATATTCGTTGTTACCCCAGTTCCGCCCCCGCTCGCCGAACCAGTCGCCATAGTTCAGGAACCCATACTCACGGTCCCGCTGCTTGCCCTCCATGTATCCCTTGTAGGCATCAGCGACGTACTTGTCCCACTGGGCGAATTGCTTGCCCAGCGGCACCGCTATCGTTCCCATCGCCTTCGTCTCCGCATACCACGCCGCCGGGATCACCGGCACCACCGGCTTCTGAGCCTCTGCCCATAGCTCCTCGGGCGTCATGGTGCCGCTGAAATCGAAACTGATCCGCTCGGTAAACGACATGCCCCACTTCAGCCGGTACTTCCCGTCCACAAACGGGAACATCAGGTAGAAGGGCAGGTCCTTCCCATAGTCCGCCGACGGCTGCGCGGGCAGCAAATCAAACGTAAGCTGATCGCCCGTCGCGCTGATGCCCTTGGGCCAGCGCTGCCAGAAGTCGTGCAGCACCGCCCCGCCGCCGTTCCAAGTCACCACGCCGGCGCCCTTACCCGGCCCGGAAGCCATCTTCGTCTCATCAAGCTGCACCGCTGCAGTCCCCGCCACCGGCTTCGGCTTCCCCCCATCCTCCCCATACACCGTCACGCCCTGCAGCGCCGAGTTAGCCTTCAAGCCCAGACTGACGGAGCCGAAGTCAGTGAACTCAGTCTTCAGGTAGTCATTGATCGTCGTCACCGCCACTTCCACGAGCGGCGAGCTGGCCCGGAACGTCAGCCGCGCTAGATAGCGCATGTAGGTCGAGCCGTCCTCGGCGGTATACGGCCCCCTGGCGCGCACAACCACCTTCTGCGGCCCCTGCTGCTCAACCACGACCTCCTCCGGCGCTCCCAGCCCCATCGAGTACTTCTTCCCCTGCTCGTCCACAATCGTCACACCCGCCGGCTCGCCGGTCACAATCGGGTTCTTCTCACTGCTAACCCACCCGCCGAGGGCCGCGCCCCGCCAGACCTGTGAAATCAAGTTGAACCGCTCAGTGTTGATCCTGCACAGCAGGCTCCGCAGTTCATTCCCGCCGCTCGGCATCGCGGACATCGGACTAACCGTGATCTCCTTACCCGGCCGGTTCACAACCAGCCCGCCCTCCTGCTTCGCGCGGCTGACTTTGTTGCCAAAGACCACCTCAAGCCCCCGCCTCTCCCCCGCCTTCAACGCCATCGTCGCATCCACCAGCACCCATTTCACGCTGTCATCCGGCCAGAAGGCCGTCGCCGCGAACTGCGCCGGAACTTCCTTGCTCCCGTCCACCAGCTTGATCCTATCCAGGCTGTACACTGCCCCCTGCGGCAGCGGCACGCCAAAGCTCAGCACCGCCGCCTGCCGCGCCACGCCCGCCTCCTCCAATAGCTCCACCGGTACCCGCCGCACGTCCACGTTGCCCGCCTTACCCGGCTGCCGCCCCTGCGATGCGTATTTCACTTCCGGCCGCTCCCGCCCCGGCACAATCGGCGTCTTCGGCGTAACCTGCTCGGCCTTCAGTCCCTTATCCTCAAGCTTCTCATATGCAACCCTATCATTGTAGTACCGGAAATCGGTCAGGGCCCGCGACATCCCCTGCGTTCCGAGCGGCAGTTTCGGTACCGTCGCCGTCGAGACGGGCAGTTGCACCATCACCTGCGCAGTCGAATCGCTCTTCCCCTCCGTCCGCTGGCTCAGCAGGTGCGCCCCCAGCAGCACCTTTCCGTTCTCCCGCCGGAAGGGGAAATCCACCGCTACATACAGCACATTCCCATCCTTGGCATGCCGCGCCCCGGTGTTGTTCTCCCGGGATGGCGGGTACATCGTAAGACTCATCATCCGGTCGCTGAACGCGAACATCGTCTCCGTGCCGCCATGATACTGGTCCGCCCGTCCGGTCTCCGGCTTGCCATCCAGATCGGCATAGATGATGAAGGTAGACCCATTGAAGTCAACCGGGTGAGCAAAGGTAACCTTGAAGACCACCCGGTTGTCACCCACATGCGCCGCCTCGAACCTGAGTATGTCCGGCGCATTCTGCGTAGCCTGTGCAGCCGTAAAGCCCTGATTGGGGCTCTCGCTGATCAGCACAAACTCCTGCTTCACCTGCGGCAGCAGGCCAAGCTCGGTCTCAATCAGGTCGCTGATCCCATCGCCATCAGTGTCCGTCGCTGCGAAAACAGGCGTCAGGAGGCAAAGGGCAAGTACTGGGAGTATCAGGCGTCGCATGGCACGCTACCTCACAAATCGGGCTCGAATCCGTCTCGTGTTTGTTCATATAACAAGGACGCGGGCAGAAGTTTCCTTCTCCCGCCCATCCAAACCTCCACCAAAGGCCTCCACCCGCCCCGCGGCGAACCTTCTATCCTCGATTCCCACGGAGGACAACAACGATGCGCAAACTTGCCCTGCTGATAGCCCTCACTGTCTTCTCACTCCCCGCCATCGCCCAGTCGCTCATCGTCCGTACCACCATCCCGCCCGGCCTCACAGGCGGTACTGTCCCGGTCCTTGTTGACCTCTCCATCGCTGACCTCAAGGCCGCCTTCAAGGTCTCCTCCCTCCCCCAGACCCAACTCGTCACTGCCTTCGACCCGGCCACCAACACCCACACTCTCGGGCAACTCAATCAGATCAGCGACACCGAGGCGCGCGCCTGCCTGCTCCTGCTCGCCCAGCCCTCCGGCCCGCGCGCTGTCACTCTCAAGCTCGGTATACTCCCCTCCGGTCCCGCGCCCGGCGATACGCTGTCGGCCTCCGCCACCGACGGCGTCATCACCGTCAAGAATGCCAACTACACCATCATTCACGACCCCGCGAAGAATGCCGGGCTGCCCTCCTCCATCGCCTTCAACGCCACCGGCAAGGTCTTCAACACCCTGAACATGAACGACCGCCTGCACAGCAAGGAACCTGGCGTCGGCGGTTTCAACCTCCGGGATGATAAGCAACCGGGCCTCCGCCTCGTCGCGTCCGGCCCGCTCTACGCTGAGGTCCGCCTCGAAGCTCGCTACATGGCTGGCGACAAGCCCGCCCCCTCGGGCGCCCACGCTCTCTACACCTGGACTTACTTTGCCGGCTCGCCCCTGGTTCGCGTATCTGCCGAGATGAACCAGAAGGAGCCATTCTCGTGGAATGAGCTGCACTTCCTCGAATTCCACTTCAAGGACAATTCATTCCCGGCCTACGCCGCCGCCCCGCCGCTCGAGGTTGTCGACTTCGCCGACACCAAGAAAGCGCCCAGTGGTAGCTCCTTTGCCGCTCTCGTGGACGGCAAGAACGCCCTCGCCCTCTCCGGCCCCGCCCGCGTCTACGACGGCCTCTCCGACTATGGCCGCTATCTCCACGGCGCCTGGGAGGCCTGGAACACCAACGAAGCATCCTACTCCGCAGATCTCTGGATCGGCGCCGACGTTAGTCCCCTGCAGACCATCCAGCAGGCCTTTCAGCACGGTCCCAGGCCTTTGACTGGCACCGCCTATACTCCCGCCCTTATCGCCGCGTTCGACAAGCTCCGCGCCCCTGCCCCGAAGCTCAAGGATCCTGTCCTCGCCGCCCGCCTGCCCTGGCTGGCCAGCCTGATCGAGAGCGCCTACAACAACCGCAAGCTCAGCCTCAGCGACGCCCAGAAGGCCGCCGATGCGGCCTTCGCACTGGCCGCCCGGGGGGAAGCCCCACTTCCTTTCCTGACGCTTGGCGACCGTCGCTATGAGCTTCTGCACAACGATCAGATTGGTCTCGCCTTCGCCCGCGAGGGCAACACGCGGTCGCTTGTGAGCCTCTATGACCTCAAGCGCGGCCGCGAACTGCTTGCTGAGCCCTGCGAACTCTTCCGCTTCACCGTCCTCGACGCTGCCGGAAAGACCGCCACCGTAACCAGCAACAGCCGCTGGCTCAGGTCTTCCCAGGACATCACCGACCAGGCAGGACAGACCCGCCGCGCCCTGCTCCGCTGGACCGGCCTCGACGAGAAAGACGTCAAGGGCCTGGAAGTGGACCTCGAACTCAGCCTTGATGGCCCCGATTCCTTGTGGAAGATCAGCGTTGCCAACAAGTCTGACCAATGGAGTCTCGACCGCGTCACCTTGCCCGCCCTGTCAATCGGCGCGCTCGGCGGCGATTCGGCTGATGACCGCCTGCTTTTGCCCGACGGCTTCGGCCGTGCCTATCCAACCACCATCCCCACCAGCTACAGCGGCCCCTATCCCAACGGCGGCTGCGCCATGCAATGGTTTGGCATCTGCGACGACGAGAGCGGCGTCTACGTCGCCCAGCACGATCCCACCGCCGCGGACAAGTTCCTTGTCGTCAAGAACCCCGGCTCCGGCTCTCGCACGCCTCTCTCCATCGAAGTCCCCGTCGAGAACGCCTCCATCCCCGGCAATGACTATCAGACCGCCGGCAGCGTCGTCATCGGCGTCACGGCTGGCGGCTACTTCCCCCCCTGCGCCAAGTACCGCTCCTGGCTGGAGAAGAACGCACCCTGGTGGCCGGAGCCCGGCCAGTACTCCCGCTCCGACTACCCCGAGTGGGTGAAGGCGACCCAGGCGTGGGCGCTCACCGGCGGCTTCCCCAAGGACTGCGTCCCGCAGACTAAGGCCCTGCAGCAAGCCCTCGGCGTTCCCACCGCCATTCACTGGTACAGCTGGCACCAGATCCCGTTTGATGACAACTACCCCCACTACTTCCCGACCAAAGAGGGCTTCCGCGACGGCGTCAAGGAGCTTCAGGACGCCGGCATCAACGTAATGCCCTACATCAACGGCCGCCTCTGGGACACCGACACGGAGAGCTTCAAGGCCGAGGCCTACAAGTACGCCACCAAGCAGCTCAATGGGGAGCCCTACACCGAGGAATACGGCTCCAAGCAGAAACTCGCGCCGATGTGCATCTCGCAGGAATACTGGCGTCAGACCCTCACCGACCTCGTGATGAAGCTGGTCGGCGAAGAGGGCGTCAACGGCGTCTACATTGACCAGATCGGCGCCGCCCACCCGGTCCTGTGCTATGACAAGTCCCACGGCCACCCCCTCGGCGGCGGCCACTGGTGGGTGGAGGGCTACTGGAAGCTTCTCGACGGGCTCCAGAAGAAGATCGCCACTGTCAGCCCGCAGAAGATGCTCACCACCGAGAGCAACGCCGAGCCCTATGCCAAGTACTTCGATGCCTACTTGATGTGCAACTCGAACAGCAACTACGAGGTACCGCTCTTCCCGGCCGTCTATGGCGGCAAGATCCTCATGTTCGGCACCTACATGGATGGCGCGGACTACAAGGACGCCTCGCTCATGGCCCTGCGCCAGGGCAAGCTCTTCGCCTTCGGCAGCCAGATGTGGTGGGCCAACCCGAGTATCACGGGCCAGCCGGAAGGCCTCAAGTGGCTCCGCGACGCCACTCACCTGCGTCAGCAGGTCAACGAGTACTTCGTCCACGGCCGCATGGCCGCCCCGCCGCGGTTCGTTGAGCCCATTCCCATGATGGAGAGCGGCTGGAAGCTATGGAGCCATAACGCCACCACCCTCCACACCCCAGTGGTCTGGGCCACCACCTGGCGTCTCGCCGACGGCAGCCTGATGATGCCGATTGTGAACGTGCCCAAGGCAACCCGCATCCTCACCCTCGACTTCAACGCCGCTGACTACGGCCTGAAGAACAAGCAACTGAAGGTCGAGCGTCTCGGCCCCGATGGCATAGCCGAAACCACAACCCAAAAGGCAACCTTCCGCCTGCCAATAGAGTTGAATCCAGCCGAGGCGACAGCCCTGCGCATCACAGGCCAGTAGCCGTCTCTGGCCGCTCGCCGGGACCGCGGGCATCCCTGCCCGCCTCCGGCTGTAGGGCGGAGCGACGTCTGCGTCGCAGGGGGCTCGTACCCCGCCTGCCGTTATCTACGACCACCCGAGCGGCGGGGTACGAGCCCCCGCCCTACAGCATACGCCGACCACGCCTAGGTAACTCAACCATGACCAACCCAACCCGCCTCGCAACCATCGCCCTCCTCGGGCTCATCGCCGCCTCCGCCCACGCGGCGACCATTCCGCCCGTCATCCGCGGCCAGCGCACCATCCTCCTGCGCTCCGACGGCGGCCCCCTGACCATCAAGGTCTATAAACGCGACCTCAACATCTATCCCGACCTCGATACCCTCACTGCCGAGGTCTATGACCCCGTCCGTCTGCTCCGCGCCAAGCTGGAGATCGCCGACGACGGCAGCACCGGCAAGGGCGCTGCCACTGAACTCCAGTCCGCTGAGACAACCATCCAAGACGCCATTCCTGGTACATATTTGCTCCGCGTGACCGGCAGCGGCGATATGGTCTATGGGCTGCAGACCACCGCTCCGGGGGCTCTGGTGGGTGGAGAGATCTTCCTCAACGATCCCGCCATCCCCGGCCGCGTGTACTTCATGCCGCCAGCGGCCGCTTTCACGATCACTGCCCGCGCCGTCCATCCGCCCGGTGCTGCCAAGGTGCCCCTGCTGGATGACAAACAGCAGGTTGTGACCACCTTCGACCTGGCCCCCTCGGGCGACAAAATCGTCTACAAGGTCCCTGAGGGGCCCCGTGGCGGCCTCTGGTACTTCGACATCCCGCACATGGACGTTAGCTTCACGCTGGACAAACCCGCGATGTGGACCGCCGACAGCACCGCCTGGTTTGCCGCCGACAAGTCCAAGTGGATGCTGCTGCCCTACTCCCAGATGCAGACCGTCCTGCCGGGCAAGGAATGCATCTTTACGGTACAACTTCGCAACCGCACCGGCGTCGCCGAGAGTTTCAAGATCGAAACCCGCTCTGAAGATGGTCTGAAGCTCACTCTAGGGTCGCAAAAAACGGCCTTAGTTGCACAAAACGAGTTGACCAATGTTGACATTGGAGGGGAAATTCTACCACATGTAAGAAGAGATTCCGTTCTGCGAGGGACTGTCTCAGTGACCGCCGTCGGCGACCCCACCGTACAGGCCAGTGCCGCCCTTTTGGTCAAAGTTTCGCCGAGCCTGATTGCCCCCTCGGACAAGCCGATTGTCCTGAAACCATACCAGCATGAGAGCATGCAGTATGGGTATGCGCCCGATTACATCCCCAATGAGGTATATTTCGACCTCCGGAACCACCCCTGGATGCGCGAGCGCACCGAGAGCGTATACGGCTCGACGGGCGTACAACTGCTGGAAAAGGGCCAGTGGGTACTACGTCCGTTCATAGACGCCATCAAGGCCGCCTACCCAGACTACCGCACCAGCTACGGCGCCGGGGGCTTCCTGGGGGCCAAGTTTGCCTTCGATGGCGACGGCGGGGCCTACACCATGCTGCAGCTCAGCCTCGACAAAACGCGCCAGGCCGTCCTGCTCTACACGCCCGATCGCGGCCAGCCATGGCAGGTTGTGCCCGTCGGGCCGGGGGGCTCCAGCAGCTTCGATATCGAGCAGTTCGTCGGCCACAACGCCCTCAAGGCCCCGCCGCCAATCCTCGAGTATCGCTTCGTAAAGCCCCATGAAGCCACTTTTGCGGGCTATCACGACCTTTACCTCTACCTGCCCAAGAAGGAGGCCGGGAAGCTCGTGATGGGCGAGCCGGTCAAGGTGGCCGAAAACTGCTTCGGCTCCTGCCAGCACTCCGGCGGCCCCGCCTCCACGGCCACCCTCAACGGCAAGACCCACATCGTCTGGGGTGAAGTCACTGATCCAAAAGACCCAGGCGCCCCGACTTATATTGCCACCTACGATCACACTACCGACAAAGTCGGCGAAAAGGTTCTGCTCGGCTATGCCCCGCCGGTCAATGACGTGCACAACGTTCCCGCCATCGCCCAGGACAGTCAGGGGTACATCCATGTCATTCTCGGGGCGCATGGCAAGCCCTTCCAGTACACCCGGTCGCTCAAACCCAACGACGCCTACAGCGGCTGGACCAAGCCCGAACCAGTCCTGAGTGCGGGCTGGAAGACCGACAAGAGCGATGCCGACGGCGACGGCGGCCAGACCTACTGCTCCCTCGTCTGCGACGCCAACGACACCCTTCACATCGCCTTCCGCCAGTGGCGCCGCAACGCTGATGAGCACCACCCCGACCAGCTATACGCAGCCCTGTCTGTGCAAAGCAAGCCCAAGGACGGCCCCTGGAGCCCCGCGCGCCCGGTCGTCATTCCTCCCGTGCCCGGCTATTCGATCTACTACCACAAGCTCACCATAGACCGCCAGGGCCGCCTGTACCTGTCATACAGCTACTGGACCGACCATCCGTACCAGGACGATTTTCCGGATCGCTACCACAACCGCGCCCTGGTTGTATCCACCGACGGGGGCAAAAGCTGGAAGCTGGCTCTTGATGAGGACTTCAGACAGGTGACAAAATAGTTGCACCTGCCTTGAAGGAAGATCGTCCTGTTAAGAGAATGTTAAAGTAGAACAGGGCACTACCCCTGGAGAGGGCGCCCTGTCGGTGAGCGAGGGCTCGTACCATTCAGGGAGGTCATGTACCATGGCCAAACGAGGTTTCACGCTGATCGAGTTGTTGGTCGTCATCGCGATCATGTAGCCGCTGAACAACCGGCCCTTCTCGTGCGTTGAAGTTCAGCTTTGACTTTCGGAATCTGCTTTTTTGCCGGATTTTGGCTCCAGAAGCCCTCTACAGCCCGTTTCGCGCC
>JBDKRC010000039.1:0-57016 GCA_039683575.1 Armatimonadia bacterium | reverse complement strand
CCTGCCCGCTGGCATCAGCAAACCCGAGCAGGTCACCGACGAGGTAGTACGCGCCGCCGGCCTGCTCACTGAAAAGCGTGCCTTCGGTAACTTCGACGACGTGGACTTCTACCCAACGCCTGACAAGACGGGCAAATCCTACCTCTCAGTCCAGCTCAAACAGGACAACCCGCCCGCCGAGGCCGATGCCGTTGTCACCTTCTTCGTCCCAGCGGCCGGGCTGACCGTCCCGACCCAAAAGCAGATCGAGGACATGCGCCGACATCCCGAGGGTGAGAAAGCCCCACGCCGCCCTATCGGCTACGGCGCCTTCTCTCTCTGGGAGATCCTGCTCATCCTCGTTGTCCTCACCGTCTTCATCGTCGGCATCTCCCGGCTCTATCTCGCGGGCCACAAGCCCCCGAAGATGGAGAAGTTCTACGAGGCACCCGAGATCGAGATCGAGAGCTTCGAGACCCCCGGCGTTGTCCCGGACCTCAGCGCCATCGAGGCCGCCATGTACCTGGGTGACTCCGCCAAGGTCATAATGCTGCTGGTCATGTCACTTTCGGCGCGCGGAATCGTCAATATCGTCAACCGCCGCCCACTGCAGCTTGAGGTTCTGCAACCTGAAGCTCCCGATCTCACTCCGTATGAGAAGATTCTGCTCAACGCGGTGGCCGAGGATGGCACCCTCGACAAGGCGCAGGTCCCCTACATTCTCGACGCCGTCGCGCAGTCGCTCCAGACCAAGGTCTGGAACGCCGACAAGGCCGCCACCCGTAAGCACTATGAGGACGAGATCAACCGCCGCGGGGACGAGGCTGACCGCCGCGCCGACTGGACGCGCACCCGGCAGGGCTGGAACGACCAGCTTCCGTGGCTGATCCTGCACGACGACTACAACCGCCGCTGGCGCGACTCCGGGCTCGACACCGTCGCGGGGCAAAGCGGCTACGCTGACACGGCCCTCGCCAAGGGCGCCGACAGCATCGCTACTGCGGTGGAGGACTTCGCCAGCGGCGCCGCTGAGAAAGTGCAGAGCACGGCTGCTGTGGTAGCCGAGGGCGCCCAGGGCCTCGCCGACCGTGTGGCCTCGGCGGTGGGCTACGACGCCTGCCATAGCGCGTGCCATTCGGCCTGTCACAGCGCCTGCGTCCACGACGCCTGCCACTCCGCCTGCGTCCACAGCGCCTGCCACAGTGCATGTCACAGCGCCTGCGTATGCCACAGTGCGTGCCACAGCGCCTGCCACTCCGCCTGCGTCAGCAGCTTCTAGTCCGCTGCCGTCGCCGCTAGGAGCGAGAAGCGGCGTCTGCGCCGCAGAGCCTCTCTGCCCGCACACCGTCATCACCGACTAACACCCGCACTAACCAATGCCTTTCAGCCTGTACGAGCGATCACTGATCGCAGCCTCGGAGGCCACGCAGTCAATGCAAGCCATAATACTCATCGGCACACCCCGCCACGGCGGCAACACTGACCTTCTCGCGGAGGCCTTTCTCGAAGGCCTCCGCGAAGCCGGCGGCGACGGCGAGAAGGTCTTTGTAGACGAACTCAACATTCGCCCTATCGGCGAAATGGCCGACAAGACGTCCGAACGCGTGGATACCCGCGCTGACGACGACTTCCTGCCCACGCTCGAGCGCGTCCTTGCTGCCGACATCCTGGTCTTCGGCTCTCCCGTCTACTGGCAGGGTCTCCCTGCCCAATTGAAGGCCTTCGTGGACCGCTGGTCAGCCTACTATGTGAACCCGCTCCTCCTCGATGGCATGCGCGGCAAGGTCTTCGCTGCCCTGGTACCCCACGGCGCTCCTGACCCGGATCATCACAAGTGGGTCACTGATCCCATCCAGGTCTGGGCCGCCCACTTTGACGCGCCCTGGGCCGGCCACGTCTCCGCGGTAGCGCAGCGCAAAGGCGCCGTAGCCGACCAACCCGAGGTCCTGCAAGCCGCCCGCGACCTGGGCAAGCGCTGCGCCGAACTGGCAGCCTCCCGCCGTTAGCCTTTGCCTTTACTATCAACCATCAACTACCAACCATGCACGCTCTCCAAGCCTTTGCCACCCAATTCGTGGAATCCACCCGCGACTACATCTTCATCCGCCCAGAAGACCGTCTCGTCATCATGCGTCCCAACAAGACGCACCACCTCAACGAGACCGCCTGCGAGATGCTCAGCCGCCTGTATGCCCAGAAGACCGTGGACGTCGCCGCGGTGGTCCAATCCATTGCCGTCGACTACCAGGCCGATCCCGCCGTGGTCGCGAAAGACCTGGAGGCCCTGCTCCAGACGCTCTCCGGGCTGCTGCGCGATGACTACTCCGAGGCCTCCCGGGTTACCTTCACGCCCTTCAAGAGCCACGAGATCAAGTACCCGGTCCTCTCCGAGATCGCTCTGACGTACCGCTGCCAGCACAAGTGCCCCTTCTGCTACGCCGATGCGCCCGGCCGCGGTGAGCGCACCGAGGAGATGACGACCGAGCAGGTCTGCACGATCCTCGACCGCTTCCGCCACGACGCGAAGGTCCCCACCGTCTCCTTCACCGGCGGCGAGCCCACTCTGCGCCCCGACCTGCCCACCTTCGTCGCCCACGCCAAGTCGCTCGGCATGCGCACCAATCTCATCAGCAACGGTGTGCGCTGCGCCGATGGCACTCTCGTCGCCGCTCTCGCCGACGCGGGCCTGGATTCCGCGCAGGTCAGCATCGAGGGCCGCACTGCCGCCATCCACGACCGCGTCACCGGCACCCCTGGTTCGTTCGACAAAGCCCTCCAGGGCATCCGCAACCTCCGCGCACGGGGCATCCACACCCACACCAATACCACGATCTGCGCCGAAAACCGCGAGGATGTCATCAACATCCCGGACCTCGCCCACGAACTCGGCCACGAGTACTTCTCGATGAACATGGTGATCCGCACCGGCAGCGCCGCTGGAGACGACAACCCGGTCGGCTACACCACCATCCAGTCCCTGGTCGAACCAATCCTGAACCGCGCGCGCGAACTGGGCCTCCGCATGGTCTGGTACTCCCCTCTCCCCTACTGCCTTTTCAACCCCGTCACGATCGGGCTCGGCAGCAACTCCTGCGCGGCCGCCGACGGCCTGCTCTCAGTAGCCCCTGACGGCCAGGTTCTCCCCTGCTCGTCCTTCGAGCAAGGAATCGGCAATCTGCTCACCGAACCCTTCGACACAATCTGGAACAAGCGCGCGGCCCGCTATTGGCGCAACAAAGAGTACCTGCCGCCGGTATGCAAGAAGTGCGACCTGAGCCAGATCTGCTGCGGCGCCTGCCCGCTCTACTGGGACGAGCAGAAGGGCTTCGACGAGATCCCCAACCAGCGCAGCGTGAGCGCCATGGAGCAGTGCGCATGGCACCTGAAACGCCGCTACCTCGGCCGCGTCCACGGCGTGAACGTGCGTTGACGATAGCCGTTAGGAGGGGCCGAGCTTCAGCCGGCCCACAAATGCCAATCCACCATCAGCATCCGGCCCGCCGCCGGCCACATCTCTCCACGTCAGAAGCCAACGGAGGCAACCCATGCAAGACTTCAAGCTCTTCATTGATGGCAGCTACTGTGACGCGGCGTCTGGGGCCACGTATGAGACCCTCAACCCGGCCACCGGCGAAGTGGTGGGGACGGTGGCCAAGGCCGGGGCTGCCGACGTGGAGCGGGCCTGTCTGGCGGCTCAGCGGGCTTTTGAGGGCGAATGGGGGCAGATGACCCCTTGCGACCGTGGCAAGATCATCGCCCGCGCCGCTGATATCATCATGGAGCGGCTGGAGGAGCTTGCCAGGCTTGAGACGCTGGACGTAGGCAAGCCCATAGCCGAGACGCGCAACATCGACATACCGGTGGCGGCCAGCTACCTGAAGTGGTATGGCGAGGTGTGTCTGGAGAACTGCGGCGAGACCATCCCCCTGCCGACCGAGACGCAGATAGATTTCGCGCTGCGGCAGCCCTATGGCGTTGTGGCCGGAATCGCGCCGTGGAATTTCCCGCTCTTCCTGGGCATCCTGAAGATCGGCCCGGCGCTGGCCATGGGCAACAGCGTGATTCTCAAGCCCGCGACCATAACGCCGATGACAACTTTGCTCATGGGCGAGGTATTCGCCGAGGCGGGGCTGCCGGCGGGCGCACTGAACCTTATCAGCGGACCGGGCGGGGAAGTCGGCGAGGCACTATGCACCGACCCGCGGGTGCAGAAGGTGTTCTTCACCGGCTCAACTGACGTCGGCCGGCGGATCATGGAGCTCTGCACGCAGAACATCACCGACATGTCGCTGGAGCTTGGCGGCAAGAGCCCGAACCTCGTCTTTGAGGATGCCGACTTCGATCAGGCAGTGGCTGGAGCAACCTTTGGGATACTGCTCAACAACGGACAGAACTGCATCGCCGGCAGCAGGCTCCTGGTCCAGCGCAGCATCTATGAACGGTTCATCGAGGCAGTCGGGGCTAAGTTCGCGGGGCTTCGGATCGGCAACCCGATGGATCCTGAGACGCAACTTGGAGCCATCGTGTCAAAGGACCAGTTCGAGCGGGTGCTGTCGTACATCGAGATCGGCAAGCAAGAGGGCGCGCGAGTGGTGACCGGAGGCAAGGTGCCGGACACGCTGCCCCACCCGAACGGCTACTACATCGAGCCTACGCTGTTTGCCGATGCGAACAACCAGATGCGCATCGCGCGCGAAGAGATCTTCGGGCCGGTGCTGGTAGCCATACCCTTTGAAGACGAGGCGGAAGCGATTGCCCTCGCCAACGACTCGCCCTACGGCCTGGGCTCCGGCGTATTCACCGGCAATGCCTCACGCGCCCAGCGAGTGGCGCGGGCAATGCACTCGGGCACGGTCTACGTCAACTGCTACAACGCAGTCTACCCGACTTCACCATTCCCCGCCTGGAAGCAGAGCGGGATCGGGGTAGAGCGGGGGCGGCATGGGCTGATGGAGAACTGCCGGTACAAGAACGTCATCATGGACGTCAGCGAGTGCCCAATCGAGTGGTTTGGGTAGGGTCAGCGAGCGGTGACAGGATGCCCGGCTATTCCGGTGGGACTAGCATACTTCTGCACAGCTTTGGGAATAAATACGGTAGGATGTGTGACGGCGGGTCACGAATAACCTCTAGACGGGAGCGAGACGGGGCCTGATCGACCAATGACTGGAGGGATGGCAGATGCGAAGAGGCTTCACGTTGATCGAACTTCTGGTTGTGATCGCCATCATCGCGATCCTCGCGGCGATCTTGTTCCCAGTCTTCGCCAAAGCCCGCGAGAAGGCGCGCCAGGCGAGCTGCCTGAGCAACGCCAAGCAGCTTGCGACGGCTTGCCTGGGCTACGCGCAGGACTATGATGAGACATTGCCCATGAGCCGGTGGGGGAATTACTCTTCCGGGACGCTCGTATGGAGCGGATTCGACGTCCTCGTCGCCCCCTACACCAAGAATGTACAGATCTTCAAGTGCCCCAGTGACGGGCGCTCAGCCGTCGCCCCGGCATATGTGTGCTCCTATGGCGCGACTTGTGACAATGCCCTCAGCTCGATGCAGTACAATGCCGGCCGCAAGCTCGGCGACATCTACTACCCGGCGGAGATGTACCTGGTCATTGACGGCATGGCAGCGGCGCATGTACACCGGCCGCTGGCAGCGTGGCCGGGATGCACCTGCACCGACGCGCCGACGGCGCTGACGTACCGGCATAACGAGGGGACCAACGTAGCGTTTGTGGACGGTCACGCCAAGTGGATGATGGGGACGAACGTATACATGAACAACAAGCTCTGGCGGAACCTGCCGTAGGGTGCCGCAGGAGCAACCCAGATGGGGACGGGCTGGAGGCTCGTCCCCATTTTCGTTTGCAGGGAGAGCCCACCAGGACCTTTTACTTCGCTATCCAGTAGGACGCGAAGCGGCGGGAGGCTTGCGCGACTCTCGGCCCTCGTGTAGAATTGACGGCGCAATGCCCGAGTGGCGGAATGGTAGACGCCGGGGACTTAAAATCCCTTGTTGCGCAAGCAGCGTGTGGGTTCGAATCCCTCCTCGGGCACCAAGTGACTTCAGCCCAACAGCCACGGGGCCTCACAGAGTTGGGCACGACATGAGCTGAGTCGGCATCGGGTGCTGCCGTAAGGCTCACATCCTCTGCAGTTCGATGTAAGAGACTAACGCCCTCAATGGCAGGTGAAGTCCTGTGCATGAGGGCGTTAGTTGGTTCTCCATGCAGTTCCTCTTCAGGGCCACCTCCGTTGCCTCTGGGCCGCTCTACGCTGGATGTCATGACCGTGAGTAGAGGAAGACACGCCTCCTAGCTCCGGGGTACTGCGCGTTCCAGCAGGACGGTCCTGCGCATGTCAGATGCTTGCGAAACGCCGGCCTAGTCATCTGCGTTCGACTGTCACGAAAATGGCCAGAGACTTTTTTTGCATTCCCGCGAGATTCGGATTTCACTGATGCTATAGACCATTTGGAGCACAGCAAACGCGGAGTGGCCGGGAATAGACGAGCCAGCATGTCCATTGGGCGTAGCCGTGGTCCCCGACGTGCGCAAGGCAGAGCGCGTCGCCCCCACCACAGCCCGCGTTAGCGCACGAAGGAGGAGACCTCATGGGTCTGCGAAGGAAAGTCAAAGAAGTGAGCCCCACAATCGAGGAAGCTATCGAGGAGTTCGTCCAAAGCCGCAAGAACCGCAACTTGAGCGGGAAGTCAATCACGTGGTACGAGAGGAGGAACCGGTACCTCCTGGCGGACATGCTGGACAAGCCGTTGGTTGAACTGTCGTTACGGGATGTCGAACAGCGGCTGGGCGCAGTTCTGGACCGTGCAAGCGCCATCACCAGGAACGGGTACATGCGTGCCGTCAAGGTCTTTCTGTACTGGGCGGAAAGAAAGAACTTCGAGCTGTCTCTGAACCCTCATCAGCTTGAGAAGGCCGTCGAGCCGAAGCGCAACCCTCCTTGCTTCACCCACGAGCAGATTGTTGACTTGCTGTCGGCACCAGACCAGAGTGACTTCTGTGGGCTTCGCGACTATGCCTTCATGGCACTCATGCTGGGTACCGGCATCCGAGTCAGCGAGATGATTGGGCTGAGGACATCGAATGTGTACCTGCCAAAGGCCCAAGCCCCCGGCGTGCCGGAAGGCATGGTGGAAGTCATAGGGAAGGGCGACAAGCAGCGACGTATCGCCCTAGACGAGAACTGTCAGAGAGTACTGAAACGCTACCTAAGAGCACGTGAGCTGGCGCTTTCAGAGGTGGGTCTCAAGTCGGACGCGCTCTTCCCCTCACGCCTCGGGCGCCACATGAGCTACCGCGTAGTACTGGACAAGTTCCGCAAGTATGGCCGCCAGGCCGGCATTGAGAACGTGCGTCTGTCGCCGCATACCACCAGGCACACCTTTGCGACGATGTATATGCGCGATGGCGGACAGTTGCACCATCTGCGGCTGATTCTCGGGCACACGACGCTCACTATGTCACAGCGGTACGCACATCTTGAGGACCGCGATGCCTTCAACGAGACCCGCACGTGCAATCCGCTGGCGAGGCTGAACCTGCGGTAGCCGCAGCAGGTCCGCGCAGGGCCATCGACAGCAGTTGTGGTCGTTGGCGCAGCGGGCCCATCCGGGACATGGTGCCGGGCGCCCTCCACTAGGGCACCATGAACCAGTCGGGCTTGCAGTAGGCACATCACTGGCTGTCTATGGCCCCCATCGCCTCCGCGACGGCAATCGGGTGAACGTGCGTGTACCGCTCGGTCATCCGCGAGGTCGTGTGGCCTGCCACGTGCTGGACCAGGCGCAAGTCGTGCGTCTTGTCATGGAGAGCCGTCAACGCTGTGTGGCGCAACATGTGCGGATGGACGCGGCGCTCAATGCCGGCTTTGTCAGCCAACCGCTTGACCAACTGTCGCACGTAGCGGGCATCCAGGGCCTCGCCCGGCTCAAAACAGCCGTGACCCTTTGCGAAACCAGCGCAGCGCGTTCCAGCGCCTAAGGTCCGTAGCTTTGGAAGGGCCGCGGCGGGCGGCAACTCGCCTCTATGACGTTTGCTGCTATGCCGGTAGGCGTGCCCCCTGAAGTCGTAGGCACGTCTGTCTGAGACCACTAATGGCCTTCTGAGTACAACTCCCAATGTCCCTCGTGGAACCTGAATGTGAGAATGGTCTCGGCAAAGCGATAGGCTTCCACCCAGGTCTGAGACTTGGTGTCCCACTCCCGGCAGATTTCCAGCACCTGGACAGCGCCCTCATAGGGATACACAACCGAGTCGGTCTTTCTCACGTCACGCTCTTTGTCATAGAGCACCTGCCAGAAAGACTGCAGTTTCGTCCCACTCGATGAAAGCGTCGGCTTGGCCTGCTCATTCTTGTCGCGGCAATACTTCTCGGCAGCTCGGAATAGCGATGATTCTGTAGCCTGCTCACCACACCCGGCAGCAACAATCAGTAGGAGCTGAATGCACAGGATGGTGATTGCGACACCGCGAGCCGATTTCATCCTGACTTTACCCCCTATCAATTTCCGCCGCGTCGTGCTTACTGCGCCCTGCTACACGACGGCGGCCAGGTCTTTTCCCCGGTGCCCCCCTTCGGGGTTAGCCGTGGGGTCAATTCGGTTCACCATCCGCCAGACGGTCGTGGGCTTGAACTCTGCCCCGGTTGCTGTCCGATGGCCCTCTGCGTTGAAAACATCGACGATAGCCTGCAGAGAATCACCCCGCCGGCGAAGGTTTGTGGCTCGCTCCTGCAGGTCCACATTCAACGGGGGCCGCCCCAGGCTAACTCCTTTCGACCGCGCCGCCGCAAGTCCCTCTTTGGTCCGCCGGCTGATACGCTCCCGCTCCACCTGGGCCAGGGCAATCAGGAAAGGCAGGGTCTCGTTGCGAAGCTCCCCGCGAAAGACCTGCCAACCCTCATCACTGCTCAGCAGGCTAATGCCCCGGTCGCGGGCTTCCTCCACCAGGGACGCCAGGTGAAGCTGTGAGCGCCCCAGGCGGTCCAGCTTGGGGAACAGGATACCCTCCGCCTCGCCGGCGAGCACGCGCTGCCAGACCTCCTCCAGACCGTCGCGCTGCTTCGCTCCGCTTTCCACGTCGCGCACAACGTCTATCAGCTCCAAGCCCTCACGTCCGGCGGCTTCCTGGAGCCGTGACACCTGACCCAATAGCGAATGTCCGCTGGTGCCTTGCTCCGCTGTCGAAACCCGGATGTAGCCAATGAAGCGGCTTTCGCCGTTCAGTAGCCGTGCCTGCCGCTCTCGCTCCTTTCGGGTGCCTCTGGGCCTTGCCATATGAGTGTTCTCCTGTAGTTCGTGAACGCCCGAAGCGTATCACGTTTTACGTATACGGTCAATAGCGTAAAACAATGGACTTATGGCGTCTGTAAGAATTAGTTGCTAAGGTGGAATAATAGTCGCGGAGAAGTGGTAGGATGAAGATGAACCAAGCTGGGCTCCCAGCTCAAATCTACGCCTACGAGGAGGGTAGCTTCCAGGCATCGAGGGGGGGGAAGCACAGTCTGCTGACATAACGGGAGATTGCTCCCGGCGAACTTTGACAATCTGCAAGGAGCTACCGATGAGAAACGTCGATTTCATTATCGACCTCATCATCGCCATGCTCTGCGGGATTCGCGAAGGCAAGATTGAGTCGGAGGACATTGTCATTTTTGTCCTCGTGGAGAGTGAAGGTTACTCACAAGCGGTGGTTGCGCAAGCCCTCGGCAATAGCCAGTCTTGGGTTGCGAAGCGGTTGAAGCGTATCAAGAAGTTCCTTCGCGATGAACTGCAGGCGTACGTGGCGTAAGCGAGTAGGCCAGATGTCCTGGGGAGGCGGGTATGCCTCCCCAGGCATCGACCATACCACTCCTTGTCAGATTGCATGGCCTAACGGTCAGAGTGGAGAGGAGGAGAAACCTATGCTCAAGGTGGCATGCCCACACCCGAACCTATTGGTAGCGATAGATAGTGAGTCGCGGCTACACTTGCCGGTGATTTACCTAAGACCAATGAGAGATACTCTCGCTGATGGGGTTGAGAAGCCACAGGTGCAGACTCGACAGACCGTCAGAACCGTCTCGCCACACCCCATCCTAGTCATTGGTTTGGGAGGCACAGGTCATTCAGTGATAGCGCAGCTTCGAAATGCCATTGCCGTTAGGACGGCGCTATCTCCTCTGAGCCACAATGACCGGAGTGACCACGTAAGACGGAAGAGTCACTGCTTCAGCATAGACTCAGGTCAGCGTAGAGAGAGGCGGAGCTCCATGATTGGCGACAGTCGCTATGTCTGCGAAATGGGCACTTGGCGTTTGCTGGCGAGGTGCTTGGCGAAGGTTCCAGAGCGTCAAGAAGTATCGGTTGGTGCCAACAATCACCCACTTGGTCCGCAAGGGTGGAGCAAACGGTACATCAAGACTCTCATCGTGCACACTCGCGCATTCGGGTGGTATGCCCAAAGGCTTAGCCTGCTTACCCTCTCACACGTGAGGAATGCTAACATCGAGAACGCCGATAGCCTCCTTCCCATGGATGGACAGAGACTCATCCGCTGGTGTGCAAGGGTGGAAGCAATGAGGGAAAGCCCAAGAAGCCGAACTCGGCTCTGCGCAAGTGTGCCCGTGTTCGCCTCTTCAACCGCCAGGAGGTTGGCGCGTACATTCCGGGCGATGGACAATGCCTGGGTGGACCTGGGCACCTACAACGTCACGGGCGAACCAATACCGATGAACAGAGAAACAAAACCCAAGACTGGCTATTGCCGCAGGATTGCGGCAGCGTAACGAAGCACCCGAGGCTGGCTGTTGCCGAGGGCTTGCACAACTATCACCTAGAGAGCAGGTACTATGAACCACAACGAGCAGATGACGATTGACCTGAGAAGCCTTCCTGAGGCGAGCAGAAAGAGCCTAAGGAGCTTGGTTACGATGCTTCTGCCGCTGTGTGACAAGCTGAACGACGAACAGCGGGCGAACACCGCTGAGCTTTTGTCGAAGCACAGCGACGGCAGCAAGTGAAACGTGCCCTGTAGAGACGTACAGCGAGAGAGGGACCTCTTGGGGTCCCTCTCTCGCTTCCTTAGATAGAACGAGGCCAGGAACGAATGCACTGACCGATTGGACTGAAGGACTGGATGCAATAGTAGATTGAGGGGGAGCGCGGTGCCCAGGCGGTGCGGGAGAATCGGGCATAGCAGAGGCGTTCTGGGGCCTGCCTAGTTCACTGGGTGGGCTATCTATTCACACTATCAGGTGACGAATAGGCGCCGGACGGCGGAGGTTTGGGGGAAGTAAGGTCAGCGCCAGGCACACGGTTCTAACGGTTCCTCGATTGGCGGAATCGGTGCAGTTTTCGGCGGGTGTCGAGGAAGCCCCTGGGGAGTCTCGTGGTGCGGGTTGGAGTCACCGTCGCGGAGACTAGTGGCTGACGAGCACATAAGATTCGGCGCTTCGCCGGCGACCGATTGCCAGGTCAGCGCCGCAACTGCTCAAGTGAGGCCTCCCCGTTGGCTGACTCGTCCACCTGCCAATACCCCCAACTCCTCCCTCCGTGGAAACGAAAGAACAAGGGTTGAGACATGGATATGCCCCACTTCCCCTCTCCCTGTGGTGGCCTAGTCCTCCACGTCCGCACGACTTCCACGCTTCCCCGATAGGGGTAGACCATGGAGTCCGTTTTCACAATCTCAGCGCTGTCGGGACTGACTACCCAGGGGGAATCGTATCGGGTGCCGTCCTGTCCCACTTGCTGACACCTGTCTCGACTGTCGCACCAGTCTTTGGCCCGATGATACAGGGCCCGCTCCGAGGGGAAGCCTGGGCCTTGGTTATACCACATTCCGAGCAACACCACCGCGACCACGACGCCATATATCGAACCGAAAATGAGAAAGAACGTTGACGTTCGTACGTTGCCTATCACGACTATTCCCCCTTCACAGCGAGCGAGCTCTGCTTCGTTGGCCGACGCCAGTGCATTAGCCTCTCCCACCACGGCTTGGGCTTCGATTGCATAGCCTGGAGAGTCTCAGTCAGTTGCTCAACGCTTGTCTGTAGCTCTTTGATGGGGTTAGGCGGAGGAGGAGTGCCGCCTACAACCGTGAGGCTTGTCGGAAGACCCTTCGTGGCGCTAACGGCGATGACTTTGCCGTCACTGTCCCACACGAACTTTGCCCCCAGAGTTTCCAGCGCATTCTGGATATGCCGCGCCTGGGTCAAGCCTTCTGCACTTGCAGCGTCCGCGTCTGCCTTTGCTCGCAGGTAGTAGCTTCGCGTGAAATACCAACTCGCCAATGCTCCGAACGCTATTCCTACAAGGCAGTAGATGAGGCTCTCCATGGCAACTCCCCCTGTCTTTAGGATGAAGCCAATCTCGATGCAATGATTCCGGGGATTGGCCGGCTCAGCATATCCTCTGAGATTCGCGAACCTTCAGGCTTGCCCGAACCTCTTTCTCCAACCGCGCCTGCTCCGCCGGCGGCAGGGCGTCTAATGCGGCCAGGCGGCTGACATCCTTCTCGGGGGCCTGTCGTTCACTTTTCGGCCCATCGCGCGGAACTGCTGCTTTTGCTGCTCCTCGGCATCCTGGCTCTACATCAACTCGTAGACTTTCGCCTATCACGTTGGGCTGAGGTTCCGGACCGCGTGCTCCGCTCTCCCCTGCCAGTCGAGAAGCTTCCCTGATTGCCGCTTCTGCAATGCCCAGTCAGCAAGTCGTCCATGAGTTCGCGAACTCCTGCCCGTCTGGCCTGGGCGGTCTGCCGGGGAGTCACAGTAGTGCACTTCCGCGTGGGGAATTCGGGTCCAGTTGTGAAGAGTCTATGCCATTGCGCTTTGGCAGTCAAACAGGCCCGACAACAAACATGCCGGCTAAGAGTAGGGTGGCTAAGTACCGCTAAGTGCGGTTTTCGGTATTGTATGGGGATGCCTAACCGGCCCCCCTCACTTTTCGGTATTCAAGTCGCTCAAACTTCCCCTGTAGGGGGATACTCACCGCCCGCCAAGCCTGCTCCGCTCATTGCATCAACTGGACCACCTCGATTGCAGCAATTGGCCCGACAATTGCTCCGCGATTGCTCCCGATTGTCCGGCGATTGAGGATTCAGCCACCTCAATTGACCATTGCCACGCGTGCCCGGCTAGTTACGTGGTCCCGGAGAATGCCAGTCTGGGCGAGATAGGGGGATGATTGCCAGCTAGTTGGAAAATGACCCCCAGACGGCACGGGAGAATGCGCCTTCGGGGAAAATGCGACCATTGCTGCAATGCCCGCAATCCGATTGAGACACATGATTGGCTCCATTGAAGCCGATTGAGCAATGATTGCGCAGTTGGCCTGAAACGGAGCAGCCCCGGCGACCGCCGGGGCTGCTATGGATGTGGCTTTCGGGGATTGGCTCCCTTGGTCATTCTACTTCCCTTCCTCGTGCGATGGTGGAGGCCGCTTGGGGTCCGCCCGGAGTTTCGATATTAACGTCCTGAAACGGCCCTCCTCCTCGTTCACTTCCGGCACGGGCTGAGCATCTGTCGGGTCCTCGTCTCGGTGGCAGGGCTCCTGTGTAAAGACGGAGCCACATCCCGGACAACGGAACCGGCATACGACCGCCGGCTCATCATAGTCGCACAGCACTGAGACGATATCGCTGGCGCTCATCCGGTGCCTGCAGAAGCCGCAGTGTACCGGCTCCTCAATTCGTACTGTCATGTGCATCTGGCTTGCTCCTTCCTCTCCGCCGCCGGGCGCTGGCCTACTTCTTTGACCCTTTGGCCGTACTCTTGAGGTATTCGGCCAACTGAGCCCGGCTCACTCGGTAGTTGCGTCCCAGTAGATGGTGCGGCATCCGTCCGTCTCGCAGCATCGCGTAGACCGTCTGGACGTTCAACCTGAGGATGTCGGCCACTTCCTGGGGCGTCATCAGTACTTCTGGTGCGATACTGTCTTCCTTCATGCTCGTTCACCTCATGGTGGCGAGCGACCCATGGTCGCATGGTGGGTCATTCTACCCATGTCTTCACTCCTCCTGCTTGCCCTTGTTGGCACGACCCTTTCCTGGTTATCTAGATAGCATTCTAGTTTGTTTGAGTCAAGTAGTCTTTTGTTTTCTTTGTAATTGTTTCTCCGAAAGCGGAAGCGGCGCCGCAATGCAGCGCCGCACGAGCCCGGCACGTCTCTTTCTGTTATCTGTTTATGTTCGCCACAGTGGCGCTGAAAGCGCTGTGGGCGCAGCGTCTCAGTCGCCGTCGTACTCCGATGTGACCCCGCCATTCTCCCGCAGGAGCGTAGCCATTTCGTGCTGTTTCCTCCAAAGCGCGCAGTCTAGCGGCGTCGGTCCCCAATCATCAGCGGTGACGTTCACATCGGCTCCGTGCTCCAACAGCATCCGGGCCAAGTGCTCCTCACCCTTAATCGCCGCCCAGTGCAGAGGCGACAGTATCCCGTAGTCGTCGGTGCAGGACGCGAAGCCACCGTCGTCATTCTCACCGAAGACATACTCGCGCTCAAACCAGCGGCTCGGGTCAGCACCGTACTGGAGTAGCAGCAGCGCCATGTTCACGTCGCCAACTGTGATAGCCGCCTGAAGCGGCTTGGCCGGCCACGTGTCCCACTCGTCGGAGCCAACGGCGTTGGGCGGAGCGCCCTGCTCCAGGAGATACGCAGCAATCTGGTTTTGGCGGAACTTGACCACCCAGTGCAGTGGCGACGAGACCGGACAACCGCAGTCGCGCCAGGGCCTCAGCGAGCGAGATGGATGGCTTCGAGCCCCGATGTCGGCGCCGTGCTCCAGCAGGGCTGCCACTGCGTCAAGATGCCCTCCGGCAACCGCAAGGTGTAAAGGCGTCGGCAGCACAGGCCCGTCATGGTACTCAACACACTGGGAGAGACTGCAGAAGGGCTCGTCGGGGTCAATCCAGAGGCTGTTGCACGCACGATGGGTGGGGTAGCGGCAGCCGACGCAGAGTTCACCAAGCTCGTCCAGCGTGTAGTGCTGCGTTGCATCCTGGTCAGGGCGTGTTCCTGCCTCGATGTCGGCCCCCAACTCGCACAGGCGATGGATGGCGTCAACAGAGCCACCTGCAGCAGCGTAGTGCAACGGTGAGAAGCCGATGCTGTACTGCTGCCATTTGTCCTGGTTTAGGGTCATGCAGGCAGGGTAGTTCGGCACTCGACGCTCTGGGAGGCCCATTGTGGCCCCTAGTCTCTCACCTGCTTCGAACTGCCATAGGATGCCCGCATCCAGACCGCAGGCGCAAGCATTCAGGTTGCTCCCTGATGTGGCGAGAACCTCCACAATAGCCGACCTGTCCTGCAACGCGGCGGCGTGCAGCGGGGTCGCCAACTGCGGCGTTCTCGCCTGCACGGAGGCACCACTCCCCAGCAGCACGGTTGCCATCTCACAGTCGTACTGCATGGCCGCGTAGTGCAGCGGCACAAGCCCCTCGGCGTCGGGCTTGTCAGGGGCGGCGCCGTACGTTAGCAGAAGGCGGACCACCGCAGCGTTGCCGCCGCGAGCAGCTTCGACGAGAGGTTGGCCGCACGTGCCATCGTTCGGGTCAATGCCTGCCTCCATAAAGGCCATAACTGCATCGACATTGCCCCACGCCGCAGCAACGTCCAGAGCTGTCCTACGTCTGCGGAGACCGTACCTGTAGTCCGGCCTGGCTCCTGCAGACAGCAGGAGGCCAATCAACTCGACATGGTTCTGCTGAGCGGCACGGATTAGGGGCGTGCGTTCATCGCTGCCGCAGCAGTCGGGCGCAATACCTTCTGCCAGCAGGCGTCGTAGCCTGGGTAAGTCGCCCGCCCCGACTGCGTCCAGGAGCAACTCGGCATCATGTTGCGCGGCAGTTGCGGGGGGCGATGGCTGCTCGCTGTCCGGCTCCGCCGGAACTGGCGGGGCTGTCGCGTGAGAACGGCGTCGCTTGGCCCGCGTAGCATCGGGGTCCGTCTCTGGAATCTCCTGTGGCGCGGTAGCGCCCTCTGCCCTGGTAAGCGCCTCGGCCAGAGCAGGGCATCGCTTCGCTGGCACGCGCTGCGCCGGTGTCTTGCCGGCTTTGTTCCTCAGGGTAGGGTCAGCCCCAAGCTCCAGTAGGCGCTGGCACATCTTCGCCCGCCCGCTCTTGGCCGCCGCGTGCAGGGGGGTATCGCCGTTCTCCGCCGTCCCGTTCACATCTGCGCCATTCTCCGCCAGCACTTCTGCTGCAGTCAGATGCCCCGCAGCGGCGGCTATCTGTAACGGGCGCCGTCCTGCCCTGCCAGGGGCATCGGCATCAGCGCCCTCATCGCAGAGAACCCGGACTACTGGCCACTGCCCATTCTGACTGGCGGCATGGCACGGCGTCCACGCGTCATGTGACACGGTCACGTCGGCATCAACGCCGATGCTCAGCAGCAGCTTGACTATCTCGACATGACCATACCAGGCGGCAATGTGCAACGGTGTGCATGTGGCGCCGTCGAGTACCTTACCCGACGACGCCTCCGATACCGGGTTGGCACCGTTCGCTAGTAGTAGCTGAAGCACATCGAGATAGCCCTTCTCGGCAGCGATGTGCAGAGCCGAGAACCTCCCGTAGCGCTCGCAGTACGCAGGGCTGGCGCCGGCTTCGAGCAGGGCCTGCGTTGCCTCAGCGTTACCCATCTCCGCAGCCAATGTGAGCGGGGGTTTGCCAGTGGCGTCTTGCAGCGAGGGGGAGACGCCATGTTTCAGCAGGAGCTTCGCGACATCGGTGTGCCCACCGGATATCGCAACATGTAGGAACGGAGGGGATGAGTAGCTTACGTCACGATGCCTGGGGTCAGCGCCTTCGCGGAGGGCCTGACGTACCTCGTCTATGTCGCCCTTCTGCACGGCCTGCACAAGCCTGTCGCTCACGGTGCGCCCCCTTCAAGACTGTGCTCCGAACAGCTTCAGTTGTCCAGTCACCCCGACGATGTCCTCCAGTGCCAACTTCGGCCCCAAGACTGTCGTGGGCAAGGCAGGCTTCACGGTAGGGCAACCCGCAGAAGACTATCTGCTGGTGCGGCCTCTACCTGCCTCACTTGACTGGGGGCCACAGCGCCAGGTGACCACTGCTGGTGCATTGCAGTTTCCGCACCCGAACGAAAGCTCCTGTCTCCGTGGCGCGCCGTCAGACTATTTTTGGCGCGAGACGAAGAATCGGAAGAACTGATGCTATAGGCAAGATTGGAAGAGAAATGCCGCCCAGTCCTCCTCCCGAGGATGCCACGGGCAACGCGGCTCTCTTAGCTTGACGCCGTAATACACGGCTAAGTATTCAGTGAGGTCAGCCATGTCAAGATGTCCCAAGTACTACGAGGTGAAGTTCAGCAACGACGGCTTGGCCGTCAAAGTCCGACCCCGGTATTGCCAGAAGTGGACGTGCCCCAGGTGTGGCCAGAAGAAGGCCCATGAGACAGCCATCTCACTTGCCACGACTGCAGCGGCGCTGACCCGAGAGGTGGGCGCAAGTCACAGGGTCCGCTTCCTTTCCTGCACCTTCGCGCAGAAGCACGTGGACCGCGAGACAGCCTGGGCTCAGATAGGCCCTGCCGTGCAGGCCTTCTGCCGCCGGCTCAAGCACCAGAAGAGCTCGCAGGTTGTGGCGTATGCCTGGGTCATTGGCAAACACCGGAACGGCTACCCGCATGCTCACGTGATGACAGTCGGGGGCCACTTCCTCCCGGTGTCGCACCTGCGAGCGTTGTGGGCCAAGAGCAGCGACCTCGGAGGCAGCGTCAGGCCAAGCGCCGTCCGAAAGGAGATGGCCGCCTGGAAGTACTTCGCCGGTAACGCGGCGAGCAAGCTCGATGACCAAGTAGGTCGACGCATCGGATGCAGCCAGAACATCTCACTGCGTCCGGCAAGGCCAGAAAGGCCGAAGGGGGCGAGAGAGTGGGCCCGCGTCACTGGCGGCCCGGAGAGCATCGAACGTGAACTGTCCCAGGCTGGCTACGTTGTCGCCTGGAAGAACAAGGACAACGCTGTCAACGCTCTACGTGTGCTGGCCACTCCTGCTCCGCCGGTCTTGTTCGGAATCCCGTTGGCGAACCAGGGCAGCGAAATGCCTGGGCAGGCACCGATGCCATGAGCTTGAGCAGCCATCAACTCGGTCCTCCCGCTGCGGGGTAGCCGAGCGTTCCGTGAACCTTGACAACCTCATCACAGTTGTACGCCGTGGACAGCACAGCCCGGCAAAGAGCCGGGCTGTGCTGCGCGGGGTCTGGGGCCGCAGACCCCAACCGCCTGCCGGGCGGGACCGGCAACCAACCACCACTCGCTGCTACTCCTGCTGTTTGCCCTTGGCGAAGACCTGCACGCAGGCCCGCTCCGCATCCACTACGTAGACACTGCCAGCCGCGTCAACAGCAATGTCCACTGGTGCGACGAACTCGCCGTCCCCGGCACCTCTTTCGCCCCAAGCCGTGACGAACTGGCCGTTGCGGTCGAACTTCTGGATGCGAGAATTGCGGGTGTCGGCGACGAACAGGTTCCCTTCAGCATCCACGGCCAGACCTCGTGGGCCACGAAAAGCGCCCTCCTCGGTTCCGGCGCAACTCAGTTCCGGCCACGACATGCGCGCATGGTAGGACCCTGTTGCCTTGTGCCAACCAATGGTCCCAGGCCGTCGGTCGCCCATTACCAAGCCGGAATCTACAGCATACTGCTCAACCCATATGCTCTTTCCGAGCCAACCCATCACCTGTCCGTCCGGTGCAAGCTTGATGATGCGGTTGGCACCGAGACCTTCCGGGTTGGGGTTGTCGGCATCGGCGATGTAGACACACCCGTCCGGGGCCGCTGCTATCCCCCGTGCCCCACGTAGGCCTCGGTCGCCATCGCCATTGACGAAGTCGCCCTGGTACCTGCTCTGGCCACCCGACGCCGCGTACTTCGTCACGAGCCGGGGGTAGAGCGTATACAGGTTGCCCGCGTCGTCGATTGCCACGTCCATGCCAATGCATTTGGTAGCTCCCGTGCATTGACCGTCCTTGCTGAATCGAACGAATGCCTTCCCCGTGCACGCATAGATGTCGCCCTCCTTGGTCACTGCGATGCCCGACGGCCAGTCCAGTGATTCCTTCGTCTGAGTGCCGGGGTCGTAGTAAGTCGTGACCATCCAGACCGGCCTGCCCTCGCTCGTGAACTTCTGGAGGCTGCGCGTCGCCGGGTCCGGGCCGTCTCCCACATACACATTGCCATCCACATCGACGGCGATGGTCTCGGGATGGTAGAAGTATCCTTTGGTCGGGAGTCGCCCGGTGTTGGGGAGCCCGAACAGGCGCACGAACATATAGGCTTCGCCGTCAGCCACGGCAGGCAAAGTCAGACACTGGCCTGCTACACCGACCAGCAACAGCATCCACATTCGCATCATACGCATTTCCATCCCACCCTTGAGTTGTGTTTGAAGGCACCGGCACACCGCGCCAGCGCGCTGGCTGTTCGGCATCCTCACGGCGCCGGTATTGTCGGTTCCATGTCCGCGATTCAACATGATGAGCCCCCTTTGGTCGTCTCGCCAGCCGGGCAGTCATCCAGGCCCAGCGACGCGGATGCACCATGCTCCCTGAGAACCTCAGCCATCTCCTCGTGCCCTTGTGCCAAGGCACAATCCAGCGGTGTGGGCGTAGAGCGATGAGCGGCACCAGCGTTGATGTCCGCTCCATGCGCCAGGAGTGTCAGGGCGAAGCTCAGGTCACCCTTGGCAGCAGCCCAGTGAAGCGGTGTGAGCGTCTCAGGGGCTTTGCTGGCCTCGGCGTCCCCCTTATCCCGCCAGTCATTCGGGTTTGCACCGTGCCGGATGAGCAGCCGCGCCATGTCGTCATCGCCGGCCATGACTGCCGAGTACAGCGGCCTGACCGGCGCAGCACCCCAGGCATCCGAGCCAAGCGGGCTGGCGGGGGCTCCGCGCTCCAGCAAGAACCAGGCAATCTTGTGCTGCCCGAGCTTCACTGCCCATTGCAGCGGGCTGGATACAGGGAAGCCACAGTCGCGGCAGGGCGGTGCCAGGGCGAGACGCGGATGGCTTCTCGCGTTCATGTCAGCGCCGTGTGACACGAGGGCAGCAACTGCAGGCAGTTCTCCGGCCGCAACCGCCAGATGCAGCGGCGTCGGCAGGGCAAGCCCCGGATATTCGGCCAGACTGCCCGCCACCGGCGAAGCGAACGTTCCCGCCGTCCTGTCCGCGCCGGCTGCGCAGAGGTACTCGATGGCGTCGGTCGCCCCAGACGCAGCAGCGTAGTGTAGGGCACTGAACCCGAGCCCGTGCTCCTGCCACCTGTCAGCGTTGGCGGCACCGCCCGTGATGCAGGACGCCGTCAACGGATGACTGCAAAGCGTAGAGCATCCGAGCGATGCGCACTGCTGCATGACACCCTCGTCCAGTGTGACCGCAAGCGCGTTCAGATTCGCGCCACCGTCCTTCAGTAGCGCGAGCACACGGATAGCATTGGCCATCGCGCCGACATGCAGGGGGGGAGCTCCCCCTGTCGTGCGGGCGTCAGGCGACGCCCCGTTCTGCAGCAGTACGGCCACCGTCTCTCGCGCGTCGCGCATCGCCGCGTAGTGAAGCGGCGCTAGCCCATCCGCGCCGGCGGCGTTGGGGTCGGCGCCATAGGCCAGAAGCAACCAGGAGGCGCCGCTCTGTCCGTTCCTGACGGCTGTCAGCAGCGGGTGGCCCAACGTCCCGTCATTGGGGTTCAGGCCCGCATCCAAGAGTGCCTTGAGAACCGGCAGGCGCCCCCGTGAGGCCGCGATGTCCAGCGGCAGCCCCATGTCCATGTGCTCCTGCCCAGGCGAGGCGCCTGAAGCCAGCAGCAGACTGACCATCTCCGCGTCGTCAGCGTAGACGGCCAATCCCAATGGCGTCTCACCCATCTCGCTACAGACGTTGGGCGATAGCCCACCCGCCACGAGGCTCTGCAGTCTGGCCCCGTCGTGTTCACGTACTGCTTGGAGCATCTGCTCCGCGTCCTTCCCAGTTAGCCTTTCCACCTTCTCATTCTCCCTTCGTTCCCGTTACCTTGTTGGCAGGGGCAAGGGCGTCCACCGCCGGCTGGCTCTACGGTTCTGGTGACGAACCTGGAGCTTGGCTCTTGGGCGCCTGCACCTTCACCCTGGGGGCACTGAATGCGCCGGGGCGAGGTCGGACCCAGGTGACTCCTGTCGTCGAGCGGGAGAATGCCATACTTGAGGGGTGAAGAACAAGACCCGAATGCTCATGGGCCACCTGTCCACCAGGATGATGCCGTCCTGTTGGAAAGTTCGGAACTGAAGGTGTATCATGTGCAGGCTGCACCAGGGAACGGTGCGGCTTGACAGCTCTCCATTGGGGGTACGTGCTTGTGGAACCAACGGTGACCCGCGACCACTTGTTCATCAGTTACGCGTGGGAAGATGCGCCCCTCGCACACTGGCTCGCCCTGAAGCTCGTCTCTGAGGGCTATGCAGTATGGATAGACCACCTCAAGTTGCTCGGAGGAGAGAGCTACCCGAGCGATATCGACTACGCCATCAAGAACCGGACGTTCCGCGTTCTGGCTGTGATGTCCCACGTCTCGCTCAGCAAGGAGAACCCCAAGAAAGAGCGTACAACAGCGCTGAACCTCGCGAAGGAGAGGAAGGAGGATTTCCTCATCCCGCTGAATGCCGAAGGTCTCAAACCCACGGAGCTTGACTGGATGACCTCCGACCTAACGTTCATCCCGTTCCATGAAAGCTGGAGCGGGGGGCTCGCGCAATTGCTCTCGAAACTTGCCAAGATAGAAGCTCCTCGCCCTTACGCTCAGAATGGCCGCACCATAGCCGCAAGCGCGTTCCTGCCGGCACATCCCGCAACCGTTCAGCCTGAAGTGCTCTACTCGAACTGCTATCGCTTCGTCACGGTTCCCCCGTGGCTCAATCAGTACCGCATTGACCCGATAGACGAGAACGATGAGTTGAGAGTGACGGCACTCTGGCCAAGCCGCAAGCTCAGCAACGTTGTCCGTCTCGCATTCTGGCCGCCACCTGAGGAGATGGGACTGTCGTGGAAGGTCGAGGGCGCCGTGCCATGGCAGGAGGGCAAGCTGTTGGGCGGCGTAGACGCCCAGCATGCGGTTGCGAGGCTGCTTTGGCTGGTCCTGCGAAGTGTCTGCCTCCGGCGGCACCTCAGATGGGATAGAGAGGCGGAGCTTTACTACGTTCCAGATGGGCTGTTGCCAGACAACAGAATCCGTTTTGCGAGGCACGACGGTCGGAAAACGTACATCGACACAAAAGGCCAGCGCCGTTTCGGCAACGGCCAGTTCACTTACAACCTTGGTTTCAACTTCCGCATTCGGCGCGACATATTGGATGCACCCGCCGCCCTGCTCAAAGTCGGACTGCGTATTGCGGATGCGGGCGGTCAGCCTCTGTCCCATCACAGCGCGAACGCCCGCAGGAAGTCCATATGCAAGAATTGGTGGAACCACCAGTGGTTGATGCGCCAACTGGCCGTTATGTCTCTACTGGCCGACGGGCAAGACCAGATAGCTCTCGGGCCAAGTGACGGCAGTCAGGTCATACTGAGCACTTGCGGGGAAGCTCTACAGGCCCCGTTAGGTTGGGGGACGCCACCCAAGCGGAGCTTGTCGGAGCTTAGTTGGCTGCCTGCGGGGGCCAATGACGACCCGAATGGGGGTGAATAGGCCATGTCCAAGTCTTCGCTCTCCGCATTGTCCGAGCCCCATCTTCAGTTCAGGTATCTGCAGCAGACAGAGCATCCTCGCGACGGCCTGGCGCTCTTTGGACCGTACGACGCGGATTCGCCGGCGCGGCCATCCGGCATCACTTACGCGGTCATCGGCACACCAGATGGTCAGGAGGCATACTCTAGATGGGCCGCAATGGTGTCCAGACCTGTGGTGGCCGATGCGGCCAAGTACAACCAACGACTGTGGCAGCCCTGGCCGGGCTTTGAGGCAGCCTTCCAGGCACAGTGGCCTGGGGCCGCTGGGTGGACATACACAGTGGATTCGGCATCCCTGGATGCCGCTTGCCATCAGGCCGACCCCCACAAGCGCGCCAACGATACTGTGCAACTCTATCTGGGAGGCCTTGAGGTGGCACGGCGGCGTGACGAGTCGTTTGGGGTCGCAGTCTGTGTCGTGCCGGACGATGTCTGGCTCTACTGTCGCCCTGAGTCAGGAGTTGCCGACGCCGTGGGGACAGCGGTATCTCGGCGTGACCTATCGCAGAGACGTGCCGGTGCTCTGAATCTGTTCGAGGACTACGATGCCGTCTGGTACAAGCGGTCGCGTGACTTTCGGCGGCAACTCAAGCTCCGGGCTATGGACTATGGCATGCCAATCCAGATAGTGCGACAGTCAACTCTGGCTCTCACGGATGAGGACACCAGTCGTGGGCTCACGCCTATGTGCGACAGGATGTGGAATCTGTCTACCACGCTGTACTACAAGTGCGGCGGCAAGCCGTGGCGTTTGGCTGCGCCCAGGCCAGGCGTCTGCTATCTCGGCATGTCATACCGGCGCACTGGCAGGGCCGCCGACGACAAGACAGCATGCTGTGCGGCTCTGATGTTCGTTGACAACGGTGATGGCATTGTTTTCATCGGGGAGACCGGGCCTTGGTGGTCTGCCGAGACGAGGCAGTTCCACGTCAGCGGCAGCGCTGCAGCCAGTCTCCTGGCAGGAACGCTGAAGACACACCAGGAGATGCATGGTAGCCCCATTGACGAGGTGTTCATCCACGCTCGCTCAGGTATCGATGACGAGGAATGGAACGGCTTCCTATCCGCGTGCCCTCCAGGCGTCAAAGTAGTCGCTGTGAGAGTTCAAGGCGAGCACGGCGGGTTGAAGCTGTACCGCCAAGGAACTCACCCCGTCGTGCGTGGCACGTGCTGGCGCACTAGCGACCGGAGTTGTCTACTATGGGCATCTGGATTCAAGCCGCGGCTGGGGACCTACGACGGATTCGAGGTCCCGAACCCGCTTCGCATAGACATCCAGCACGGGGAGGCAGACCTCGACACCGTAGCCTCTGACGTGCTGGCTCTCACCAAGCTGGACTACAACGCCTGCAAGCTGGGCGCCGGGGAACCCGTCACAATCCGTTTCTCGGATGCGGTTGGCGAGATACTCGTCACTAACGACGCCAACGCGAAGGGACGGCCAAACTTCAAGTACTACATATAGCGGTGTCCGCGCCAACTCTCAGTCACCGGCGGGCATGCACGCACCCTTGAGGCTGTTGTGCAGCGAACACAACACCTGGCCATTTGCCTCCTCCGTCGGTCCGCCCTTTGAGTGTGGAAGCACATGGTCGGCCTCATAGTCAGCCCAAGCCACCCGCGCCTCCTGGCGATTCTTGCCCTCCGCCAAGCACTGCTGGCAGAGCCCCTCGTCGCGCCGATAGATGAAGAGACGTTGCGCTTCACTGAACGTCCGCTGTTGGTCTTTCACTCGTATGGGTAGGCCCCGGTCTTCCAGGTATCTGAAGAACTTCTCCCGCAGGACGCGGTGCCTGACCTCGACGTTCTGCTTCCCCTGCTGACGGCTCTTCTGGAACAGTAGCATTGCCGGGTCCTGACTGTTGTTGTCGCTCCAGTCCTGATGGAACTGGTACAAGAACTCCCTGAACGCGGCACGGTGGCTTGGCTCAAGCGCGTAGTACTTGCGCATGTGGCGGAGCAAGAAGACAAATGACAGGATGAAGTACTCGATGCGAAGCTCCCGGACCGGCTCCCCCTTCTCGACCATAGGGTCGCCTTTGAATATGTTGCAGAAGTCCGTAAGGCACGAGAGCACTTGCTGCGCACGCACGTCACTCTCAAGCTCGACGTTGCCGATGCCGTCCTCGCGCTGGTACTTCTCGATGAACTCGCTGAGGTTCACATCTCTGATGTCAGCCGGTCCATCCTCGAACTCAAGCATCAGAAGACGCGCCAGCAAAGACAGATGCTGCATCCGGTCATTGCTGCGGTTTAGCAGCGCAAAGAACGGATGTCTTGTCGGATTGCCATCCAGAGGCTGGTACGAGACATAGTCGAACGAGATGTCGTCGGCGTACTTCACCACGAAGTTGCGTGTAAGGCTAGAGAGCAGCGAGTGGGCAATCTCCATGAAATTCAGAGACTCGCCCTGTTGAAGCCGCCAAAAGATGGTGGCTGCTGTGCTCTGATGGTCCCGGTCCTTCGGGTTGTCGATGCTCTTGACGATGTCCACGTCAAACGACAACTCCTTGTCGATGAACTTCCTGACCGGAGATGGCAGTTCGCTGTAGCGCTTGTGCGGAAGCTCCTTTGATACATCCTTCAGTGTACCAGGCAGCGGAAGCTCATCGCGGAAGAACCTCTGGACGGTGTGGATGCGCTGCTGACCGTCAATGATTTCCTTCTTGACATCCTGCTCCCCCAGTCGCACCTCGCGGATAACGATGCGTGGAACGTAGTAGCGTCTGATAAGGCTGTCGAGCAGGGCCTGCTGCTTCTTGGTAGTCCACACATTCTTCCGCTGGTACGGAGGGCGCACCACGAAGTCGTCGGCGTACTCGTAGAAGTCGCGAATCTGAATCTTGTCAAACAGCGTCACGTATTTCGGCTGCGGACTGAACATGCTTTCCTCCCGTGTCTGTCGGCGCCGTCCCATTCGTCTACCGAACCAAAGCACCAATGGCCAGTCATCGCGAACGCGCCCCTACTTCTCCCACTTGAGGCTCTCCTTGATGAGGTACGTCCGGGCGCCCTCATCATCCAGCGCACGTTCGCAGAATCGGTTATGGTAGTCCGCCAGCCATCCATATTTCGCTGCGATGCGTGGCTGATTGCGGTGCTTCTTAAGGCGGTCCTCGATGTGTGCCTTGTGCGTCCAGAGCAACTGGTGTTCATCCGATTGCCGGATGGCTCCCGGCATGATTAGGGCGAGGTAGTTCAGGAAGTATGCTCGGTCGTGGTCCCGTTGGATTGCGCTCAAGAGCCATTCCCGGCGGTCGGTGTCGGGCTCGGCGCGACAAGTCTGAATGACTGACTGCGTCACCAACACGCGTGGGTAGAACGCATCCTTCTGTTCCATCTCGTAGGCCTTCACCAGCGCCGGACTGAACAGAACACCACCTTCGTCGTAATGGGCGCCAAACGTGATGGCACCTCTCAGCCAGAGGTCTCTGTGCGCTAGGCGAGCCACGACGTTCATGGTCCACCTGATTGCGTCAAAGCACCCTCTCTGGTCGCCGGGGCTGGAAATGATGATGCTGTCGGAGAAGACCTTTGTGGTCACCCCTTCCAGGGCACCCCAGTCGTGGAAGCGCCCATGGTCGAGCTGAACCTTGCTGACCGCTTCCCTAACCCTGTCAATTGTCGCCATCGGGTTTGCGCTTCGCCCGGCTTCGCGAACCAGTTCGCTGTAACCCATTATGTCGAGGTAGGCAACGTAGCGGTCGCCGTAACCAGTCCGGTGGTTTTCATTCTCACAGACCATATTCGACCTCGGTATCCCTTCTGTCAGCAGGCTTCGACGCCCGTCATCACTCGGCGGAGGTGCTTGAGCAGTCTGAACAACTCTGGCGAACAGGTCCTGCCTGCAACCTGCTGCACGCCTTGGCAAGCGTCGGTCGCGAGTACAGCCGGCAGAGAGAACTCATCCATCCATCCCTCAACGCTCGTCCACTCCACTTTGCTCTTCGCCAACCATGTTGGGTCATGACGCGTTTTGGTTACACCCTCGCACACTCGGTTGATGTGCCCGAACACTGCTTTCCTCTCATCATCGTCCATCAACAGAGCGGCGTTCGTCTGGTGAAACCCGAGTATCTCCGTCTGGTACAGACTGAAGTCAAGCAAACCCTTGTATTCGAGGAGCTCTTTGAGGTCACATGCGAGCCGATTCAGCCGCGGAATGGTCTTGATGGCGCCCAGATAGTCAACCATGGACTTGAAGCTCTGGTCCGGGGTGCTCGACAACACCGCCAGTTCCGACATCACAACGCCTACACGTCTTCGGCGCTCTGTGTCCTTCGCTAACTGCGGACACGCTCGCGCCAATATCCATGGGACACCGTTGTAGCCATACTTCTCCCAGACGTGTGCCGGCCTCTTGTATGGATGCTTGTTCGTGTGCGCGAACCATCTGTCGATGGTGCGAGCCATGCTCTCAGTGAAGAATGCCACATTCAGGGGCCAGAGCGCCTTGCCGCCGCCCGTACATGGGGTCACTATGGCCCACAACCAGTGTTCAGAGTTCGCGCTAGGTGCGGAACACTTGACGAACTCTCCCGGCATCGCATCGCCGCCGTAGCACTGTGGCGTCAACTGTAGGTGGGCGGTCAACTGCCCGTCGAACATGGCATAGGTTGCCGGCAGTTCACCGAAGGCGGCTCCCGAACCAGTTGCGGCCAACCTCAGTGTCTCGCCGACGGGAAGGGAGCCGGGCGCTGCTTCCTCCGCCCCAGGGAACTTGGTCTGCGCAGCGCAGTCGATAGCCACTCCGAGAACACCTATGAGAGCTCGTGATGCGGGCAGACTGGCCGTGAATTGAAGATAGTGGACATACTCATGGACAAATGCAACCTGCACGGCAGGTGGTGTGTTCACGGGCATCTTCACCAACTGGGACATGCGTGCCTTCTGTCCTTCATCGTTGAGACGAATGCACAGGTCCTCCCATGCGAACGATGCCATGCTATCTCACCTTTCTCGCCTGTGGTCTCCATCTTCTCCATCCTCAAACAGCGCATCAAAAGGCCGCGTTCGGCGACGACGCTGAGGTTCGCGAGGCTGCTGTCGTGCCGTCCAGACGCTGGGCCATCATGCTCGGCCTGGTGATTTCCTAGCATCGGCTGAGTGAGGATGCAGACGGGGTCGCAGACCAACGCTTGCCCTCCTCTTGCCCGCTTGCGCTCCCTATTGGATGAGCGATGCCAACGTCCCGTTTGTCAGATGATTCTCCAAGCTGTCTAGCTCCACGATGCGAGGCATGGACGGGGATTTCATCTCGTCCAGCGCTTTGGCGATGCGCTTATCAGCCGTGACGATGATGGTGTTTTCCAGCGCGAGTGCGAACAGAAGATTCCAATCGAAATAGTCGCCCGTTCGCTTGGGTGAGAGCGGGTTGAACTTGCTGTTTGGTGTGCCAGCGAGATGCAGGAAGCGCGTCAACGCGTCCAGTACTGGCGTCAATCGCTGTGTGTCGCCCGCAAGAGGTGGGAATGCTACACCCAACTCCGTTTCTACCAGTCTGCGAATCTCGGCAGGTTTCAGAGGCTTCTTCTGCTGCGCAATACGCTCGGCATTCAGAGTGCTCACAGGCGACCCTACATGAGTAAGGTAGTTCACCCAGTAGGCTCTGCCGGTATCCACGAGAGTCTTGGTGTTGCTGGCTGAATTCGACAGGTGGAAGCGTCGGCCACGGCTGCTGACCCTTATTCCTGCATCCAAATCGCTCGCTGATGCCGATTGCCGCAGCATGCGCCAGAGCATTGTCGATATCTGTGTCGCGTCGAACACCTCGGCGGGAGCCGTAGCGGACAGCCCTGCCAAATACACCAAGTCTGGGCCGCCCAACAGAATCGGGAGCTTGGGGTCCAGTATGGAATCAAACTCCTCTACCCGCTGACGCCAGTCAGGCCACGTTACGCTCCCGTTATACAGGTCATCCATCAGTTCCACGGCAGTAGTCTCATATAGCGAAGCAGTGACTGAGCCACGGTTTTGTCTCAGAGCCGCGATTGGCAGTGTGCCTTGATGCACGTGGTTACGGACCGCGCAGGTGTCCAGAATCAGTCGCACGACCATAGTAATCCTCCCTGATTGACGAGTATCAGCTAGTGCCACAGGATACACCGACAGCGGTGCTGATATGCCCAGAAGCCCCGGCTACTCCTCCCCCTCATCCGCCCCCAGGCGGTACTTGATGTCGTAGTTGATGATGAAGTCCAGTTCCTCGTCGCTCCCCCAGCACCCGGTGTGTCTCGTCGATGGTGGGCTGGTGGCTGGCGCTCTGGCCTACTTCAGGTTCATGCTCGCCTTGGCTGCTGGGCTCATACTCCGAAGTATCGCAACCCAAGTGTCAACTGTGACCTTCGCGGCGTTCACCACGCACGGAGCCAGGAAAGCAGCTCGCGCCGACGGAATTGGTTGTCCCGCGTAGAGGGCTGGTAGCTTGAGGAAGAAGTCGTCGTACGTGTGCTGGGCCACTTGTTCGAAGTGTGCGCTCGTCAACTCAACCGGCCGTGGCTTGTAGGGCCGGATGGTCTGGACTGTCTCGGCGGCTCGGTCCATGTCTGCATCAACACGGTTGTGGAAATCGCTGGACCTGCGAAACGTCGTCTTCGAGAGGTCCACCTTCCGACCGACATGAACCGGCGTGTGTAGGTCCGCGATGTGATGGGCGACCACCCCGAAGTATGAGCCTGCATTGAGCAGGAACTCCTCCTCGTCATAGGCGCCTTCCAGTTCGCCGTTGGCCCACAACTCGAAGAAGCCCGGTATGCCCGTGGCATAGCGGGCTATCTGGATGGCGCAGCCCCTGTCTCGTGGCTTGTCGCTGTCCATGTAGCAGCGGTGCATCAGCACGCGGTTGATGACCCCGACTTGCTCATCAGTGTCCCACATGATGCCAATCTCGTCAGGAAGCGTGGCTCCGGTATCTATGCCGTCCAGTAGCTGCCCGATGAAGGCCGCATACTTCGGCGGCATCGCTTCTGCGGTTAGGGCTGCGACACGAACGTGCGCGACTCGGTGCATGAAGTCATCTCCTTCGTTCGTAGTTGGGCAAATCAGCCATTGGCAGCACCGGTCGTCCCACGTACTACCCAGCCCGGCGCCTCCTCGACCCACGCGCGCCTGATGCCGCGCAAGTCGCGCGGGGGCGACCGTGATGTCTGTGACTCACAATCGCTCGCAGCGTCTCCGGCAGCTAGGGGACCAGCCCCTTCTGACAAGTCTCGTGCCGCACCGCGGGCAGGTCCCTCGCGTCGCAGGTAGACCGCTCTTCAACGTCAACTGCTGAGGGTTGCGCATCTCCATGCGCTCGCCGCACTGCTCACAGTAGGGCACGCCCCCCAGTTCCCAGAGGCGCTGATTAACGTCATGCAGCAGTTCAGTGACTGCTTCAGGTGATTCGGCGCGCGCAACGCAGTCGGCAGCCTCTGCCATCGCCGCCATCAGCTCTTCTGTCTGCTCCAGAGTGCACTTCAGTTGCCCATAGCCCTTCAGGTCGCAGTGGTCGAGTGCTTCGTCGATGAGGCTCTCTCCCTCCTGCGCCAACTGTGCCATGACCTGTAGCGCCACCGCCCTGGCCCCCCGAAGTCCAGGACGAATCCGCTCCAGGACTTGGGCAACGACGAACTCCAACCCCTCTCCAGTGCTCACCCCCCAGATGTCTGCCAACAGTGGGTCTTTCTCGGCTACCTGCTCAGGCGTAAGGCCATGGAAGACAGGAAGTAGCGCGCCCTCGCGTTGGTGGAGGAGAGCCCGGAGTTCTCGGAGAGGCCACGGCTTGCGGAGCGAGTGTGGACTGAGGACCACCAGACCATATCTGGACAGCATTAGCCCTTCGGCGATGGCCCCCTCAATGCTTTGGCCGAGAGTCAAGCGGAACTTGTCGTACCAAATGTGGAGTCCACGGTCTGTAAGCTCGGAGGCAAGACGGTGGGCAAACTCCCGGTCCTCTCCTGCGTAGGAGATGAACAGGTCATAGGTCGGCACACTTCGTTCATGGGGACTTGCGCCCATCGCTCCGCCTCTCAAATCTGTGGTACTCCCATCGATGCTATTCGCGGATAGAGGTTCGTAGTCGCCACCCCGCCAATGTGGCCCTCAAGTGGTACTTGATGTTGCAGTTGAGAATGGAGCCCAACTCCGTGTGGACGCAATGGTCCGGCGACGCGCATCCGTTGCGCGCGCTCAGCAAGCCTTCCCTACGACAATGACGCCGTCTCCACACGCCGGACATACGCCTTCCATCCCCGGCGTGCCGTCTTCGAAGGTTACCTGACGAGCGTTCTGCATTTCCACGATACGCCTGCACTTGACGCAGTGGGGGCGGAACCCCACAGCCCTGAAGACGCGAACCTGACAGCGACGCAGCAGACGCATAACCTCGTCGGGACTGTGCGCTCGCGCGATGTGCTCGCACGCTTCTCCAATGGCACCCATGATTTCGTGAGCGTCTTCCATGGTGCCCGGCGGTTCATCATCGGCATCGTTTCCAAGACCAAGTTGAGCCGAAATGACGTACTCCCCCAACGCGGCGAGCTTCCCTAACATCTCCAGAGCCAGACCCCTTACGCCGTAGAGTTCGGGATGTACGGCCTCCAAGACTCGTTGCACGACTCGCTCAAGCCCCTCGACCGTGCTCACAGCGAATCTGTCGGCCAGTAGCGGGCTGTGTTCGCGCACTTCCTCGGGAGTGATGCAGTGTAGAACCGGTAGCAGATGCCCCTCGTGTTGCTGCAGAATTGCTCGGAACTCCCGAAGCGGCCACGCTTTGCCGAGGGATGCTGGGCTGACCACCACCAGGCCGTACCGTGAGCGCGCAAGGCCGTCGTCGATGGCGCCTGCAATGCTGTCACCGAGCTTCAGACAGAACCTGTCGTACCAGACGTGCAGCCCCCTGTCCTGCAGCTCTCTGGCCAAGCTGTCAACGAATTGCCGGTCCTCGCCTGCGTACGAGATGAAGAGGTCATAGGCCAGCTCAGAGTCGGTCCGCGGTGCCGTAGTCATGGGCTCAACCCGGCACCTTCATCTCGAACGTGCTATGGCAGGACGGAGACCGCCTACTCATCGGCCTCATCCGCCCCCAGGCGGTACTTGATGTCGTAGTTGATGATGAAGTCCAGTTCCTCGTCCGTGAAGCCGTAGTGCTCCGCCAGCACCCGGTCTATCGCATCCATGGTCGGCTTGGCCGAAGCGTAACGGAAGCTCGCGTAACGAATGCTGTCACCAGCCTTCGTTGTGATGCTCACGACTTCAGCTTCGCCCTCCAGTTCGTCCATCAGCTCAGCGCCCAACGAGGACAACCTGGCATCGTCGAGCAAGCCCTGGGGGACCGGGAAGGCGCGGACGACCGTGTCGCTTAGGTGATAGCAGTCGGTGAGCATGTTGAAGTACGCGTAGAATGTCGAGCTGTTCATGATGGCCGTGATGGCCTCTGCGGTGCGTGCTTTCCTCGGGTAGAGCATACGTGAGTGGGCGGCGACCTGCCGCTCGCCATTCCTCTCATAGAGTGGCACGCGACTGGTGCTCTTTACCCAGTAGTTGGTGGCCTCTTGGTAGAAGACCGGGAAGTCCGACTGGTTGCGTTGAACCACATCTGCCACGTAGCACTCGGGCGCGGCAAAGAGCGACTCGAGGACGCCCATCGCCACGGCGGACGACGCCTTTGGGATGCTGGGTAGACCAGGTGGCAGAAATCGCACTGAGCAATAGCTCTGCGCCTCAAGCAAGTGCTGTCGCTCCTCCGAGTGCCATCGGATGAAACGAGTAGAGAACTGCTCCGTCTCAGGGCGCCGACCTATGTCCGTGATTACGATGGCCAACCGGAACTCGACACCGTCGAATAGCTTGGAGGGGCGTATGCCGTAGTTCGAGAGCCAGATGCTGTCGGCGCTCGAACGGAGTACGCTCGTCATCGGCTGCATTCTTTCGGTTGCGAACGAACTGAGAGGCACTATTAGGCCCAGTCTTCCCTCCGCCTGGACCAGTCTGAGGCAGCGTTCAGCGACGAAGGCATAGAGGTTGCCGCATGCCTCTGTTGCATATCCGCGCACTGCGTATTCTGTCTTGACTTTGGCGTATTCCACGTAAGGCGGGTTGCCAATGATGACATCGAACCCTCCGCCGACCATGATGGTCGTAAACTCGACGAACCAGTGGAAGGGACGGTGTGATGCAACGAACCTCGCCGCGTTCCTGGCGCCGTACTGTGCACGAAGGTCCTCGTTCAGTTCATCCTCCAGAGCCCGCTGCTCGCGTCGAATGACCGCTTTTGAATCGCGAAGTAGCTGGGCGCTGGCCTCCGTCATTAGCTGAGATTCGCGAAACTCCCTCAGCATGCTCGACAAGGCCAGCGCACGCTGTTTGATGTTTCCACCGCTGAAATCCATGGTCTGGGCCTTCGCCTGCTCAATCTCCTCCAGCGAGGCGTAGCCCACCAACGTGTTGCCGGCGCGGATGTTGAAGTCAATGTCCGGCAACGGCTCAATCTGCGCCACGTCCTCGACCTGCGCCACCAGCTTCAGGAAGAGCCGCAGTTTGCAAATTTCGACCGCTTCCTCCATGATGTCCACGCCATAGAGATTGCTGACGATGATGGACTTGTAGATGAAGTACCGGCGCGAGGGGTGGGCGTCCACGCGCTTGAGTTCCTGCTCGAACGGTTGCGCCCATTGAGGGTGGCGCTGCTTGCGGGCCAGGAACTCCTCCATGCGCTGCAGGCAGCGCTCGTAGAGCGGCTCCAGGATGTTGAGCGCCGCGAACAGGAAGGCGCCCGAGCCGCAGGTGGGGTCGAGCACCGTAACCGTCTTCAGGCAGTTGAAGTAGAAAGCGTTGACGACCAGCGGGTCCTGAGTCTCGCTGATGAAGTCATCGGTGAACTTGATGATGTCGAGGTTGTAGGTGATGAAGTCGTTGACGGTGGTGATGCGACCGCCGGCGAAGTCATCGAATATCTGCTGGTAGCGCTTGCGCCGGGCGATGTGCTCGCGCCAGGTTTCAGTCGGTAGAGCATAGTCGTCATCGGCGCGCCGGTTCCAGTCGCCGCGCTGGGAGACATCATCCAGGCCGGCAGCGATGCTGGGCGGAAGCTCCAGGTCCACGCCCTGCTTGACTGCATCGTGGATGTAGGGCTCGGTGTCAGCGACGGGCAGAGGGACGACAGCGTCGTGGCAGAAGCTCTTGACCTTGTCGAACAGGAAAGGCAGCACCGTGTTCTTGGTGATGTATTCGGTGATGTCTTCCTTGGTGTAGTACGCCCCCATCTGCTTCTGGTTGATGTACTTCTCGAAGATGTAGCCCAGCACGTCCGGGTTGATTTCGTTGTCGGCGCGCAGGGGTCTATCATCCAGGTGCCACTGGTAGCGGTCAAAGAACTGGAAGATGCTCTCGAAGGCCTTGTCGGGGATGTCGATTCCCTCGTTGGCTTCCTCAATCTGGTGCTTGAGGAACAGGCCGCCGTTCAGGTAGGGCACCTCGCCCAGTAGCTCCCGCTCGTCAGCCGTCCGCTCCTCCGGCTTGCAGGCAAAGCCCTGAAAGAACAGCGTCTTCAGGAAGCCATCATAGTACGGGATGCGCTGCATCTGGCAGTCGGCCAGTCGGGTTCGCAGGTACCCGGTATCTCCGCCCAGGAAGCCCTTCTTCTGGACGAAGTAGACGAACATGAGCCGGTTGAGCATGATGGAGGCATACCACTCGCGGTCGCGGATGGTCTCGATGCCCTTGATGAACTTCAGGAAGCTGCCATGCTGCTTCTGGAACTCGTCGTAGAAGCGCTTGGTGACGCGCTCCGTTGCGAGGTTGGCCCGCACCCGGTCGGTCACCTGGATGATGGAGGCCTTGCCCTCCTCGTCCAGCTCTGACCACTCGAAGGCAAGGCCGGTGAGCTTCTGCAGGAGACTGTCGCCCGGCTGCTCGACGTGGTAGCGGTGCTCATAGACGGCCTTGCGCCTGCCGCCTTCCCGCTCGACCCACATCCAGACCGATGCCTTGCGCGGCTCGTTGATGAAAACGAGTATGTGCTCCTGAGCGCGGTCCAGAAGCTGCTTGTGGATGGCGAGGCGGGTGTTGCGGTCGGGAAGCCCGTCGCCGGGGCACTTGTCTACCGTGAACAGCACGAAGCCGCCCTGCTCCGCTTGGGGGGTGAGATGGTAGCGCTGGCCGTCGTGCTGGACCGTCATCGGCGCCCGCTGTGGGTTGGCCCAGTTCAACTCCTCAACGAACAAGCGCTGGAGGTCGAACTGCTTGAGCAGCGTGCGGGCATGTTGGGTGTCAATGGGCATCGCTGTCCCCCTGCACTTCCTTCAGTCCAATCGAGCAGACAATGTCCGGCTCTTGCACTTCCTGCGCTTCCTCCACGAACACCAGCCGCTCGTCCTCGTGCAACGAAGTGGCGATGTCGCCCAGCGTCTCATCACTCACGCCGAGGCGGAGTTGGCGTCCGAGTGTCTCTCGGGCCCTCGGCGTCAACTGATAGGCGTAGATGGCGCTGATGGCACGCTCTAGCGCTTCGGTGGCGAATAGGGTGCCTCGCGAACGGTCGAAATACGCTTTCATCCGTTCATACGTACGGCGCCGAATGCTCCGCGGGGGACCCAATGCCCCGCCCGTTAGGTTCTCGTCCGTCAGAGCGGCTTCTACGGCTTTCTGGACCCATTCGTGGTGGTGGGCGTCGCGTTCCTGTGGCGGGGTCTCTGGCGAGCAGGCTGCCTGCCGGAGGATGCCCGACAACGACTGGCTAACGACCTCGCCCGCAGTGTTGACGCGCACGAGCGCGTCGTTCTGCTCGGGCGTACGCAGGTAGACCAGCACACCCGCCGGGCTTTCGTCGGTCGGCTCATGCGCCCGCGTTGCGTTCACCATATGCGGCAGCACGAGCGCAGCCTTCTGGTCGCTCTCGGACGCGCTGTTCCAGACCTGCAGCGCCATCGAAGCCAGGTCGACCTCGTTATCGTCATCGAGGTCATCCAGCACGCCCGACCGCTCTGTGTACAGGTCCTTCAGCTTGTTCTCATACTGCTCGTCAAAGAACTGCTCGTCCGAGCCAACCACCTCGTTGTTCTCCATCAGCCGCTGGCGCAGCCGTGTGTGCAGGCGTATGATGCGCTCCACCCCGTCTGCCGGCAGGAACGAGTACACCTGGATGGTATCGTGCTCCTGGCCAATGCGGTCCACACGGCCCGCCCGCTGGACCAGGCGGATGATGGCCCAGGGCAGGTCGTAGTTGACCACGACATGGCAATCTTGCAGGTTCTGACCCTCGCTCAGGACATCTGTGGCAATCAGAGCGCGCAGTTCAGCCTCGTGGGGCTTGATGGTGTAGTTGTTGCTGCGCGGGCTAAAGCGCCGGGCCAGCAGCGTCGGGTTGTCGCTCGCACCCGTGACGGCGGCCAAGTCATCGAACCCGCGCTCCCTGAGTTGGCGCGCCAGGTAGACGGCAGTGTCGGCGAACTGCGTGAAGATGAGCACCTTGTCCATACCGTGCCGGCGGGACAGCAACTCCTCCAGTGCCTCCAGCTTGGCGTCACGTTGCGGGTCCCACTCGCCGGCATCCTTGAGGATGCCACAGATGGCCTTGGCGTCACCGTGCAGATGGTCGGCAAGGGCCTTGCCGAAGTACTTGGTGGGAAGCCAGCGGAAGCGCCGCTTCAGTTCGGTACGGTAGATGTCGTAGAGTTCGGCTGCGCGGCGCCCATACCACTCCAGGCCATCACACGGACCGCTGGGAGCTTCGAGCGCCGCCTCGTCATCGTCCATCAGGTCCAGGACTTCCTGCTCCGCCACCTGGTCGGCGTCCGTCGTGGCCGTATCCAGGAGTGCCACGTCCTGAGTGCCAATGGGAACGGGAAGACCGTTCTGAAGCGCGTGCAGCACAATCATGTTGCGCAGCACGTGGCGCCTAAGTGATAGCAGGAACGAATCGCCGCTGCTCTCCAGCCGCTTGAACAGGTTGGTGCGGCAGAAGCCCATCAGCCGCCGTCCAGCGCGGCCCAAGTCCTGGATGATTTTGGCCTCAGCCGCCGTCGCCCGTTGACACTCGTTGAGGTCGAGATACTGCGCCAGTCCGTACCTGGGCAGGTCCAACCAGTTGATGATGTCCACAACGTCCTGCCGGTACAGGCGAGCGTACTGGTCGGACGGGTCATCATCGTTGAGCTTGAACTTCAGGTTGTGCGGATTGCGCTTGGGGAAGTATGACTTGGAGCCATCCGGGAACAGGACAAAGTAGCGGTCCCGCTCCGCATCGAACTCCGCGTAGTTGTCGATGATGAACCGGCGGGTCCGGCGAACCATGTACAGGCGCATGAGGTCGCGCCAGTCGTCCGCATGCTCGCTTTCCTCAAAGGCTCGCAGTGAGCGGGGCGACGCCTGGTACTCCGCCGCGAAATCCGCTTCGTCGTACTCCTGGAAGTACTTCTCGGGCCTGACCCCCAAGTCGCGGCGCTCCTCGATGAACAGGCGGAGTTGGTTGCTCAGGTCCAGGTAGGCCTTGTTGTAGGGCGTAGCGGTCACGAGCAGGCAGCGCGGCTCATTGCGCTCGATGTAGTCGCGGATGGCGGCGTAGCGAGCGCCATCACGGTTGCGCAAGTTGTGGCTCTCATCAATGACCAGCAGGCGGTAACGTCGCATCTCGGGCAACTCATCTTGAACCTTGCTGATGGGAAGCACCCGAGCTATCAGCTTGTAGTCGTGCACGTACTCCTGCCACATCTGCTGCAGGTTCGGGGGACAGATGATGAGCGTGTCGCCACCCTCGTCCTCCTGGAGGATGCGGGCGACCGCCACAGCCATGAAGGTCTTGCCCAGGCCGACCACATCACCCAGAAGCACCCCGCCGCGTGCGTGCAGGTGCCGTGCCGCCAGCGACACGGCTGCAGTCTGGAACGTGAGCAGCGTTCCCTGGAGGTCGCGGGGCAGCTTGAACTCCTTCTCCCCGACACGAGCGTCCTGCGACAGATGGTAGACCATCTTCAGGTATACCAGGTACGGCCTGACCATCTCTGCCGCTGCCCAGCTCTCCTCAATAAGCTGCGCCAGTTCCTCGCTGATGTCGAAGCTGTACCTGTTATCCCAGTGCTTGTGGAACCAGGCGTGCAGCTTGTGCGCCGCATCCTGCTCCAGTACGTCCACGTTAAGCTCGCCATTCTCCAGAAGCCCGGACTGCGTCAGGTTGCTGCTCCCAACGAAGCCAAGCAGATGAGCAATGGTGTCGGGGCGATGCACGAGGTAGAGCTTGGCATGCAATGCGTGCTCCAGGAACAGCTTCACCCGCACCTTTCCGGCCCGTAGGTGCTCGGCCAATCGCTTCAGCGCGGCTTCAGCCTGGTTGGTCGGTATCCCAAAGGCCAACTGCATGCGGAAGCTCTCACTGGCCTGCTTCCGCAGATGAGCGATGGTCGGGGCGTCCAGGGGCTGTTCTTTACGGATGGCGCGGTACGCCTCCCGCATTTGGTCTTCGGGCGGTTTCTGCATGCCCACAAGGATGCGACAGCAGCCATCGTCAGCCCCGCTGAAGCGCTCCGCCAGGTCCGCCAAATGCTGCCACCCGCGCAGGTTGAAGTAGCCCACGCAGAAGTCAGCCGATTGGGCGTCAGCCATCGCCTCCCTCAGAGCAGGGAGGAGTTGAGCTTCGAGGTTGTCGTAGATGTTGGGCATAGGGTCTCCCGGCCAGCAGGGGAGACGGGGGCACGGCCTCAGAGGAAACGACACCACTTCCCCCGGTCTCGGTGCGTCGCGATGCAGGCATAGTCCGACAGCCTGGGATGCTTCCCCTCGCGCTGTCTATGGACCTCCTAAGGCCACATGGGGGTACGGGGGTTTATTCGTGTGAATGCGCTTTGGCAGTCAGGCTGGCTGTGGGAGACCGCCACATAAAGTCGGGCGCCCCAAACCGTCAATCATTGTCCGGCAGGAGAGGCGAAGTGCGGGGGACCCAGTCGGTCAGTCGTCGTGAAGCGCGAGGGTAGTCTTCCGCACTTCACCTTGACTCGGCGTCGCATTCGTGGTAGTGAATGCCCCGAGAGGGCCGCAGACGGGGTTGTGGGCACAATCCGAGTTGCCCGCTGAGGGCACCGGAGGGCGGCTGCGACCGGAATGGCTCTTCACGAACTGCAGAAGACGACGTTGGGGCCGTGAGGCGAGGCGAAGCAAGGCTTACTTAAAATCCCTTGTTGCGCAAGCAGCGTGTGGGTTCGAATCCCTCCTCGGGCACCACTTATCAAATCACGCGGCGCCGGCCCATGCAGTTTGGGCCGGGCGCGGCATCGCAGTGCCCCCCAGCCCATTTCCGGCCCATTGACCCCAGACTGCCCACACGGAGAACTTGATGCAGAAGGTAAGACTCCGGTCCGTCAAGCGAACAGTGCTCAAAGCCATGTGCAGGGCTGGCTCCGGACTGTTCAAGCTCCTTGCTGGCAGGCAGGCACACGGGCCGATCCTCCCCGGCTCGACGTACTCCCCCTGGAACCTGGACGAAGAGTTCATCAGAGCGTATGGGGCCATCAAGGCCTCAACCCTCATCGACCTGTACCGCTGCTGGGAACTGTGGACGCTGACGGAGCAGGCGGCGAAGCTGAAGGGCAGTATCATCGAGGTCGGCACGTACAGAGGGGGCAGCGGCGCCCTGATCGCCCTGAGGGCACAGCAATGCGGCATAGCCGACCCCGTATACCTCTGCGACACCTTCTATGGGGTCGTGAAGACCGGACCCAATGACCCCGTCTACACCGGCGGTGAGCACAGCGACACCTCAAGTGCCCGTGTCGAAGCACTCCTGAAGAGCCTCAACGTGGACAACGTGCAGATACTTGAGGGCATATTTCCGGACGAAACTGGTGCCTCGGTCGAGGACCTGTGCTTCAGCATGTGTCACATCGACGTTGACGTGTACGAGTCGGCCAAAGATGTCGCCGAATGGATCCATTCGCGTATGGCGGTCGGAGGGATTACCGTCTATGACGACTATGGGAACATCAACACGGCCGGTATTACTAAGCTTGTAGATGAGCAACGTTGCCTTCCGGACCGGGTGGTACTGTACAACCTGAACGGTCACGCCGTGGTGATCAAGATCGCCTGAGGTCCGGTCCCGGCACCATACCTTTGACGCACGCGCCCGGCTCCGGACGGGTTCCGCACCATACTGGAGCCCTTTCGCCCTCAGGAGCCATCCTCATGCTCCGTACGAGCGTTTTGCTCATCAGTATTGCCCTCGCAGAGGTGCCTATGGCACAGGTACAGCAGCCCGATTGGGTACGCGTAGTGGAGCATGCCGCGTGGGCGCCACGTGACTCCTGCGGCGAAGTCGTCCACAACGGCCGCATGTGGCTGCTCGGCGGGTGGTTTGACTCCAACATCATCGGGCCGCGCGATGTGTGGAGTTCCACCGACGGCGTGCAGTGGGACTTGGTCACCGAAAAGGCCGCGTGGAAGAGCGGCGATATCCCCACTACTGTTACCTTCAACGGTCGCATGTGGTTCATGGGCGGGTGGTACGCAGGGCGTCTGCCGGAGGGCGGCGCCACGAGCGAGGTCTGGTCTTCGGCCGACGGAGTGCAGTGGGACCTTGCGACTGCAACGCCCGGCTGGAGCCCAAGGCTCGGGGCGGCGGGAGTTGAGCATGATGGCCGACTGTGGGTACTGGGCGGCAGCGAGCAGTACTTCTTCGGCAACGACAGCCACCTGCGCAACGACGTCTGGGCAACCAAAGACGGCAAGGAGTGGACCCAGGTGACCGCCGCGGCGCCCTGGGCCCCTCGCACCTTCCACAACGCGCTATCGTTCAAGGGCAAGCTGTGGGTCTTCGGCGGCGGCAACTACCTCCCCACGTATCACGGCTACAACGATGTCTGGTCCTCGGCCGATGGCGCCAACTGGACGCGGGTAACCGAGCACGCGCCGTGGGCGGAGCGTATCTGGTTCTCGGCCGTGGTGTGGCGGGGCTGCATGTGGGTGCTTGGCGGGTGGTCCAACAATCCGTCGAAGAACTGGAATGATGTGTGGTACACGGCCGACGGGGAGACGTGGCACGAGCTCAGGACGCCGACGATCTGGTCAGAGCGCCACGAGCACTCGGCCTACGTGTTCGACGACAAGCTATGGATCGCGGCGGGGAACGCGTGGCCGCTCGTGAATGACGTGTGGGTGCTGGATTTGCCGGAGGACTGGCGACCCTAGCGGGTCGCCTTCCGAATTGTCACGAGCGCCGCGGTTGCCTGTGCAGCCGTTGTATCCTCAGGCGTGGAGGTCGCCAGGCACTGCAGCAGGTGGCCGAGGTTCTCCATAACCGCGTACTCGACAACGTCCGGGTGATTCTTCACTCGAATGGGAAACGCTTCCTCGCCCTGGAAGGCAATCAGCGGCAGTTCATCCTCCGGATTGTCCCTCACCAGTAGTGACCCCTCAGTCCCCACCAACCGCCGCTCCGTCGCAGGATGGTCGCCCGTCGCCGCCGCGACGACGTTCACCTGCGCCAGCACCCCCTCCGGCAGTTGCAGCGTCAGCAATGCCAGCGAGCCCGTCGGGTTCGTAGTGGCCGAGCCTGCTTGTGCGGGGCCGAAGAAGTGCTGCAGGAGTTCGACGGCGTGGAAGCCATCCTGCAGGATGGCCGGCGTCTCGGGCTCATCGCTCTGGGGTGCAATGCGGGTAATACCGCCGAAGATGGGCGCGCCAATGGCGGACTCTGACAGGAGCTGCTTCACGCGGGCGTTTGCCGGGATGAAGCGCTGGTACAGGACCGGGAGGAGGCGGAGCTTGCTGCTGGCCGCCTGCTGCGCCAGGGCTTCGGAAGCCTCGGCGGTAGTGGCAAAGGGCGCGGCCGTCACGACGTGCTTGCCCGCTTTGAGGGCCTCTCGAATGATCGCCTCGCGCTCGGTAATGGGTGCGCAGACATCCACGATGTTCACATCAGGGTCGGCGAGAGCGGCGCTGTACTCGTCATGGAGTGCCTTGATGATCCCAAAGCGCCGGTAGAGCTCAGCGCGGGCCGGGCTGTCAGGTGCCGCCAGCACCACCCGGTCGCAGTGGGGACTGCGGACGAGGCCGAGCAGGTGATGGCGAGCGGCGGGCCCCGCCCCCATGACGGCTATCGTTGCAGGCATCTATTGCGCCTCCAGCTCAAATATCGGCTCGATCTGCCCGACAATGCGCCCGTGGCAGTTGCAGACATCAGGATTCGCAAAGCGGGCCAGAGTCTCGTGGGCACTTTCGGAAAGGGCGCCCAGTTGGGTCAGCAGATGCATGACGATGGCGCTCTGCGCGCGAGACGAACCGTCCGCGATCTTGGCGGCGAGGCCGAGGTGGCGCGGATCAATGATGCCGAGTGCAAATAACCCCTCAGCCCCCGCCTTGGCCACGAGATGGCCATTCGCGGCCCCCAGCAGTTCGCTGTTGAATGCCCCTGGAGCCGACACCATGTCGGGCGCGGCGGCCATGGCGGCGCAGATACGGCGCGCAGCATCCCTGAAATCCTGCGGCATGTCTTCCGGATTGCCCAGACGGGCGAAAGACAGCGCGATAGCCTGCAGCGGCAGCCCAACGGTGGGGGCGCCGCAGCCATCGGCGCCGACGATGAACCGCTCCTGGGGGACACCAGTGGCGAGTTCGAGGTTGTGGTTGATGAGCTTCTGCACCGGGTGGTCTGGATCGAGGTAGCCCTCAACCGGAACTCCGAGGGCGCGGGCGGTGGCCAGCATGCCGGTATGCTTACCAGAGCAGTTGTTGTGCAGGGGCGTCGGGCTGAGCCCCTCGCGGATCAGCCGGTTGCGCTCGGCCTCGTCGCCAGGCTGGTGGCAACCGCAGGCAAGGGCGGACCCGTCCAGATCGAGCTTCTCGAGGATTCCCTGCACAGTAGCGACATGCATCGCGGAGCCGCTATGTGAGGCGCAGCAGATCGAGAGCTCGGTCTGCGTGAAGGCATACTTGTCTGCAGCACCCGACTGCACCACCCCCAGAGCCTGCAGGGGCTTGCCGGAGGAGCGGTAGTAGCAGTGCCGGGAGGGGTCGCCTATTGAGGCGCGCAGGGCGCCGGAGACATCGCAAAGCGCTACGTCGCCAAGATGGGTGCTCTCGACCAGTCCGTCACGAGAAACAGTGGCAAGGGGGGCAAAATCAATCATGATGGGGAGACGGTTCGACGAGGAGGGCCGAGGGACCTTGCTGGAGGCGGATCTGCCTAATATCACAGCAGGGCAGGCGCATGCCTGCCCTGCTGATACCAATAAGACAGCACAACTGGCTGCTGGCTATTCGACCGGCCAAACGCGGGGATAGCTTCGTGCCATGGCCATGGTCTCGTCTAGGGGACTTCGGGTGACTACGATATCCCAGGCGCCTTCATTGGGAATGGCGACCATGGTGCTGTGGTTAGAGACCGCGAGATAGACCGTCTGATTGCCAAGCCGCTCAGGGGCAAGGTGCCGGGTGTCGAAGCTGCCCTCCGGCACGCGGAAGACCGAGACGGGGAGCCCACCGACTGAGTAGATGGTCTGCAGGACCATAGCGCCGTTCATGTTGATAAGGCTACGCGAAACCGGGCGCCAGGTGTTGTGGACGCCGTAGCCCACCGCCTGATGCAGGCCCGGATCTCCGGGCATATAGCTGGCCTGAAGGTGATAGCGAGAAAGCTGAGTGGGGATTTCAGGCGGCTGAACGAGAAAGGCGCGCGCCCCAAAGGCCAGCGCAACGACCGCGAGACCGGCGATTGGCACCCAGCGTGCCACGAGCGGACGGCGGCGCGGCATCACTTCCGTGGCGCGGATGATGCCATCCACATTATCAAGTCGCTCCCGCACGTTACGCCAGAAGGCGCGCGGCACAGCAACTTTCCCGGGGGCAGGCAGACTCAGCACCGCCCGGGTGGCGAAAAGCTGCCCGAGGCTCTGCGCGCAGCGCGGGCATACGGAGGCGTGCAACGCCGCCATACGCTTTTCGCTCGCATCCAGTTCATCATCCACCAGACCGCACAGTAGCTCGTCAGAGCAGCTAGATTCGTCTCTCATATCATTCTCCGCGCCTTTGCATAGTCGGCGAGGGACTCCCTCAACAGCTTCCTTCCACGGAATATTCGAGACCGCACCGTTCCGAGCGGAATATTCAGTGCCTGTGCGATTTCCTTGTACGACAGTTCGTGTATGTCAGACAGGATAACGGCTTCACGGAATTCCTCGGGCAACTCATGCAGAGCGGGCCCGACGACCTCATCCGGCACGTAGGTCAGGACTTCGTGCTCCGGCAGCGGAGGCGCGGGGCTCTCGATCTCGTCCTGGCGCTCGCCCTGGAGAGTGAAGTCTTCCCACGCAATCGTGTCCGGAGTGCGCTTGGTGCGCCGATAGCGGTTAATGTGCGTGTTGGTGAGAATCCTCAGCAACCACGCCCGGAAGTTGGTGCCGAGCTGGAACTGGTCAAAGGCCATATAGGCCTTCAGGAACGCTTCCTGCGCCAGATCCTCGGCATCGCTGTAGTTACCCGTCAGGCGCAGCGCGGCTGAAAAGATGTCGCGCTGATACTTGCGGGCCAAACTCTCGAATTCCTTGCGCCTCATTTGCACATGGGCCTCAGTTTGTATCACACCGAACCCCTGCTTTCGATTTCGCTTCAGGCTCGGTGTTCTGTCAAGGCAGATAACACCTGTCGAAGCGCGAGTTGTTCCCGTGTCACCTTTCTTACCCCATCCTTCCAGATCTACTACCAGAGCGCGCCTGTTCCCCCGATTCCTTCCCGCTTTGCGGCTTGATCAAACCTTGCATGTCATGCCTGCCTACAGGCCCAACAAAAAGACCGGCAGCTGCTGCCGCCAGTCCTCTCCCAGGCCCGCGCGTAACGATTTGTCTATAGTTTAGACGTTATTTTGCCTATTCTGGTTCGGTTTCGGCCAGATGCTGTACAGGCTTTCGCAGCCATTCGCGAACGATCCGCCAGACCCGCTCAAGCGGCCCCCGGGCGTTCATGAAGGCTTCTTCTTCAGGTGTCAGCAGGTCCTTGACCCGCCGGTACTTGAGTTTATAGATCGCGCGATTGTCATCATCGATCAGATAGGGCATGACGAAGGCCGAGAGGGGGTTGGAGCCATTCCAGAAGGCCGCGGAGAAATCTATCAGGTACGGCTCGCCCTCTGGGGTCACAAGGATGTTATCCAGGCGCTTGAGGTCGCCGTGAGCGACGCCCAGGCGGTGCATTTCGCCTATCAGGTGGGCCAGTCTGTCGAAGAACGCCGGCGTGAGCAGGTCAACCGGCGCTCCTGACCCGGTTTTGGACTCGACATACTGGATGCACATGATGTAGGGGTCCGGCTGCTCAAACCAGCGTGGAATGCCCTTCAGCTTCTCCAGGCGGCGATATGCGCGGCGCTCGCGCGAGATCAGCACGAGGCCCAGCACGCGCAGGACCCAGTTGCCGGACGAGTAGTCTTTGATGACCGCCAGGCCGTGCTCGTTCTGCACGAGCCGGACCTCCGGCCGCGAGCCGCGCCCTTCCCGCAGAATACGCAGAGTCTGCCCCAGATTGCGTTCCTTACCTGCAACAGCCATGATGGTACTATTGTAGCAGGAAATGTCGCCGGTAGCGAGAGGGCTGAGCAACGCTTGCGCCGAAGTAGCGTTGCTACCATCAGCGGGCGCAGACGCGGCGCCCGCGACTACGGAGGCCCCCCATGCCCAAACCCGTGCGGCTGGCATATATCGGCGCCGGTGGCTTTACCAACGCCTACATGTACCCGCAGCTCAAGCTCCACGACATTGAGCTTGTCGCGGTGTGCGACCTCGTGGAGGAGAAGGCCCAACTGGCGGCCCGTCAGTACGGGTTCGAGCGCGTGTATACCGACTTCTTCCAGATGCTGGAAGAGACGCAACCGGAGGCGGTTATCTGCGTCGGCGGCCCCAAAGTCCACTACGCAGTGGGCAAGGAGGTACTCCTGGCCGGATTCCCGCTCTATGTCCAGAAGTCCCCGGCCCCTTCGGCCGCTCAGACCCAGGAGATGGCCGACATCGCCGCCGGGAAGGGCGTCGTCTTCCACGTTGGCTTCAACCTCCGCCGGTCACGGGCCGTCAGCCGCACTCAGGAGATCGTCGCGGGCGAGGAATTCGGTCCCACGACGCTCGTGAGCCTGCGGTACGGACTGGTAAACGGTGCCACGATGCGCGACGCCGTGCTGGACCAGCACTGCCATGGTTTCGACACACTAAGGCGGCTTGGGGGCGAAGTGACAGACATGGTCATACGGCCGCTGCAAGTGGCGGGCCACCGGGGCTATGCGGGCGTGGTAACCTTCGAGAGTGGTGCCGTCGGGACGATCGGCTTTACGCCGGGGCAGATCATCGACCGCGAGTTCTTCTACTTCGAGGTCACTGGCACCAACGGGCACATGATCACCAGCCACGACTTCGACCTGACCTACAGCCAAAGAGGCGGGCCCGACGAGGTCCACCGGCTCGGGAACTTTGCCGGGGCGGCAGCCTGCCTGCGCTGGCTGGGCTATGTAGACGACGTGGCGGGGTTCCTGGCGGCGGTTCGCGGAGACGCCCCTGACCCCTCGCCCGGCTCGGACGCGGTGGCGACAATGAAGCTCTGCGAGCAGGCGTATGCAGCCGTAAGCTCGTTCGACTGAACACCCCGAACCTGACTGAGGTGATCGAGATGGTGTTTTCTACCAGCGTGCATGCCTTGACGGAGTGGAGCCAGCCGGTGAAGAGTTTCCGCGAGGTGCTGCGGGAGGCGGCCGGGCTGGGCTATGGCGGCATCATGCTCATGCATCTGCCTGGGCAGGAGGGCCTCACCGCCGATACCGACCCGCACTCGGCGATGATAGACATGGAGCAGTCGGACCTCTCAGCGGTGCAAGCGGCGGTCCGCGAGGCGGGGCTCCAGATCGCCTGTCTGTACCAGGGCCTCATGCGGGTGGCCGACGAGGCACAGGCGCAGCAGACCGCGGCGGCGCTGTCGAGGCTGGTGGATCTGGCCGTGGAATTGGGCACAGACATCGTGCTGCCCAACGCCGGTGCGATGCCCGCGCCCCTGATGGACTGCTGCGACAAAGAAGCAGACCTGCAGCGCCTGGTCGAAGTGGTGCGGCAAGTCCTTGAGACCGCGCCCGCGGACATCAAGATCGCGCCCGACATTCACTATCAGGGAGTGCTCGAAACCGTGGCCGACTGTTGCCGCTACTTCGAGCTCATTCCTGACCAGCGGGCGGGCATCACGCTGAACATCGGGCACATGACAACGTTGAGGCAAGAGGGCTGGAAGCTCCTGGAAAACTACCCCGAGCGGGTGCATGTGGTGGCGTGGAAGGATCATCTACTCCAGCCCCCGCCGGAGCACAAGCACGCCGTCTACTCCGTTGAACTGGGGACAGGCGACTCGCCCTTCGAGCGCTATGTGGAGGTCATTCCGGAGAATGGCGGCCAGTACACCCACATGATCACCCTCGAGCACGTGCCGCTTGAGCAAAAGCCCGCGGCCCTGGGCCGCAGTCTGAAATACATGCAGGAGCTGTTTGCGAAGAGACAGCAGGCAACAGAGTGAAAGGCAGGAACGTGAGGCTACTGATGATCAGACAAGTGATGTTAGTTGTGATGATACTGGCGCTTGGGGCTGGCTGGGCAGCGGAGGTGCAGGTTTCGGCGAATCCTCCGCTGCCGCTACCCAACCTGGTGAAGAACCCCGGCTTTGAGGCCGTGGACGCCCAGGGGCAGCCGGCGCAGTGGACGTTCGGCACTGCCAACCCTGAGAATTTTGAGCAGAACTGGCTGCCACAGGGCCGCTCAGGCCCCGGAAGCCTGCGCGTGATGGCCCGCACCGGCATCATGTCAGGTTACTGGAACCAGTCAGTGCCCGTGAAGCCGGATACCGAGTACGTACTGCGCGTGTGGTATCGGCTTGGCGGCGGCAAGATGCTCATCTATGCCCACGGCGGCACTCCTGACGGCAAGACCGTGGACCAGCGCTTCTGGGACTCCTCGATGCGCAGTCACTTCCTGGTGCCGGCCTTCCTCAAGCCCGAGTACATGAAGGGCGGCGACGCCAACCAGTGGCGTCTGTGCCGCCTGCCCTTCAAAACCCTCCCGAACATGGAATGGATCTCCATCAGCCTCGGCATCTTCTTCTCCGGCGGCGAGGCCTGGTTCGACGACGCCTCGGTCACCGAGGCCAAGACCGACCTGACCGTGCGCGTGAAGGGCCCGATAGAGAAGCTGCGGGTGCTCGATGAGCAGGACAAAGCAGTCTTCGAGAGCGGCAAGTCGGATCAGGGGCTGGACAAGACTCTGCCGGGCGTGCCGGCGGATGGCCTCTACAAGATCGAGGTTACCGAGCCCGGCGGCAACGTGCGGACGGTGCAGTACCCAGAGGTGGCCAAGTAACATGAAACGCGCATATCTACTAACTCTACTCATCGTTGCCGCCGCCCCGCTGTGGGCGCAACCCGTTGCGAAAGACGCGCGCCTGCCGGTGCACACCTCGGCGGGAGACTTCTCTTTCGAGGCCGGTGCGGCCAGATTCCAGACCTCCGGCCCCGGACTGGCCGCCACGGGCCAGTTCGTCATGCGCGATGGCAAGGATCCGGAAGTGGACCTGCCACCGATAACCCTCGAGGGCATGACAGCCGCCAAGGGACAGGGCAAGGCTACGGCTTCCCTGCCGGGCCTGGAGCTCGAATACAACCTCGCCGCCTCTGGCCCGTGGGCCGATGTCACGGTTCGTGTCCGCAACACCGGCGCCGAACAGCGCCTGCTGGAGCTGGGCTGGCAAGTCCAGGTTCCCCGCACCGACATGACCCTCTGGTGGGGCTTCAACCCGATTCCGACCAACCGGGAGACCATCGCCGAGCGCTTCCCCGGCCAGTTCCCGGTGGCAGCCCTCTATGACGACCAGAACTGCCTCGCCATGGGCGTCTCACCAGAGCAAACCCTGTCCTACTTCCGCCGCACCACCAGGCCCGTGGACGGCGGCATAGTCTGGGAACACGTCAACCGCATCGTGGTTGATCCCGGCGGGACGGAGAGTGTGCAGTTCCTGCTTGCTAACTTCCAGACGAAATGGGGCTACTACGAGCCGCTGCACCACTTCTACGCCCGCTATCCCTCGCTGTTCGTGCCCGCGCCGGGAGTTGACCCCCGCGCCAACCTCAACGGTGGCAGCTACCTCGCCTGGACCACCCGTAACGACTGCGAGCTCGCCCGCCGCATGCGCGTGGGCTGGGAGTGGGCCTACGCCCCCTTCAAGCGCACTGGAGACATCGTCGGACGACCGCAGTTCTGGGACTACGAGCCTGTGCGCCCCATGGGAAATGACCGCAAGGTCTCGCTGGAGGAGTACCACAAGACGCGCCAGGAGCGCTTCGCTGCCGGGCAGCGTGACTGTGACGTGGGCATGATGTTCTACATCCCCTCCCAGATCTGGGCGGAGGAGCGGCTGGCGAAGGAGGTCTATCCCGACAGTCTGATCACCGACAAGAAGTCGAAGATCTACTTCGACACCCCGTGGGTCACCGGGCATGACAATGAGCTGCGCGTCTTCCCGATGAACACCAGCTTCGGCAAGCAGTCGCGCCTGGACATGGCCGACGTAGCGAAAGAGCTTGAGATAGCCGGATTCGCCTTCGACACCGCCAACGGTGGCGCGCGGTACTACGGCCCGGCCGTCCCCACGCTACCGGGCCGCGCCTGGGACGAGGCTGGCGTCTACGTGGACGAGGGCGTAGCCATCGCCGACCTGATGCACTACGTGCATACTCTGCCGCAGCGCTACGGCCACAAGCTCGCCGTCGTGGCCAACCCCGCTGTCTCAACCTACCTGACAGCGTTCGCTTGTGACTCAGCCATGATCGAGGCCGACCCCACTTCCACCAGTACCTGGACCGCCCAGTCGCTTCGCGCTTTCCTCGGCCACAAGTCCATGGTGTACTGGGAGACCTACGAGTACGAGGACCTGCTCAGCCCCACCCTGAAGCCTGAGCAGATGCTCGACGCGCTCAAGGGTCTCGGCGACCATGCACTGCTGGCTTCGCTGCAGATGGCAGCCATGCCGACCCCGCGCGTAGCCATCGGCAACCGCAGGCTCACCGCCTGGATTCCGCTGCTCGCCGACATCGCCGTGGCGGGCTGGCAGCCCATCCCCGCGGCCAGGGCCGACAGCCGCCTGTTCGTCACGCGCGCCGGCGAGGGGCTCGGCACCTACCTCTGTTCCGGCAACATGACCGCGGATAAGGTCGAGACGCGACTGGAGCTTGAGAACAAGTACCTCGGCAGCGGCTCGTTCTTCCTGATGAGTCACGATGGCAAGCCGACCGTCACAGAACTGCGCGGCGAGCAGAGCCTCGTGCCGTTCACGCTGTCCCCGCGCGAGCCAGCCGTCTGGCAGGCAGCCGGTGAGATCATCGGTGGCGGGGACGCCACGGTCACCGCACGGGCCGACAAGACCGCCGACCAGCAGCGCTGGTCACTGGAGATTGACGCCCCGAAGGGCCTCAAGACCCGCCTCGTTCTCCCTGTCCCCGACGACATGCGAGTAGCCTCGGCGACCATCAACGGCCAGAAACTCGCGCTGATCACTCAGGGCCCCCAGGCCGAATGCGCTCTGACAGTGGCCCCCGGAGCCAAAGCGCGCGTCGAGGTCCTATTCCAGTCGCAGGTCTTCGAAGTCCTGCAGAGCAAGCTCCTGGGCCTTCCCTGGATCGAGAACGACAAGCCCGGCCTCACAGTCGTCGCCTCACCACAGACCGTCCCGGAGGAAGAGTACGCCGTCCAGCGCCTCGCGGGGTACTTCCCGTACTACCTGCAGAACGCAATGAACGTGAAGGAGCCTGTGGCGACGCCGGTAGTGCGCCAGCGCGGCGTGGCTCCCGGCACCTTCGTCGTGCGGGTGCAGGTGGACCCGAAGCAGGCGCGGCCAGAGAGCATCACCCTCGACCAGACTGGCCGGGTACTGACCGTCAGCGGCAAGACCGGCCCGGACGTGAAGTCGGCGATGTACCGTCTCCTGTCCGTACTGGACCAGAAATTCCCCTACGCCGGCAAGCTGATGGCGTCCAATCTGTTCAAAGCCACAGGAGTAGCAGGTCTCGAAGTCAAGTAGGGGCGGACCGTGGTCCGCACACCGGAACGCTTCAAACAGAAAGGCCCTGCGGCAAATGTCGCAGGGCCTTTGGTATTGCCTTCTGCCGGCTACTGCGCCGGCACAATCAGAACCTGATCCAGCCCCAACCCGCCCCCCAGGTTGCTCAGCCGCAAGGTGTGCGTCCCCGCCGTCAGGTTCAGCACCGCCGGAGTGTCCGTCGAGCCACCTGGAGTAGCCGGAACGCGGTAGTATTGCCACTGGTCCACATCAGTCGAGTACCCGCCGGTGCTCGCCAGCCGCACCTCCTCGAACCCCGGTCCCGCCGCTTGCCCATCAACCGTCAACTCCCGCCTCGTGTCCTCAGACTGCGTGCAATAGCGCAGCACCACGTTGTACTTCCCGGCCTGCGGCAGCGCGAACTTCCACTCCAGCCAGTGCCCAAGCGTAGATTCCCACCTTGTCACCATGCTCCCGTTGCATCCCACACGCTGCGTGACGCCCACTTCGCCCTTCCCCTGCCCTGTGAACGCCTCCGCTTCCAGCACCACCGCCTGCGTCGGGTCGAGGGCCATCACCCACTGTGGAGGCACATGCACCGGCCGCTTGAGCAGCGCCGACGTCCCGCGCTTGTCGCTCACCGTCAGCGCCACCACATACCCGCCGGACTTCGCCCAGCGGTGCTTCACGACCGGCCCCGTTGCCTTCTGTCCGTCGCCAAAGTCCCACTGGTATTGAGTGATGTCATCGTCAGCGTCAGTGGTCGAGGTCGCGTCAAACGTCACCTCACCATTGCTGCCGGGCCCCAGGCTCCCCTGTGTCGTCATATTCGCCACCGGCTCGCCGGGCGAGAAGACGTTGCTCGGCCAGTACCCCAGATACGGGAGAGCCCCCTTGATCTGCAACTCGAACGCTCCCGGACATTGCGTCAGCGTCAGCTCATACAGCCCCGTCTGCCCCTTCGCCGCGTCCGCGACAAGCTCCCCGCTGCCCTTGAAGCTCACCTGCACCGGCTGCACCTTCCCATACAGCGGCCGCAGCCGCGCCGCATAGCCGCCCTTGCCCAGCCCCTTGAGCGCAAACGTCGTCTTCCCCGCCGCCGGCAGGAACACCATGTACGACGGGATCTTCACCCCCGGCCCGAACCGCACCGGCTGGCTGCAGTCTACGATCTGCTTTTCGACATCCGAGTCCACATCCCAAGGCACCTGCCCGGTCGGCTCGATCTTGAGCGTATACAGGCCCACCGGCGTCCCGGCGGGCAGTTGCATCATCACTGAGGGCCGCTGGTCGAGCGCGACCTCGGCCAGCACCTTGTCGCCACTCAGCAGCGTCGCCTTGCCACCAATCTGCCCCTCGCCCCGGGGCCTTACTGTCACTGTCAGCCCCCGGTCGTTCGTCTGCTTCAGCAGCATCCGCACGCTCTGGCCGGGGCTGAAGTTGAAGTTGTCCAGATCCTGCTGCGCAAACTGGTACAGGATCGCCGGAGTGCGGCGAATTTGCTGGGTGAAGGACTTCCCGAACCCGCTCACAGCCTTGATGGATATGACGGTCCCGAGCTTGCACACCTCGCCCAGGATCTTGTCCGGCTGGTGCATGTACCCATGCATCAGGCCCTCGGTCTCAAGCTCGCTGAGGCCTCCACCTGAGGGACTCACCGGGCAACTCGTGTACCGCATCGTCTTCTTTTCGGGCACCCACATCTCCCGGATCATGTAGTGCGAAGCGCGCGTGATCATCGTGTCCACGGTGGGATCGTGGGCCACCTCGTTGTAGTCACGCAGCCCCGACAGCAGGATGCCCAGCATGAACCCCGCCTCGCCCCGGTGCCGCGGCAAACACAGACAGTGCCCCGGCATCATCTCGCGAATCCACCCGCCGCCCGGGTCCTCGCGCTCCCTCGTTCGCGCCAGGATGATCTTCGCCGTGTTCAAGTAGAACGGGTCGCTCGTCGCCCTGTACATCCCCATCGTCATGACCAAATGCCACCCATTCGTGCGGCCGATGTCCCAATCGTAGTTGGTCGTGTAGTACGTATCGTAGTTGTCGGTCAAAAGAGATGCCCCCTCGAGCCCGCGCACATCGCCACTGAGGAAGTAATCCGCCAGATACCCCTCGCACCAGCTATGGGTCACTGAGCAGCCGCCGCCCGGCGAGCCCTGGCCGTTGATATCGTGGCTATAGTAGTTCCCCGTGTGTCCGATGCAATGAGCATAAACTTTGCCCATCTGGTGCGGGTCCCCCGCCCAGATCATGTCCACATCATGGTTATGTCGCGACGCCTGCTCGCCCAGCCGGAAGTACCGCTCATCGCCACTGCGCACGAACTGCAGGTAGAACGCGTACTGGCTGTCATACTCGATGTTGCCCCAGTTGCGCCCGCGCTCGCCCCACCAGTCCCCGAAGTTCAGCATCCCGTACTCGCGGCCTTTCTCACGGGAGTTCAGGAAGTCCGAGACTGCCTGCGCCGTCGCCTTCTCATAGGCCGCAAAGATCCCGCCCAGTTCCGGACTCGCCGCGAGAACGTCCCCAAACGCCTTCGAGTCGCAATACCAGTCCTTGTCCGCCTTCAACACCGGCGGCTCATCAAAAGCCGTCGCCTCGGCAATCGCCGGAGCCGCGCCCGGAGCGTGGAAGGCCCACAGCAGTTCGTGCCGCTTGCTCAACCCCAGCTTCACTCGGTATGCATCGTCCTTCAGGTAGTAGTAGAGCTTGTCCTCAAGCTGCCCCTCTTTCGATATCTTATAGGTACCCGGCGCGAACTTCGGCATGATGCCGATGTCAATCCCATCCGGCCGCACCGTCACGGACTTCGGGTAAAGCTGCCACAAGTACCGCACCGCCACCGTCACGCCCGCCTTGTCGCCCGACGCGTCCGCCCAGTTCGCCGCGCGCTTCCCCGTCCGCTCCGCACCCAGACCCGTAACCTTATACTGGTCGTCAAACCCCTGCCAAAGCGTCGCCCCGCCCGCCTCCGGGGCAGCAGCCGCCCCTTCAGCACCGAACCGCGCCTTCACGTTCCCGCCCAGGTTCAGGTCTCGCGACAGGTACAACGAATCCAGATTTGTGAACGTCTGCGTGGTGTTCGCATTGACGAACGTGTGGTTGGTCGCGACATACGCCTTGCCCGCATAGAAGTGCAGGTCTACCTGGTCCCCGAAGTTGGCCTTATCCACAGTGTTGCCGCCGTCCACCCGCACAATGCAGTGCAGCGGCCCCCGGCGCATCACTCTAACCGTCGGCGCCTGCGCCACGCTTGCCTTCCCCCCCATCGCCACCTTGCTCGTCCCCAGCCCCTGACCGCTGACAAGCTCGCTGGCCTCAAACGTCCCGTCCCCGGTCCCGTCCAGCCAGATGCGGCCCATGAAGTTCGGTTGCGTCCGCGACAGCTCCACCTTGATCGCCCCCGCATCCACCGTCACCGCCTGCTCGCTCTCGTTAATGACGAGCGGCCGCGCCACCGCCTGCCGCTTCACCGCCGTCCCGTATTGCAGCATGAAAGTCGCAGTCTGCTTCGCCGCCAAATCCGTCTGGAAGTCCAGCAGCGCCCACTTGATCGAGTAGTCAGGCCAATAGCCGAGCACTGTCACCTGCAGCGGGAGCTCCTGCCCCGCCGAGTTGAGCAGACGCAGATTATCTGCCGACACCAGCGCCCCCTGCGGGAACGGCAACCCCTGCGTCACCGGCCAACCCTTCAGGTCATTCGGGTACTGATTTTCGCAAGTCAGCGGCAGCTCTGCCCGCGCCACCTTCCCCTGCGGCGGCTGTATCGCCGCTGTGAAGCTCGTCTGCTGCCTGATCGCCTCCCCCTCCGGCGTCTTCGTCTCTACCGTAACCTTACAAGTCTGCCCGGCCTTCACATCAGTAAGCCAGAACCTGTGGTTCGCTACCGGCTCCTGATCTGTCTGCGGCGTCTGCCCCTCCGCCGTCACTGTGCACAGCGCCGGCCACGTCGTGATGAAGGTCACTTCACCCACGAGCCTCCCATCCGTCGTCAAAGCCGGCCGCGCCGCCAGATCAGTCAGTTTCCGCTCCAGCTTCACCAGCGCCGGGGCCTGCGGCAGCAAGATGACTTCCTCCACAAGCTCTCGGCCACACACATTCTCAAGCTGAATCTTGTCCCCCGCCTTCAGCACCTGCGGCCGCTCCGTGAAAAACAAACACTGCCGCTTGTTGCCCTCGGTCGACGCCGCCAGCCCGATCTCCTTGCCATTGAGCCGCACCACCATGTTCTGCCGCCCACCGGCCTGGTAGGTGAAGAACCCCACATGGTACTTCCCGGTCTTCGGAACCGTAACGGTAACAGTGTACGGCGGCCGGCCGGTCTGTTTCACGTGCCGGTTCACATACTCGGTCTGGATGTTCAGTTCATACCCCTGCAACTCTCCTTCCCACGATGGCAGCAGGATGTTCGCCTTGTCCTGCTTGATATTCTCCAGCGCCCGGAAGCCCCACGTCACCTGCATACCCCGCGACTGCGTCTCGTCCTCGGGCATAATCACCTTCTGCCGCGTTGAGATACTGCCCAGCGCGAATTTGGTGGGCGAGATGCCGTCCACCATCGTGTGGGGCTCCTGCGTCTCGTGCAGCGTTGTGTACGTCCCCACGATCTTGCCCTCGACCTGCCGCAGGTTCAGATCAGCGCACAGGTACAGGCTCCGCCCCGCCCACGCCGCCCGGCACACTCCCGGCGTCTCTTTCCCATCGGTCGCGAACGCCCGGACCGTACCCGTGCCCTTGGCGCACACGAGCATATACTCGCAGCCCATGTCCGACCGCCCGGTCTTGGGGTCATCATCCGCATACAGATAGATGATCACGCCGGAATTCGACGGGTCATAGTCGCCCGCGAAGTCAATCCGCCACAGATACCGGTCCGCCGCCACATGCGCCAGATGCACTGCCACGAGGTCCAGCCCCGGCGCATAGTTGTCCTTGCCGACGGCATCGCCCTGGTCCTTGGTCTTGTCGGTCCCGATCTGCTCGAGCTTCTCGGCATAGGACGAATCGGTTCCCAGTACCCGCTCCATCGCATCCGTCAGCCCGTCATTGTCAGTATCCAGACCTTGCGCCAACACGGGCACAGCCAAGAGCATCAGCGCAAAGAGGATAGGCAGCGGTCGTATCATCGGAACGGCCTCCAGAAACATAGTAGGTCGGACGGTAGGAGCGCTCCCCTGAGCGCGACGGCCCCGCCTGATATGCAGACCATTTCCCCCGATAGACACCCAAACCTCCGCCTTTGCTCCTGTGAGCGAATACCACAGGCAGGTGAAGGCCACTTCTCTGTGGAATGTGTGTCCGGCATATGTACAATTCAGCGGAGGTGACCCCCATGACCCGGCGCGGTTTTACCCTCATCGAATTGCTCGTCGTGATTGCCATCATCGCGATCCTCGCCGCCATTCTCTTCCCCGTCTTCGCCAAAGCCCGTGAAAAGGCCCGGCAGACCAGTTGTCTCTCCAACCTCCGGCAGATCGGCAACGGCACCCTGATGTACACCCAGGACTATGACGGCCGCTGGTGTCCCGCTCCCACTGTGCGGGCGGACGTCGTCGGCTGGAGCCCCGAACTCGCTGCCCTCGCCCCCCAGCAGCAAATCATGCCCTACGTCAAAAACATTCAGATATTCGCCTGCCCCTCGCGGACGGATATTGTGAACTACACCAGCGGCGGCCATCCCATGTGGGGCTCATGTGCCTACCCGGACTCCTTCGCAGGCATGTCCATCGGGTACGGTCCCTCCCAGGTCGCCACTCCCTCAGTCAACATCGAAGCCATAGATCGCCCCGCCGAGACCCCGGCCTGGGCGGACACCCCCTACCCCACCAGCCTCGGCTCTGACCACTGCTTCGCCTATCCGCGCCTGAGATATCCCGACGCCTGCCACTATGATACCTACATGGCCGCCAATCCCACCAAGGATCTCACCGCCCACAACGGCGGCAGCAACGTAGCCTTCTTCGACGGCCACGCGAAGTGGCTCTCGTCCTCTACCATCATGGGCGCCTACTGAGAACTCTCAGACGCGTGGTAGGCATGCTCCGCATGCCGGAACATGGGGACATGGTCTCTATTGCTTCCCGCATGCGGAGCACACCTACCACGCGCCAGACACCGCCGTTCCCCGTTCCACCTGTCAACGCAAAGTAGAAATGTCCCTCTATCTGCCAGATAGAAATGTCCCTTTGTAGGACTTGCGCCAGGGGTGGTCGGAGGCGGGTTGGTGGCCTGTCGGCTTGTGCACCCTTGGCTGGGGGGCCACCTTCGCCTCGGGCGCGGCTGGCCCGGAGGGAGGGCGT
>JBDKRC010000038.1:0-24772 GCA_039683575.1 Armatimonadia bacterium | reverse complement strand
TACGTACCGCCTCAAGCTTCCCACCCATCCCGGCGTGCCCATAGGCCGTCATCTACGTCATGCTAGCTACCCTCATCGCTAACCCCGCCGCCCGCCTCGTGGAGAGTGTCATCTCCCTCGACGATGTAGTCCATTGCCTGCAGGGTTCTGGTCTGGAACTGGATGTGCGCCAGACTGCCGAGCCGGGCGATGCCCGGCGCTTTGCCGCCGAGGCCGTGGCCGCCGGCGTGCCCCGCGTTATCGCCGCGGGTGGCGATGGGACCATCAACGAGGTCATCCAGTCCCTGGCCAACACCGGCACGGAACTCGCCATCGTCCCCCTCGGCACCGGCAATGTCATCGCCCGCTACGCCGGCCTCGATGACCGCCAGTACACGACCTCCTGTAACGTTGCCGCCGCGGGCAAAGTCGTCACCATAGACCTCGGCCTGATGGACGGGCGGTATTTCCTGGCCACCGCCGGGGCCGGAATCGATGCCCAGGTGACCTTGAACCTCGATTCCTGGTGGAAGCAGCGCCTTGGCAAAATCGCTTTCGTGACCGAATTCTTCCGCAGCATGCTCATGCAGGAGCCCAGCACCTTCCGGGTCACCGTGGACCAGCAGGTGATAGAGGGGCCGATGTGGGGGGTGCTGATCTGCAATACCAACGAGTTCAGCTGGCGGCTACGACCCGCGCCTGAGGCGCGGGAGGATGACGGGCTTCTGGACGTGGTGTTCATCCACCGGCAGGGCTTCCTGGACTTCCTGGACCTCGCCGTGAGGATGTTCTTTGCGGGGGAGACGGCGGCCGGGCATCCTACCGCGACGGTGGTACGCGCGGGCAGCATGCATATAGAGTCCAACCCGCCTGTACCATGGCAGGTCGAAGGTGAGCCGCTGGGGATGACGCCGGTGTCGGTACAGGTCGTTCCGAAGGGCCTCAAACTGGTGGTTAGTGGCTGAAAAAGAGTGCCCAAATGCGCAAACGAAGTTGACCGATGTAACGATTCAGGCCGAAAATCAGAGTAGTGCCGAAGGTTGCAAAGCTCCAACAAACGCAGGGAGATGAAACGCAAGACGACCATGAGAATCGGCATACCGACGGAGATCAAGAACGGCGAAAAGCGAGTAGCTGCCACCCCCGCCGGGGTGAACATGCTGGTCAAGGATGGCCATGAGGTGTTAGTCCAGCAAGGGGCCGGCACCGGCAGCGGAATCGGTGACGATGAGTACCGGAAAGCCGGGGCGAAACTGGCCTCTGATGCAGCGGAAACATACGATCGTGCTGAACTAATCGTAAAAGTGAAAGAGCCCCTGCCCCCGGAGTACCCCCTCCTCAAGCCGACACACCTGCTCTTCACCTACCTGCACCTGGCCTCCTCGGCCGAGCTCACCAAGGCCTTGCTGGGGCTGAAACTGACCGGAATCGCCTATGAGACCATCCAGACGCCGGATGGGCGGCTGCCCTTGTTGATGCCGATGAGCGAGGTCGCGGGGAAGATGGCGACCCAGGTGGGCTCGTGGTGCCTGGAAAAGCACCAGGGCGGTCTGGGAGTGCTTCTGGGCGGCGTTCCGGGGGTTCCACCGGCCAAGGTGCTCATCATCGGCTGTGGGTCGGTAGGCACCGCAGCGGCCAAAGTAGCCAGCGGCATGGGGGCCAAAGTGACCGTGGTAGATGTGAACCACGACCGGCTTAAGTACCTCGACGACGTCCTGCCGGGGCATGTGACTACGCTCTATTCCACCCCATACTCCATCGCGGAGGCGGCCTCGACCACAGACCTGCTGGTCGGCGCGGTGCTCATACCGGGCGCCAAGGCCCCGCGGCTGGTGTCGGAAGAGGCAGTAAAGGGCATGAAAGCCGATTCGGTGATCGTGGATGTGGCAATTGACCAGGGCGGGTGTGTGGAGACGATTCGCCCCACAAGCCACTCAGAGCCCATCTACAAGCTGCATGGGGTCCTCCACTACGCCGTTCCCAACATCCCCGCGGCCGTGCCACGGACCTCGACCTTCGCCCTGACCAACGCCACCCTGCCCTACGTGCGGCGGCTCGCCGGCCTGGGCCTGGACGAGGCCATCGCGCAGGACAAGTCGCTGGCTCTGGGAGTGAACGTGCGGGGCGGGGAGATCGTGCATGAGGCGGTCAGGATGGCGTTTGCCTGAAGGCAGACGAATTCGCCTTCCCTCTGGGGGGACCCATGGACGACGGTAGCTGGATAGCCCTAATTCCCTTTGTCGGCTTGGCCGTCTGGGGCATCGTGGAGCTTGTCAGCGGGCGACGGCGCAGGGCGCGGTGGCGTGAGATCGCGTCCAGGCTGGGACTGCAGTTCCAGGCGAAAGACCCCTTCGATACTCCGAGCAGGCAGAAGAAGCAGTTCTTCCGGGAAGGACACAGCCAACGCGCCTATAATGTGATGTATGGGGATTACAAGGGCGTGCGGGTGCGGTGTTTTGACTACAGGATGACCGAGGGGGATGGCAGGGCCAGCGGCACGTCCTTCTTTACATGCCTGCTCGTGGCGACGCCCGTGAGGTTCTACCCGCTGGGGATACGGCCTGAGACGACGGGCGATCGGGTCAACCGCCTGCTGGGAGGGCACGACCTGCAGTTCGAAAGCGCGGAGTTCAACCGGCAGTTTGCGGTGCACTGCACGAACAAGCGGTTTGCGTATGATGTGATTCATCCGCGTATGATGGAGTTGCTCTTGCGGCACAAGCACCGCGAGATCGAGGCGTATGGGTGGTCGGTGCTGATATGTGATCCGGAGGGGCAAGCGCGCATCAGCGACCTGGAGGGGGAAGTGGTGCGGCTGCTGGAGTACGGAATTGAGTTTGTGGGGCTGTTGCCGCACTATTTGCAGGCGGCGAGAAAGTAGGAACGAGCGCGGATGCACGGCGAACCTTACTGGATCTGGATAGCCTTCGTGCTCTTCATCATCATCGTCGCCATTGCGGCGGCCGTTTCGGCGAAGAAGCGGCGGGCGGCGTGGGCGGCGCTGGCGGCTGAGATGGGCTGCCAGTACAGCCCGAACGACCCCTTTGGCACGAGAGATGCCCTGACGCAGCCGCTGTTTCAGCACGGGCACAGCCGCAAGGTCAGCAACGTGCTGTACGGCCAGTACCAAGGGGTGCCGATCCGCTGCTTCGACTATCGCTACACGGTGGGCTCTGGCAAGAACAGCCACACCTACTACTTCACGTGCGCCTTGCTCGGATCGCCCCTGCTGTTCAAGCCCCTGGTCATTCGGCCCGAGGGAATAGGGGACAAGATCGGGCATTTCCTGGGTGTGCATGACGTGCAGTTCGAGTCCGACGAGTTCAACCGCCGCTACGCGGTGCAGTGTCAGGATGCCAGATTCGCTTTTGATGTGGTCCACGCCCGGACAATGGAGCTATTGCTGGGTACCGACGGCCTCGCAATCGAGGCGAGTGGCTTCACAGTGCTGATCCACGGCACGAGTGGGCAAGCGCCGCTGGCCTTCCTGGGCCAGGATATCAGGCGAATGCTGGACTTCGGAAGGGCCTTCATAGCCCTGCTGCCGGACTATCTGCAGCAGGTTGACGTCGCAGGCGTAGAGCTTCCGCAGGGGCGACCAACAACGGAGGGATTAGAATGGATGCTTCGGTGATGCTCGTTGTAGGAATCATTGTGCTGGCGCCGCTGGTGTACATCGTGGCCGCCTATAACCGCCTGGTGCGGCTCCGGGCGACCGTCAAGGAATCGTGGGCGGATGTGGACACGGAGTTGCGGCGGCGACATGACCTGATCCCGAACCTGGTGGAGACGGTGAAGGGCTACGCGGCGCATGAGCGGGCAATCATGGACAACGTGGTGCGGGCCAGGGAGGCGGCGCTGACGCTGAGCAACCAGCCGGCGGCGCTGGCCCAGCAGGAGAATGTGCTGGCGCAGGCGCTCAAGTCGCTGCTGGCCATCGCTGAGAACTACCCGGACCTGAAGGCGAGCCAGAACTTCAAGGAGCTGCAGCAGGAGCTGGCCAACACCGAGGACCGCATTCAGGCCGCGCGGCGGTTCTACAATGCCAACGTGCGGGAGAACAACATCGCGGTACAGTCCTTCCCCAGCAGCGTGGTCGCAGGGATGTTCGGGTTCGGCGGGGCGGAGTTCTTTGAGGTTGACGACGCGGCGGCGCGGGAGCCGGTGACGGTGTCTTTCGGATAGAGAGACGGCGAAAACGGAAAACAGAAAACAGAAAACAGGCGGAGGGGGAACGATGGTTGTCATTCTGAGCGAAGCGAAGAATTTCGGGGGGCGGTGGGGTAGCGGGGGGATTCTTCGTCGCAAACGGCGCTCCTCAGAATGACAATAGGGGACGGTGGTGCTGAGCGAAGCGGATGATCTCGGGGGTGCGGGTGGGTAGCGGGGGGGATTCTTCGTCGCTTCGCTCCTCGGAATGACACGCTTGGTCAGGGACAGCTTACGGAGGAGTACGGGGGGGATGTTGTTGACCTCGCGCCCTCGGGGCGGATACAATTTGGCTATCAACATCAGTGGAGAGACTCACCATGGCTGGAGTGGCGCACGACAAACCTATGGGGCAGTGGAAGCCGGGGCTGGTCGCGGCGGTGCGGACTACACCGGAGACCGTCATCGGCGACATTGAGCGGCTGATGCAGTATGCCGGGTTCTCGGAGGCGCTGCCCCGTGAAGCACAGACACTGCTCAAGATCAACATCTCGTGGCACCACTACTACCCCGCGTGTTCGACGACGCCGTGGCAGTTTGACGGGGTCGCCCAGGCGCTTATCAACGACGGGCGTCCGGCCAGCGACCTGATCCCGGCGCAGAACTCAACGGTGGTAGTTGATCCCGAGCTGGGCTCGGTGAACAACCACCTTGTCAACCCGGCGGCCAAGCATGGGTTGGAGTTCGTGTGGCTGTACAAGCCGGACGTGGAATGGGTCACCTATGAGCCCATCGGCGAGATGCTGTGCCTGCCGGAGATCTTCCCGCAGGGGATCCGCATACCGAAGATGTTCATCGGCAAGAACGCGGTACACATGCCGACGGTGAAGACGCACGTTTTCACCACCACGACCGGGGCGATGAAGAACGCCTTCGGCGGGCTGCTCGACAACAACCGCCACTGGACCCACAGCCGGATCCATGAGACGCTGGTCGACCTTTTGACCATCCAGCGGGAGATCCATCCGGGGCTGTTTGCGGTGATGGACGGCACGATCGTGGGCAGCGGGCCGGGGCCGCGGGCGATGGTGCCGCATGTGAAGAACATCATGCTCGCGAGCGCGGACCAGGTCGCCATTGATGCGCTGGCGGCGAAGATCATGGGCTTTGACCCGCTCAAGATCGACTACATCCGGCTGGCCCATGAGAAGGGGCTAGGCATGGGCGACCCGCGGCAGATCGAGGTTGTGGGCGATGTGGACATCCGCGAGGAAGACTGGCACTTTGAGGTGGGAGATACCTTCGCCTCCAGGGGCCAGAAGTGCATCTACCACGGGTGTCTGAAGCCCTTCGAGAAGCTCCTGCTGCAGACGCCGCTGGTGCCGTGGGCGATTGCGTCGTCGAAGCTCTTTCACGATGCGTACTGGTTCCCGTGTGTGGGCAAGAAGCGGGTGGAGGGGATGCTGGCGAGCAAGTGGGGAGAGTTGTTCGAGACGTACAAGTAGAGGGCCGATGGGATCTTCTTTACAGGATATACAGGATATACAGGATATACAGGATATACAGGATATACAGGATGAAGGCAGGATGGACAGGATAAGGCCAGGGATTCTGGTCTGATCCAGGGTGATCCTGTTCATCCGCCGTTATCCGCTCCCGAAATAGGTTGTCATTCTGAGCGAAGCGAGGAATCCCCGGGTTGGCGGCCGAGATTCTTCGCTTCGCTCAGAATGACAGAGGGGTGCGAAGAATTCTGATTCGTTCAGGGTGCCGGAGAATCCGGCATGAGGACTGTCCATCCTGAAGAGCTGTTTGCTGCGAGGCACCAAACGTGATTGACTTTCATTGCCACATCGGCCGACTATATCGGGAGGATTACCCGCGGGTGCCCTATTTCACCGCGGAGCAGTGTGTGGACCGGATGAACCGCGAGGGGATTGAGATCAGCGTGCTGCTGCCCCTGGAGAGCCCTGAGGGCGGGTGGGGGTATCTGCTGACCGATGAGTGCATCGCCGCGCGGGATAAGTACCCGGAGCGGTTTGTGGCGTTCATGTGCATTGACCCGCGGTACCCGAAGGTGGAGCGCCTGTTTGACGTATTCGTGAAGCAGTATGACTGCAAGGGCTTCGGCGAGCATATCCCGGGGCTGCCGTTCGACCATGAACTGAACAAGGTCATCTACCGCAAGTGCGCCGAGTACAACATGGCGATGGTGATGGACATCTGCGGCGGGGGACTGACGGATGAGCCGGGGCTGCCGCGGCTGGAGGCGTGTCTGAAGGAGTTCCCCGACTGCATGTTCGTCGGGCACGGGCCGGGGTTCTGGACCAACATCTCCGGCGATGTGAACGAAGGTAACATGTACACGTACGCCAAGGGGACGATCGCGGCGGACGGGGCAGTGGACCGGATGCTGGGGGAGTATGACAACCTGTACGCGGACCTCAGCGCGGGGTCGGGGTGGAATGCGCTGACGCGGGACCCGGAGTATACGCCGGGGTTCGTGGAGCGGCACTGGGGGAAGCTGCTCATGGGGACGGACGTGTGCAAGCATGGGGTCGAGTACCCGCAGGTGGGGTGGGTGAACGCGATTGGGAACGCGGAGTGGCGGGAGGCGATAGCGCGGGGGAACGCGATGCGGTTGTTGAAGCTTGGAAGGCTATGGTAAGTGCACACCATGAAGACCGTCATCCTTCTCGCCGGCCATGCCACCCGCATGCGGCCGCTTACTACCTACCTCAACAAGGGCATGATCCCGTTGCGGGGCAAGCCTCTTCTGGAGCATGTGGTTTGCCGGCTGGCGGCGCAGGGGTTTGCTGATCTGCTCGTGGCTGTGACCATGTTTCCGGAGCAGCTTACCAACTACTTTGGGGACGGGTCGCGCTTTGGCGTGAAGATCGAGTATTGCTTTCGGCCGGAGCCCTCGCAAACTGCGGGGGAGGTGTATGCGATGCGGGAGCTTCTCGCGGGGGAAGAGGACTTTGTGGTGCACTATGGGGACATTCTGACGGGGCTGGATGTGGCCGGGATGGTGCGGCAGCACCGGGAGACGGCGGCGGCGGCGACGCTGGGGCTGGTTACGAACGTGGAGATACACACCGGCGTGGCGGAATTGGCGGAGGATGGGCGGGTCGTGAAGTTTGTGGAGAAGCCGCCGCTGGAGAAACCGTGCCATGCGGCAGTGAATGTATTCAGCCGGCGGGTGTGGGAGTACCTGGGGCCGAACAAGGACTTTGCGCATGACGTGATCCCGGCGATGATGGCGGCGGGGGAGAAGGTCATGGGGTTCCTGGACCGGGAGGCGTATTGGATGGATGTGGGGCGGTTGTCGGATTTGGAGGGGGCGGAGAAGCTGCTGGAGAGGCTCGGGAACGGGTGAGGCGGGAACGCGGGAACAGGAACGGCGGGAACGTCCGAACGCTGTGTACGGTGACGAGATATTGCTGACTGATTGCCGACTGAAGCTCATAGCTGCCCTGGGGCTTGCTTTGCTGTGTTTGCGGCCTTGCGGGGCGGATATTGTTTCGGATATCTGCGCGCGGCATGGCGGGGAGCAGGATAGCTTTGAGCGGGTGCTGGGGATGCTCAGGGTACTGGACAAGAATCCGCGCGTGACGATGCGGAGCATTGGGACCACCGCCCAGGGGCGGCCGATTCCGCTGGTCGTGGTGCATGATCCGACAACGCCGCTGGAGGGGAAGGTGCGGGTGTTTGTGATCGCGCGGCAGCATGGGACGGAGTCGTCGGGGACGGCGGCTTGCCTGGCGCTGGCGCGGCATTTTGCGCAGAGCGAGGGGCAACTCGAGCGGGAGTTGCGGCGGCAGATGGCGCTGGTGATGGTGCCGGTGGCCAACCCGGACGGGATGTGCGCCAGCAAGCGGCGCAATGGGGGCGGGACCGATCTGAACCGGGACTGGGCGGCCTTTGCGCAGCCGGAGACGCGGGCGATTGCGGCGGCGGTTAAGCACTACAAGCCGTATGCGCTCATCGACATGCACGAGTTGCCGGCCAGCAGCAGCAAAGCGGTGTACCAGGAGAGCTTCATCGAGACGATCGGGAAGGACTCGCGGCTGCCGCAGGACCTGTCGGTGGACTGCATGACCACGAGCAGCCATCTGGCGCGGTGGATGAAGCAGTCGGGGATGCGGCTGAATGTCTACTATGACAGTGTGAGCGACAACACGCTGCTTTGCCACCGGTATTTCGGGCTGCGGTGCGGGATCCCGGCTTACTTGTTTGAGGCCAAGTGCGGGGCGGGGAGGACACTGGCGCAGCGGATGCGGTTCCAGGTGCTGGGGGCGCTGGTGGTGGCGAACTACGCGCTGCACCGGTATTACGTGCCGCGGGAGGGGCCGGACGAGACGGCAGGGACGGTGCTGGCAGAGAAGCCTGCGGTGCCGGAGGCAGCGGAGGAGCTGCGGCTGCGGATGGTGCGGCCGGTGGGTGAGCAGCCGGCGCGGGGGCAGTTGCCGGTGGAGGCTGAGGTGGCCGGGCTGCCGGAGGGCGGGTATCTGCTGTTTCATGTTGACGGGACGCTTAAGGCGCTGACCAACGCGGCGCCGCACGTCTATTTCCTTGATACGCCGAAGTATTCGGACGGTCAGCACACGGTGCGGGTGGAGGCTTGTAGCGCCTCTGGTCAAACATTGGCGGCGTCTGAAAGCGTCATTATGGTGGACAATACAGTGGCGGCGGGCGAGTGAGGCTCTGGGAGCGGGGCCGCTGGTGGCTCGTGGGCGGTTGGGCAGGGGTCATCCTGTTCTTCACCTCTATACCGCTGCCGGCGATGCCGGGGGCCGAGGCGGCGCACGCCGACAAGGTGGGGCATTTTGTCATGTACATGGTGCTGGGGGCGTTGGTGAACCGCGCCATGGGCTGGGAACTTTCGCGCTGCCACAGCTTGTTCATCATCCTAATCTCGGCTGTCCTGGCCAGCGGGTTCGGGGCCTTCGACGAATGGCACCAGCAGTTTGTGAACCGGAGTCCGGCGTTGGCGGACTGGCTGGCAGATGTGGCAGGGGGCGGAGTGGGCGCGGCATTGGCAACAGTGGTATGGCGGCGAAGGCCGCAGGAGGAGACAGATGGCTGAGGCGCGGCAGATTAGTGGCGAGGAGTTGGATCAGGAGGTGACGCAGCAGGAATGCTGTGTAGTGGAGTTCTGGATGAACGGTTGTCCGGCGTGCGCGCGGTTTGCGTCCACCTTCGCGGAAGTGGCCGAGTGGCTCGAAGGACGCGCTCACGTCTGCGCCATTGAGGCGCGGGAGAACATGGAAGCGTGCAAGAAGCACGGAATCCATGGCGTCCCGACGGTGATCGTGTTCAAAAGCGGCGAGGAAGTGCAGCGGACGACGGGGGCCAAGACGCTGGAGGAGATGCGGGAGTGGCTTGAGCCGGCGCTGGTTTGAGGAGAGATCCTTCGTCGCAGACGGCGCTCCTCAGGATGACAGTCGGTCGGGGGCAGTGGCCCCTCTCACACGACGGCAGTTGGTCCGGGGCAGTGGTCTCCACTACAGGGACACAACAGTTGTAAGCAAATAGAGCTGCAAACATTGCGAGGAGGCAGTGGTCATGTCTGATGCCAAAGAGCTGGTAAGTAACGATTTCGACACCGAGGTTCTGCAGTCAGACCTTCCGTACCTGGTGGACTTCTGGGCGCCGTGGTGTGGCCCGTGCCGCATGATGAGCCCGGTGGTGGATGCCGTGGCGGCGAAGTATGCCGGACGGCTGAAGGTAGGGAAGGTGAATGTGGATGAGGCCGCGGATTTGGCCGGCCGCTTCGGAATTCGCAGCATCCCAACCCTGATGATCTTCAAGGGCGGGCAGCAGGTAGATACAGTCGTAGGAGCAGTGCCGGAGACGGAGTTGTCCTCGCGGGTGGATAAGGCACTGGCGTAGCGCGTGAGGGGACAGGAGAGCCGGAGGTGCGTGGCCAGGGGGTGAGGCGCGGCCGCCATGGAGACGGCTGCGGGCAAGGCGGCATATAGCTGCCCTACAGTGGAGGCGGGAGATAAAGCGCGCACCGCGCGTGAAGGATGAATGTCCTATAACGGCTCCTGTCATCGCGGTGACAGGAGCCGTTTTGACATAGGACGGCTGGGCAGGGGTTAACCCCAAACATGTTCCTGGCCCTGCCGTCTATGATGGACAGAAAGAGCCCGGTTTTGATCGGGCTGATCTATCGGAGGAGGATGAGCTACCAATGGATCCGCTTAGCAACAGCGGTCACCGGCATTCGCATCTGGTGATTATCCTGCTTAGCGTGCTGGTCGGCGCCATGTTAACCGCGCTGATTCTGGCGCGGCAAGACCAGGAACGTCCGATGATGGCGCCGGCGGCGGCGCAGCAGCAGCAGGTAGTCACGCAGTTTGAGGCAGTCGCGCAGAAGGTGCTTCCGGCTGTTGTATATATCAACAGCGATCTGCCGGCACCCCAGCGCTCGGCGCAGCAAGACGAGCTGCGCAAGCAGTTGGAAGAGTTCTTCCGGCAGCAGGGCGGGCAAATGCCGCCTGGCATGCAGCAGGAAGAGGATGGCGCCCCTGAGCAACAGTCGCGCCCAGCCGCAGGCTCGGGATGGATCTATGATGAGAGCGGCTTGATCGTGACGAACGCGCACGTGGTGCGCGGGGCGACCAAAGTTACCGTACAGCTCCACGACCGTGAGAACGACATGCGGGAGTATCCGGCGCGGATCGTCGGCATTGACCCCCGCTCCGAGCTGGCTGTGATCAAGGTTGACGCAGGCCGCAAGCTGCCGTTCCTGCCGCTTGGCGACTCCGATGAGGCCAGGATTGCCTCATGGGTCATGGCGGTAGGTAGCCCGTTCCAGTTGCAGCAGACAGTCACCGTGGGCGTGGTGTCGGCGCGCGGGCGGCAGATCAGCGGCGAGAGCGAGTACTTCCGCATCGGCGACCTGATTCAGACCGACGCGTCCATCAACCCCGGTAACAGCGGCGGGCCGCTGGTCAACCTGCGCGGCGAGGTCATTGGCATCAATGTGGCCATCGCCTCACCGGGCGCCACGAGCGTGCCCTTCAACATCGGCATCGGGTTTGCGATCCCGTCGAATGTGGCGAAGATCGTCGTCCCGCAGCTTGCTAAGACGGGGCGGGTAGCTCGCGGGTGGCTCGGCGTAGTGATCCGCGAACTCAACGACAACCTGCGCGAGCACTTCGGCGTGCAGGAAGGCGGCGTGCTGATCACGCAGGTCAACCCCGATGCTCCGGCGTCCAAGGTGCTGCAGGCCAATGACGTGGTGATAGCCATCAATGGCAAGCCGGTGCGAACGAGTTGGGACCTGCAAAGCCTGGTCGCCAACACCGCACCGCGGAGCAAGCTGAACATGGAGATCGTGCGCAATAAGCAGCGGCAGCAGTTGGCTGTGGAACTCGGCGAGATGCCGGCTCGCTATGCGGGCTTTGAGACCACTGAGCCGACGCAGCCGGAGACCCCGACGGTGGGGCCCAAGATCACGGTGCGCAACATTACCCCGGAACTGGCGCAGACGCGGAGCCTGTGCCGGGCGCAGGGCGTGTATGTAGAGGCCGTCACCGATCCTGCACTGCGCGACCGGATCATGCGCAATGACGTGATCATCAAGGTTGACGATACCGCGGTGGCTAACGTGAATGAGTATCAGGCGGCGGTTCAAGCCGCGGTCAAGGCGAAACACAAGTTCATAGTCCTGACCGTGGAACGTATGGGTGAAGACCGCCTGACGATGACAGACGTAGTGGACATACCGCTGCAATAGCGGCAGACCTGCGGAGCAGTAAAGGGGCGGCTCGCAACGGGCCGCCCCTTTTTCGTGGGCAGGTTAGGGTAACTGGGAGGGCGAATCACAAGCCATGATTGCGCTGATCGTGTTGGATTATCTGGGAACGCTGGCCTTTGCGATATCTGGGGCGCTGAAGGCCGTGCGGCGGGAGATGGACCTGTTTGGTCTGATCGTGCTCGCGGTCGTAACTGCTATCGGCGGCGGTACGGTGCGTGACGTAATGCTGGGGCTGCGACCCTTCTGGTTCAAGGACGCGAACTACATTCTGCTGTCGCTGATCGCGGCGCTGCTGGTGTTCACGCTGTACCGGCTGGTTAGCCGCAAAGAGACGGTGCTGCTGTGGTTTGACGCGGTGGGGCTGGGGGCATTCACTGTCATCGGGGCGTCCAAGGCCATGGCAGCAGGGCTCGGGTTGGCCCCGACAGTGGTCTTGGCGGTGCTGACTGGCGTTGGGGGCGGGATCATCCGTGATGTGCTGGCAGCGGACGTGCCGGTGGTGCTCCGCAAAGAGGTGTATGCCTCCGCAGGCATCATCGGGGCAGTGGTCTACTGGCTTATGGTGCAATGGCAGACGCCGGAATGGGTGGCGACGACCGTCCCGATGCTGCTGGTGACGGTGGTTCGGCTACTCAGTCTGCACTACGGGATCGGGTTGCCGAAGCTGACGGGGGAAGAGGCTGAGTGAAGGCGAAGACACAAACCGGGACCGGGGAACGGGGAACAACGGCTTGTCATTCTGAGCGAAGCGAAGAATCTCGGGAGTGCGGATGGTTAGCGAGGGGATTCTTCGTCGCAAACGGCGCTCCCTATAATGACAGCCGAGACGGCGCTACAAGGATGACATGGGAAGCGGGTGATGAGGAGCGGACCTCAGCGGGAATCCAACACCGTTCTCACAGTCTGCAGCAGGCGTTCGAGGGTAAAGGGCTTGTCGAGATAGCCGTTGGGGGCGCCGGGACCTTCTTCACGATCCCCATCGGGCATGTAGCCACTGGCGAAGATGACCCGCAGGTCCGGCGCGATGGGCCGCAGGCGTTCGAGGGTCTCCTGGCCTGAGATTCCAGGCATGATCAGGTCGAGCAGGACCAGGTCGAGCTTTCCCGGGTAGGCAGTGATGATCTGGAGGGCCTGCTCTCCTGCAGAGGCTGACAGTACGGTGTACCCGTAGCTCGTCAGTGCTTCCTCTGCCACGCGTACTACCTCGGGCTCATCATCCACCACCAGAATCGTCTCATTGCCGCCCCCCTGAGGAACCGAGGTACTGCGGGTCGTGGCTTGAGCGGTGGACTGGGGATGGGCAGGAAAGTAAATGTGGAAGCTCGTGCCCTGGCCCGGGCGCGAGTGCAGTTTGACGTAGCCACCGTGGGTGTCCACGATGCCGTGGACGATGGACAGGCCCAAACCGGTGCCCTGACCGACGCCCTTGGTGGTGAAGAACGGCTCGAAGGCGCGGCTGGCAACCTGTGGGTCCATGCCCAGACCGTCGTCAGTGACCTTCAGTAGCACGTGCGGGCCAGGCTGGAGTTTCTGCATGGTCTTGAGGGCCGCGTGATTGAGCATCACGTTCTGGGTTTCGAAAGTAACGTGGCCTTCGCCAGTCATGGCATCGCGGGCGTTGAGGGCAAGGTTGATCAGGACCTGCTTGATACGGCCACTGTCGCCGTGGATCGTCCAGAGCTGCGGCTCGAGGTGGCAGTGAAGCCGTACATGGCGCGGCATGGTGCGCTCGAGCAGCCGCCTGGTCTCTTCGACCACGCTGCTGAGGTCTGTCGGGCCGATCTGGACAGGGGCACGGCGGCTGAAGGTGAGTAGCTGATCGGTCAGGCGCGCGCCATACTCCGTCCGCTCGATGATCGTCTTGAGCTTCTCACCTTCGCGCTCGGAGGAGGGGCGCTCAACCTGCAGTAGCGAGGCGTTGAGCAGGATGGCCTGCAGCACGTTGTTGAACTCGTGGGCAACGCCGCCGGCGAGGGTTCCCAGAGACTCAAGGCGCTGGGAGTGCTCGAGCTGGCTGCGTAGCTCGCGTTCCTCAGTAACGTCCACCATGTGACCGATGAGCACCGCAGAGCCGCCGAAGTCACTGATTTCCTGTAGCCAGATTCGCACCCACCGGCCGGCGCCCTGTTTGGTCAGCACGCGCGTCTCCAGCTCGTTCGTGTCGAGTTCTCCCGCTCTCATTCGGCGGTACCAGTCCGTCACGGCCTCCCGGACCTCGGGGGCCAGAACTTCGAACACGTGCTTGCCGAGCAGTTCCCCCGCTTCGTATCCCAACTGATTGTGCATTGTCTGGTTGGCGAAGATCAGGCGGTCGCCCTGGACGATGAAGGTCTGGACCAACTGGCTCTCGACGAGGAGCTCATACTGCTCGTTCAGGGCGCGCAGGCGCTCTTCTGCAGCCTTGCGGATGCTGATGTCGCGAGCAAAGCTGAAGTTGTACTCCCTGCCTTTGAAGCTCAGGTAGTTGGAACTGACCTCGACAGGGAACTCACGTCCGTCACGGGTGCGGTGGATGGTTTCGAAGTTGAGGGAACCGTTGGCCCGCAGCTTCTCCCAGTGCGCCTCCCATGAGTCGAGGAAGGTGTTGGGGTCGATGCTCTCCAGCGTGAGGTTGCATATCTCGTCGAGGGTGTAGCCTAGCTTTCTGAGCGCGGCATCGTTGGCATAGATGATGCGGGCGGTCTCGTCGGTCCAGAATACCCCGTTGGAGACGCGGGCGACGGAGAACTGGGCCAACTCGAGCTGTTCGAGGGCCTGCTCGCGCTCGGCGGCGGTCTCTATGGCATAGAGCGCAAAGGCGATATCTCCGGCCACTTCGGCGAACAACCCCTGCTCATCCGCATCGTGGGCCATCTCGCTTTGTACCGAGATAGCCAGCAGGCCGTAATGCCGATCCCCGTAATCGAGGCGAATGGCCATGACGGTGCGCCCTGCAGCGGCCTCGTCGCTTAGGTGGTCGGTCCACTGCATCTGCTCCGGCGTCAATGCCAGCGGCGACGGTTCGCCACTTTGAGCGCGCAGCAGGCCGTAGATGCGCATAGCGGTGTCCTCGTCGATGGAGACCCACCGCCCTTCATCGGAGGCAGTGTAGACGGCGGTGGGTTCGCCCTGGCCATCCATCGTAGCAATGCAGGCAAGACGATAGCCTCGCGTCTCGATGAGGCACTCACAAGCCTGTGGGAGCAACTCTTCACGGTCTGTCACTCTGGTGATGAGCTGGTTGACGTTGCGGATTGCCATGAGTACGGAGTTGAGATGGGCGAGGCGGGCGGCGGTTTCTTTGCGCTCGGTGATGTCGCGTGCAATCGAGAGGACAGCGGGGCGTCCCTCAAACTCGATTAGGTGAGCGTTGACCTCCATAGGCACGAGACGGCCGTCGCGCGTCAGGTGAAGCTGCTCGAACAGGGCGTGGCCCTGACTGTGTAGTTGTCCCAGTACGTCGGGGACCATCGCCCGGTCTTCCGGAGCGTCGATGTCTTCGGGCCTCATTCGAAGCAACTCTTCGCGGCTATACCCAAACTTGCAGCAGGCTACCTCGTTGGCCTCAAGGAAGGTGCCGGTACCATTGGCGGTCAGGCCGAACACGAAGATAGCATCCTCGCCGCAGTTGAAGAGAGTTCGGTAGCGCTCTTCGCTCTCATGCACGGCCAGCTCGGCGGCGCGGTGTTCGGTGATGTCCAGGCCGATTGCGATCAGCTCGCGTGTGGCCCCAGAAGTATCCACGATGGCCGTGCTGCGCCAACTGATGAGTATTTCATGTCCGTCCTTGCAGACCCAGTGGTCCTCAACCTGTGGGATGGTCTGCCCCTGCCAGAGACGGTAGAAGCCCTGGCGCACAGTCTCCATTTCCCGCCTGGCAACGAGCACTTCCCAGAATGGGCGGTCTGCTACCTCCTCATGGGTGTAACCGGTGAGAGCCTCGCAGTAGGGGCTGAAGTATGTGGCCCTGCCCTGGGCATCAATGCCGAGGATGAGCACTCGGGCAGCGTTGAGCATGCGGTGCCAGCGATCACGTTCCGCGGCGAGGGTCTCCTGATACCGCTTGCGCTCCGCCTCGGCACCCAGGGCATATAGAGCAAAGGCGAGGTCGCCTGTTACCTCGTCGAAGAGACCATGCTCCTCTTCGCTCTCGGCCATCTCGGAGGGGACGGAGACGATGACCGCGCCGTACCGGCGCCCGGCGTACTCCAGGCGCATGGCCAGACATTCATGGTCCTCATTCCAGCGGTTCCGGAAGTCTTCGCTCCAGTCCCTAACCTGACGTCCGAGCACGACTGGCTCAGGGCTGTCGGGCACCTGCACGAGGTCCCACAGCCCGTGGCCCAGCGCTTCCTGGCAGGTTCTGGTGAGGTCGCCGTCGAGGCCGGCGCCATAGGTGTTGGTCAGGAGGCCTTCTCCATCAAGCAGCATGACGGCGGCAAAGTGGTAGCCGCGGGTCTCGATGAGGCACTCGCAGGCCTGGTGAAGGAGACGCTCCTGGTCTTGCTCGCGGGTGATGAGTTGGTTGACGTTGCGGACGGCGCGAAGCACGGAGTTGAGATGCTCCATCCGCTTGGCATCGCGCTTTTGCTGGGTGACGTCCTTCATCACGGCGAAACTGCCGTAGAAGCTACCGGTCTCGTCGTAGAGGGGAGTGGCGGTCACGAGGACGGGGACGGGCTGGCCGTCGCGGTCGAGGAACTCAAGCTCATAGGTGCCCTGTGCACCGGTCTGGCGGTGCCGTATCTGGCTGAGCAGGATGTGGGCACAGTCAGGGGTGCAGAGTTCGATGCCCTTGCGGCCGAGGATTTCATCAAGGGACATATTGAGCATGCTGCAGAAGGCTTTGTTGGTGTAGGTGATGACGCTTTCGGGGTCAATGATAGTAATTGCGTCACCGGTGGTCTCGATGAGAGCCTGGAAACGGGCCTCCATCGTGCGCTGTTCGGTGAGGTTGCGGAAGCCCTCGACTATGCCGATGAGTTCGCCTGAGCGGTCGCGCAGGGCGTGAGCGGCCAGCATGCAGAAAGCGGTGCGGTCGTCATTGCGAGTGACCAACACCTCGCGCTCTGCGAAGTCCTCGCCATTGGCGATCAGCTTCAGGGGGCAATGGCTGGTGTGGCAGAGCGGAGAGTTGAGGATTTCGTGGCAGTAACGACCGACCAGTTGGTCTGCGGGGGTAGCGGTGAGGTCTGTGAGGGACTTGTTGGCGCTCTCGATGCGGCCGTGGAGATCAAGCGCCCAGACACCGTCAGCGGCTTCGGTGAACATCTGCCCATAGCGGTCGCAGGAAGTGCGGAGAATGTCCTGAGCGCGGCGACGGCGGCTGAGCACTCGCGCTGTGAGGAGGCCGAAGGCCACGAAGAGAACCAGGGCGGCATAGTGGGGGAGAGCACGCGGAGACAGCAGCGCAGCCAACAGCCCGCTGTTGGCTGGCGCATCCGGGAGTGGCAGAGCGCCGAAAATCTGGTCGCTGAAGACTTCAAGCGATACGGCCAGCAGCCCAAAGAGCAGTGCAAGCAGGGCCGCCTTGAATTCGCCGCGCATGAGGCTCTCCTCGTGGAGATGTGCCTCCGAGATGGAAGGCTGATCAACCGCAAGTGAAGGACCGCCCCACCGCCCGGTGCAGACATGTATTGTATCATATCACCAACTTTCTCACAATTTCGCCAAAGAAGCGAAGAAGACCCCAAATGTGCTACCCCACGGGGCCTGTTTGCGGTCTCAGAGGTCGGCGCGGCAGAGCGGCGGAAATGGTCGGCTGGGTGCCGGTTGGGGACGAACCGGCCTACGCGTCGCATCGGGGAGTGAACAAACAACAACTGGAGAGTGCAATGGAGCGCAGTGCTAACACGTCAGAGGTACTGGTGATAGGCGGCGGACCGGCAGGTTGTGCCGCCGCGCTTTATGCGGCGCGAGCAGGGCTGCAGACGGTGCTTTCGAGCCCGAGCGAGCTGTCAGGGATGATGGCGGCAGCCCCGCTGGTCGCCAACTTCCCGGGGCAGGTCGAGCCGGTGCCGGGGCGGGAGATCCTGTCGCGCATACGTCAGCAAGCGCTGCAGGCCGGTGCAACGCCAGTGCTGGAGAACGTGCTGGGCGTGGATTTCCGGGATGGGGAACAGCTCGTGGTATACGGCGGGCACCAGGAGCACCGTGTCAAGGCGATAGTGGTGGCGACGGGGGCGATGGGGCGCTCCACGAAGGCTCCTGGCGAGGACGAGTACCTGGGGCGGGGTGTGTGCTACTGTGCGGCGTGCGATGGGCCGTTCTTTGCCGGTGAGGATGTACTGGTGGTAGGGGATGATGAACATGCTGCAGAGGAAGCGCTGACACTGGCCAAGATCGCGAGTTCGGTACACCTGGTCGCGGCGGCGAGCAAGTTCCGGCTGGACTGGAACCTGCAACAGGCACTGGAGGCTTGCCCTAACCTGCGCGTGAGCATGGGATTGAAGCTGGAGAGCATCCTGGGCGAAGAAAGTGTTACAGGGGCCGCGTTTGCTGGTGAAGACGGTGAGAAACAGGTGCTGCCGGGCACGGGGGTCTTCCTGTACTTGAAGGGCACCGCACCGGCGACCGACTTTCTGGGCGGGGCGCTGGAGACCGATGCGGAGGGGTTCCTGCTGACTGACGAGCTGTATCAGACCAGCGTGCCGGGCGTGTTCGCGGCTGGGGATGTGCGTCACAAGCAAGTGCGGCAGATGGTGGTCGCGGCGGCCGAGGGAGCCTCGGCGGGGCTGGCGGCAGACCGGTACCTCCGGAAGGCCGAGCGGGTGCGATGGGACCGCGGCGTGGGCTAAGGAACGGGTGCGGGGTTGCCAGGATGATGAAGATGATCATCCTGTGAACATTACGGCAAATCACTTAGTCATCAAGACCGGCACAGTGCAATTTGCGTGAGTGAGGAAAGACAATGAGTCTGGTGGGTAGGCAAGCGCCGACGTTTGAGCTTGAGGGAGTGCATAGGGGAGAGTTTGAGAAGTTCCGGCTGGAGGACTACAAGGGCAAGTGGGTGGTGCTGTTCTTCTACCCGCTGGACTTCACGTTCGTGTGCCCCACGGAGATCAGGGAGTTCCACCAGCGCCGCGGGGAATTCGAGAAGCTCGGGGCAGATCTGCTAGCGGCGAGCGTGGACAGCAAATACACCCACCTGGCCTGGCAGAAGGGCGAACTGGGCGAGATTAGCTACCCAATGCTCAGCGACCTGACCAAGAGCGTCGCGCGGCGGTACGGCGTGCTGCTGGAAGATCAAGGCATTGCCCTGCGTGGGTTGTTCATCATCGATCCCGAGGGCGTCGTGCAGTACGAAGTCGTACACGGGCTGGATGTCGGGCGCAGCGTGGATGAGACCCTGAGGGTGTTGCAGGCGCTGCAGACGGGGGCGCTGTGTCCTGTGAACTGGCAGCCGGGCGAGGCGGATCTGGGCAAAGCGTAGAGGAGCTGTGGACGAGCATGGCGCGGGAGATTGCGGCGGATGAGTTGCGGGCGCGCATGACGGACGAGGATGACGATTTCCTACTAGTGGACTTGATGCCGCCGAGTCAGTACCTGCTACTTCACATCCCGACGGCAGTCAACATCCCAATCGACTACCTGCATCAGGTCATTGAGTACCTGCCACACGAGCGGGACATCGTGCTGTACTGCACCGACCCGGAGTGTGAGTTCACTAAGGTCGGGGCGCGAAAACTGGAGTTGCATGGGTTCACGAATGTCGTGATGTTCCACGGCGGGCTGGAGGAGTGGGAGAAATACGGCTATCCCTTCGCGACGGTGCTGCTGAACCAGGTGCGGGACCATGAAGATGAGACAGAAAGGCCGGCGCCGGCAGGGGCGAAAGTTCCGGCGGGGGCGGTTCCGGCCAGCAAGTGACGTACACGAATAGCGAAAGCAAAATGGCAGCGCCTGAAGCTCAGGCGCTGCCGTTGTTTTTGCGGGTACGGTCGCGGGCGAGGCCCTGTGATACTCAGGCCCAGGTCATCGCGCCGGGCATCTCGCTGATGACGCATTCCTTCAGGAACGCGACGGCCTTGAGGAAGCCCTCGTTGGAGGACATCAGGCTGTCTTCGTGCTCGATGGAGAGCGTGCCATCGTAGCCGATCAGGCGCAGAGTGCTGATCATGTCCTTCCAGATGCCGGCGTCATGGCCGTAGCCGACGGTGCGGAAGATCCACGCGCGGTTCAGTTCGTCGCCGTAGTGCTTGGTGTCGAGCACGCCGTTGACCTTGGCATTCCACTGGTCCACAAGCGAGTCCTTGGCGTGGAAGTGCTGCACGTACGCCCGGGCGCCCTTGCCCTTTTCGCCGAGCCAGCGGAGGGCGTCAGAGGCGTTGATGCCCTGCCAGAAGAGATGGCTGGGGTCGAAGTTGGCGCAGATGCGGTCGCTGCCGGCGGCCTCGCGGAGCTTCACCATGGTCTCGGGGTTGTAGACCAGGAAGTTCGGGTGCATCTCAAAGCACATGCAGACGTCGGCCTTCTCAAGCAGCTTGGCCTGCGCCTTCCAGTACTTGGCAGCGACGCCCCACTGGTATTCAAGCGCCTTGCCATGGTCTTCCGGCCAGGGCGCGACGACCCAGTTCGGGACCTTGTCGCCCGCGGCGCCGCCGGGGAGACCGGAGAAGCCGTTGACGCACTTGACGCCGATGCTCGAGGCGAGCTTGACGGCCTCAACGAAAGCGGCGTGGTGCTCGGCGGCGAGCTTCTCGTCCGGGTGCAGCGGGTTGCCATGAACGCTGAGGGCCGAGAGTTCGAGACCGCGGCTCTCGATGGCTTCCACGAACGCTTTGCGGGCCTTGGCGTCCTTGTTGAGCTTGGCGGCGTCACAGTGCGCAGTGCCGGGGTAGCCGCCCGCGCCGATCTCAATGGTCTGCAGGCCGGCGCCCGCAAAGAAGTCCAGCACCTGCTCGAGCGGCTGCCCGCTCCATGCGGCTGAAAGTGAACCGATTTTCATCTCGTAAGCCTCCCTCAAACTGCCCGGACTAGGCGGGCGTCTCTTCTACGCTGTTTCGAGTTGCACTGTCTGCAGAATATCCGGGGAGATGCGTTTGGCAAAGCCGAGCAGTTCCAGCCCGATAACCCTGCCTTCGGCGTCAAAATCCAGGATTACGCCCGGCTGAACTTCCTCAGATTCGATGATCTTCCCCTCGCTCAAGCGCAAATAGACTGCGTCGTTTTCGCGATCAACCTTTAGTCTCATGACATCCTCCTCCTCAACCGCCTGTCAAAGAACAGAGTCACTATCCGATCCGGATTTGGCGCGTCAGCAACAACTACTCGCAGGAGCCGGTCTCCGTGTTCAGCTATTGGCGCAATGTAGTGGATTGTGCCATCGCCCGGTTCCTCAACAAGCGTCGGCCCCGTCAGGACGCGCTCAATCCACTCTTCCGGTATCTCTCTTTCCTCTCGAACATCGGCGGCATGTTCAGTATACCTCAGTTGCTCGATCACTTGGGAACCTTCACCCACGCATCAGCCTTGGACGCTGTCTCGCAGGCCTCCAACACCGCCTGGGTCTTCACCCCGTCTTCGAAGTTGGGGTTGACGCTCTTCTTGGCGGCTATTGCCTGCACGAGGTCGAAGATCGAGTTGATGAAGGTGTGCTCGTAGCCGATGATGTGCGCGACCGGCCAGAAGCGGGGGCCGCCGTCGTTGGGCAGCCCCATGAACGGGTGGACGTCGGCCGTGGCCTGGATCGTGCGGAAGCCCAGGGCCTGGGCGGGGTCTTCGGTGTTGTAGTACTCAAGCTCGTTCATGCGCTCGAGGTTGAAGACGAGGCTGCCCTTGGAGCCGTTGATCTCAAAGGAGTTGTAGTTCTTGCGGCCCGCGGCGAAGCGGGTGGCTTCGAAGGTGCCGAGAGCGCCATTCTTGAAGCGGGCGAGGGTGATGACGCCGTCGTCCACGTCCACGGTGCCCATCTTGGCGCCGTTGGCGGCCTTGCCGCCGAGACCCGCGTCCACGTCGGCGAGCATCGGGCGCTTCTTGATGAAGGTCTTCATCGTGCAGGCAACAGTGTCGATGTCACCGATCAGCCAGTTGGCGAGGTCGATGCTGTGGGCCATGAGGTCCCCGAGCGACCCCGAGCCGGCGATCTTCTTCTGGACGCGCCACATCATCGGCACGTCGGGGCTCATCAGCCAGTCCTGCAGATAGAAGCCGCGCCAGTGGTAGATCTCGCCGAGTTCGCCGCCCGCGATCATCTGCTTGGCAAGGGCGATGGCGGGGCAGCGGCGGTAGTTGTGCATCAGCATGTGGACGACGCCGGCCTTCTTCACGGCGGCCAAGGCGCGCTTGGCGTCGGCGAGGCTGGTGGCCAGGGGCTTCTCGCACAGTACATGCTTGCCCGCAGCGGCGGCCTTGACGATCATATCGGCGTGATCGTTGTTCGGTGACGTGATGTCCACGAGATCAATGTCATCACGCTTCAGCAGTTCATCATAGCTGTAGACGGATTCCGCCCAGCCGAAGCGCTCGCGCAGGCCGTCCACCTTCTCCTTGTTCCGGCCACAGAGGGCAACGGTGACCGGTTCGAGCTTGAGTTCGGGGAAGTAGAACTTGACCTGCCGCCAGGCATTGGAATGCGCCCGGCCCATGAAGTTGTAACCGACGAGTGCGACGCGAAGTTGCTTGGCCATTGATTGGACCCTCCTGTGCAGACCGTGAACGGGTATATTACTCACTTTTTGTGATATACCTTCGTGGTTACGTCGCGTCCCCCGCAAACATCACCTTCGTTACCTCATTCGCGCTGGTGACGCCCTGGTGGACCTTTGCCAGGCCATCGTACTTCAGGCTGCGCATGCCGGACTTCAGCGCGATCTGCCGAACCTGCTGCGCATTGTAGCCCTTGGTTATACCGTCGCGGATGTCGTTGTTCATCAGCAACAGCTCGTAGAGCGCGATGCGGCCCTGGTAGCCGGTGTTGCGGCAGTGGGCGCAGCCCCGGCCACGGTGGAACTGGATCTTGGCCGCTGCCTCGGCACTCATCTGCAGGCGTTCGAGTTCCTCCTGCGAGGGGTCGCAGGCTTCGCGGCAGTGCGTGCAGAGCTTGCGGACGAGGCGCTGGGCGAGGACACCCACTACCGTGGAAGCAATCAGGTAGGGGGCAATCCCCATGTCCACCAGACGCGTGGCGGCGCTGGGGGCGTCGTTGGTGTGGAGGGTGCTGAGGACCAGGTGACCGGTCAGGGCGGCACGGAAGCCCATCTCGGCGGTCTCGAAGTCGCGCATTTCGCCGACGAGGATGACGTCGGGGTCCTGGCGCAGGATCGAGCGCAGCGCCGAGGCGAAGGTCAGGTCAATGTGTGCGTGCGTCTGGACCTGGTTGAGGCCGCTGACCTCGTATTCGATGGGGTCCTCGACCGTGGTGATGTTCTTGGTCTCGTCGTTGATGGCGTACAACGAGGCATAGAGCGTGGTTGTCTTACCACTACCGGTGGGGCCGGTGACGAGGATCATGCCCTGCGGCATGGAGATGAGGTCCTCGTATTGCTTGCGCATCTCGGGCTGGAAGCCAAGCTGGGTAAGCGAGACCAGCGCGCGGCTCTTGTCGAGAATGCGCATGACGGCCTTCTCGCCCCAGAAGGTCGGCAGCGTGGAGACACGGAGGTCAATGGGGCGGTCGTCCACTTCAGTGGCAAAGCGACCGTCCTGGGGGACGCGCGTCTCGGCGATGTCCTCGCCAGCGAGAATCTTGATCCGCGACAGGACGTAGCGGTGCATGTCGCTGGGGAGGTTCGTGATCGTCTGAAGCTGGCCATCCACGCGGAAGCGGACGGCCACGTGCTCGCCACGGGGCTCGATGTGGATGTCGGAAGCGCGCATGCGGACGGCGTCGCGGAGAATCTGCTCGACTATGCGGACGACCGGGGCCTGGTCGAGCATCTCGGCCAGGGCGTTGTCCACAGCATTGCCGTAGTCACCGGCGGCGATACTCTCGCCAAGGTCGCGGGTGGTAGCGGTGACGTTGACTTGCGCGCGGGCGAGGTTGGCGTAGTACTGGTCGATCGCCTGATTGATCTCTTCCTCGGCGACCTCGATGGGTTCGACGCGGCGGCCGGTGCGGCTGCGGATTTCGTCCATCGCAAAGACGTTGCTGGCGTCGGCCATGGCGACCAGAATGCGGTCGGCGCTGATCTGCAGGGGCAGGACGTGGTAACGCTCGGCCACGGAGCGGGGGATGTCCCGCAGGGCCTCGGGGTCGATTTCGTACGAGGCGAGGGACTGTTTACCGCCCCCGGAGGTCGGGCGGGTGCGCTGAGGCGGCGCGGGTCGCGCTGGTGCTTGCGGCGCAGCGGGTTCGGGTGGCTGTGGAGCCTCGGGCGCAGCAGCCGCAGGCATTGCGGAGGCGGCCTGAGCGATGTCGGCGGCGGTGACGAGGCGCTGGCGCAGGAGGGTCTGCACGAGGTTCATGCCGGAGGATTCCGAAGCCTGGCGCGCCTCCTCCAACTGCTCGGCGCTGAGCACACCACTGTCAACAAGCGCGGAAGCGAGTCTTTCCTCATCGGCAGAGGCCATCACGCAACACCCTTTCGTTCGTACTCACTACTGCTATTCGAGTTTGAACGACGCAGACCTGCATTTTGCTCAGGTTCAGGCCGGAATCACGATCCCATATTCCACCCGGCTGGCGGCTGAACTCAGGACGTTCCCGATGCCAAGCTGCTGCCAGAGGCCGCTGCCCTTGCGCTGCTTGATGACCACACGCTTGCGCGCGACACGCTGGGCCTCGGCGAGGGCGGCGAGGGACAGGGGAGAAGAGTCGGCCAGAGCGCGCAGGGGGGCCATCGCCTGCGACTTGTGCAGCGGCTGGTCAAAGATGGGATCGAAGTAGACAACATCGAAGCCGTCCTCGGCGCAGGTCGGGAGGTAGTCGTTGTAGTCTGCCCATAGCGCCTCAAT
>JBDKRC010000037.1:0-3770 GCA_039683575.1 Armatimonadia bacterium | reverse complement strand
CCTGCTGTTGTCGGTAGCCGTGTCGTCGGACTGTAGGGCGGGGGCTCCGTACCCCGCCGCGTGTGGCCAGATGTAATCGTGGATAACGGCAGGCGGGGTACGGAGCCCCCGCCCTACAGTGGGGGGTCACACCCGCACCGAAAGGGGGCAGAGCGGGATCGCAGGAGGGGAGCGGTCGCAGGGGCTATTGGTTCTTCAGAGGCACTATCAGGAGGAAACGGGCGCCTTCCCCGGGCGCGCTCTCGATGATGAGGCGCCCGCCAAGGTGAGTCAGGCGTTCCTGGAGGCTGAACAGGCCATAGCCGCCCCCCCCGTTCGGGGGCCGCACCTGCTGCGGATCGAAGCCGATACCGTCGTCGCGCACCTCGATCATCAGCGTGCCATTCTGCGCGTCGAGGCTGACCAGCACTTTCTTGGCTTTGGAGTGTTTGGCGGCATTGGTGAGAAGCTCGCGCAAGCACTGGTAGGCGGTGACCTGAAGCTCCTGCGAGATCTCCGCATCGCCGAGATGGGCCTCCACGTGCGCCTTGAAGCGGCTGCGCTCCACCACGCGCTCCGTAAGCCATTCCGCAGCCGCAGCCAGACCGATGCGGTACAGAACCGATGGGCTAAGCTCGAAGCTGAGCGTGCGCAGACGCTGGATGACGTCCACGACGCCATCGTATAGCTCCTGCACCACAGGGGCGACTTCGGCCCTGAGAGGCTTCTTGCCCAGCATCGCAAGTTGCATCTTTGTGAAGGCAAGGTCCTGCACTATGTCGTCATGGATGGCGTCCGAGATCCGGTGGCGCTCCTGTTCCTCGGCCAGCGAAAGCTGTAGTGCCAGCGAGCGCAGCTTATTCTGGTAGTCCAGAAGCTGTTGTTCGGTGCGTTTGTGCTCGGTGAGGTCATTGCCGATGCAGAGTAACTCGATCAACTCGCCAGTCTCGCCGTAGATAGGCTCGTTGTTCCACATCACCCACACACGCTCGCCCTTGCGCGTGATGTTCTCGTTTTCCTGGCTGCGATGCTTCTCCGGTTCGGACAGGAGGCTTCCGACCATCAACTCGAGATCGGTCCCCGTGCTGTCCACAGGCGGGACAATGGTATCCACGAGTTTCTTGCCGATCAGCTCCTGCGGCTTGTAGCCAAAGAACTGGCAGGCATAGCTGTTGCAGAAGTTGATCGTGCCGTCAGGGCTGATCCTTATGACGATACTGTCTACATTCTCAACCAGGTCCCGATACTGCCGCTCGTGCTGCTGCAGATCGGCGTCTTTCTGGCGGTGGGCCAGGGCTACGGCCAGGCTTTCGCCGAGCCGTTCGAGGGCATCTATCATGTGGCGTGGGAAGGCGTGCGGCCTCGTGTGGCAGAGGTGCAGCAGGCCAATGACTTCCTCGCCCAAACGCAGGGGGACCATCGCCAGCGACTTGTAGCCCTGCTGGATACAGCGGCCCCGCAACCCCTCCGGCAGGTCTTTCTCCCGCGTCTCGGCCACATAGTCGTCCACATTCCCGGCAAAGAAGCTGCCGTGGGCGGTGTAGAACCTGCCGCGCCGCTTCGCACGGCCGCTGATGAGGCTGCCGCACAGGCACTGCAGCAGGGGCTTGCCCTGTTCGTCCCGCACCATGCAACCGCACTCATCGAAGCCGCACAGGCTGTATTCGGCTTCATAGAAGTCGTCCGTCAGGCCAATGGCATGATAGAGTGGGAAATCATCGCCCTGCCGCAGACGCAGGGCTATGGCCTCACAACCACTCCAGTCCTGGATGAACGCGCAGATAGCGTTGGCCAGTTCAGGTACATCCTCAGCCTCATTTACCAGATGAAGCAAGGCAACAGCGACCTCGTTCTCGCGTGCGTGTTGCAGCTGCTCGCTCACGTCATGCAGCGACAGCAGGAACGCGCTGACCTTGCCGCGCTCGTCCAGTACGGGCACCAGGGCCCAGTCCCAGTAGGTCTCGCCCCATTCGGTATGGTCGGCAAACGTGAACGGGCGGCCGTGCGCCTCGTAGGGTACTTTGGAGCTTCGGACCTGCTTGAAGATGGTCAGAGAGTCGGAGGGGAAGAGATCAAAGTGGTTACGGCCGGGGAAGTCTTCGACGGCACGCCCACAAATGCGTGCGTAGGCCTCGTTGACCCGCAGAAAGTTGAAGTCCCGATCCAGCAGCGCCACTGCCGTCAACGTTCCATTGAAGAACGTCTCCAGCAGGGCCGCCGAGTTATCAGGGAACTGAAGGGGAAAGAGATGCAACCCTTCGGTCGCTTCTGGGATCTGCAGTTGAAGTGATCGTTGCTTCATTGAAGGATGCCTTGGTAGCGAATGACAACACATCCCAGGCTTCGATGGATCATCATCTTCAATATGATCCGCAACTTGCCGTCTGTAGCAAATAGGGAATTCTCTGAGATTCCTGCTCGATTCGCCTGATTTGAAGCATTTTGGTGCAATTTCAGCCTGATTTGGGGTGCCAACGCCTCGCTAGGCACTAGTCGTCTGTGAAGGACTTCCCCGCTCGCCGCCGAAGAAGAAGCCATGTTCCTGACCTTCCCGGCGCTGGCGCTGTTGCTCCTGCCTGCTGTCTTGCTGGCAGGCTCGGCCTGGGTGTCGGGCCTGGCAAGCTGGGCCTTCGCTGCTGCGGTGATGGCCGCCGGGCTCATCGTCATAGACAACCGCACCTCGCGCCGCCGTGCAAGTGTGGAACTGGAGCGACGGGTCGAGGACAAGCTCTCTCTCGGCACCGAGAACCTCGTGCAGATCGTCGTGCGGAGCCGCTGCGACTGTGCCCTCAATCTCATCGTCAAGGACGATCCCCCGCCCCCTTTCCACACCCCTGAACGAGCCCACGCAGTGACCCTGCATCCCTATGAGCAGGCCACCGTCGCCTACCACACGCGTCCCATAGCGCGGGGCCGGTACTCATTCGGCGACCTGCACGTCCGCGGGCGGTCCCTGCTGGGGCTCAGCTACTGGCAGCACACGGTGCCCGCCGCCCGGGAAGTTGCTGTCTACCCCAACCTGCTCGAGATTCGCCGTTACCAGGCCCTGGCGCGGACGGACCGCCTGCAGCAGGCGGGCTTCCGGCCGCTGCAGCGCCTGGGCGAGGGGACTGAGTTTGAGAGCCTGCGCGAGTACAGCCCCGACGACGAGTACCGCGCCATCGACTGGAAAGCAACCGCGCGGCGGCGACGTCCTATCAGCCGCCAGTACGACATCGAGCGCAGCCAGACCGTCATCATCATGGTTGATGCCGGGCGCATGATGACCGCCCACATCGGCGATCTCGCGCGCCTTGACTATGCGATCAATGCCGCACTGATGCTTGCCTACGTCGCCTCGGAGAAAGACGATGCCGTGGGGTTGCTGGCGTTTGCCGATGAAATACGGACCTTCGTCCCGCCCCGCAAGGGACGCCAGCAGGTTAGCGCCATCACCGAGGCGCTGTATGACCTGCAGCCAGCGCTGGTGGAGCCGAACTATCTGGAGGCCTTCACCGTCCTGCACACGCGTGCCCGCAAGCGGGCTCTGGTGGTGTGCTTTACTGACCTGGTGGATGTGGATGCCTCGCGTCGTCTGCTGGCCAACATGGCGCGCCTCGCCCCCCACCATCTGCCGCTGCTCATCACGCTGCGAGACAGCAACCTCGAGCGCGCCGCCCACCAGATGCCGGACGAGGCTTTCTCAGCCTATGAGCGCGTCATGGCGGGGCAGGTGCTGGCGGACCGCGAGGCGGCTCTGGGGGTGTTGCGGCAGCGTGGAGTGCTGGTGCTCGACGCCCCGCCGGACAAGC
>JBDKRC010000036.1:0-13819 GCA_039683575.1 Armatimonadia bacterium | reverse complement strand
GCAGTTGTTCGAGCACCTTGCTGTAGTTGCGTTCCTTGTGGCTCATCAGTAACTTCATGCCCTTCAGTTCGCCGAAGGGACATTTCTACTTTGCACAAGAGGGACATTACTACTTGGCAGCGACACCCGGCACGGCAACCCTTGCCACCGGTGCCCCGCTTGCGCTATACTATGTGCACTTCCAAGTACGGCTCCGTTGGCGGAGCCGAGCATTCCTGTGACGCCGCCTGACGAGGGCAAGCAATTGGCGGCGTCCGTTTGCGCATGCCTGTCATGCGCGTGCAATTCGGAATGTAATCTGCCTGTTCTCTCCCCGAGACAGGCCTGGAACGCCGACTGGCCTGAGTGCCGATCTTTTCGGCCCTGGCTGCGGCGTGCGGATCATGTAGCCCAGCCCTCGTCCAAGTGATCCGTTGGCGGGTAGAGTAATTCCTATCCGCAAGGAGGTGGCCACCTTGGCCCTCATCAGCATGAAGGAACTCCTCGAAGCGGGAGTCCACTTCGGGCACCAGACGCGCCGCTGGAACCCGAAGATGAAGCGCTACATCTACCACGAGCGCAATGGCATCTACATCATCGACCTGCACCAGACCCTCAAGCTCGTCGAGACCGCCTATGAGTTTGTACGTGGCGTGGGCGATCGCGGCGGCAGCATTCTCTTCGTCGGCACCAAGCGCCAGGCTGCCGAGGCCATCGAAGCCGCGGCCAAGCGCTGCAACATGCCCTACGTCAACAAGCGCTGGCTCGGCGGGATGATGACCAACTTCCCGACCATCCAGGGCCGCGTTAAGAAGCTCGACGAACTCGACGCCGCCGCCGAGGGTGGCGAGTGGACCCGTCTGACCAAGAAGGAAGCCCTCACCCTCGACCGCGAGCGCGAGAAGCTTGAGAACTACCTCGGCGGCATCCGCCACATGCGCGTTCTGCCCCAGGCGATCTTCATCGTTGACCTCAAGCGCGAGCATATTGCTGCCGCCGAGGCCAACAAGCTGAATATCCCCGTGGTTGCGATCGTGGACACCAACTGCGATCCCGACGTGGTCGACTATGTCATCCCCGGCAACGATGATGCCATCCGCGCCATCCGCCTGATCGCCGGCAAGATGGCCGACGCGATCCTTGAGGGCCGCGGCCACTTTGCGCAGGCGCAGGTGGACGAGGCTGACGCAGAAAACCGCGCTGCGGCCCAGGCCGAAGAACTCGCGCGGGTCCCCGTCGTAACCGAGCGGCCGATGGTGGCCAAGGAAGTAACCGGCGAGAACTTCAACCCCGAAGAGGCCTTCATCGAGGTCTTCGACGAAGAGTAGCTTCGTCTCGCGTGGTGCGGGCCCAGACGCTCGCACCGCGCGTTCTAGCGGGCGAGACGCCCGCACTATGATATGACATTATCCCCCAGGAGGGTGAACATAGATGGCCATTACCCCCGATGACGTCAAGAAACTGCGTGAAAAGACTGGCGCAGGCTTCAAGGACTGCAAGTCTGCCCTCGAGGAATGCGGTGGAGACTTCGACAAAGCCGTAGACTCCCTGCGCAAGAAGGGCATTGCCGTAGCCACCAAGAAGGCCGACAAGGCTACGAGCCAGGGCATCGTCCTGTCCTACGTACATGCTGGAGACCAGGTCGGCGTGCTGGTCGAGGTCAACTGCCAGACCGACTTCGCCGCCCGTACTCCCGATTTCCGCGAGTTCGCGCACAATGTTGCCATGCAGATCGCAGCCATGCGGCCCCGTTGGGTCAGCCGCGATGATGTTCCGGCCGACGCGCAGGATCGCGAGCGCGCTGTGCTAGTCGAGCAGGCCAAGGCCGAAGGCAAGCCCGAAGCCATCGCCGAGAAGATGGTCGAGGGCCGGATGCGCAAGTTCTTCGAGGAATACTGCCTGCTGGACCAGAAGTACATCCGTGATGACAGCATGACCATCAACGACTTGCTGCTCAACCTGACCGCCAAGACCGGCGAACTCGTCGTAGTCCGCCGCTTCGTGCGGTTCCAGGTGGGAGAGGAGCTCGAGTGAGCGACGACGGCAGGATCGGTAAGCCGTGTTGGCAGCGAGTGCTGCTGAAGCTCAGCGGAGAGGCCCTCGGCAGCTCCGGCGGCGCCATTGACTGGGATCAGGTGGATCTGATCGCCAGGGGCGTCCAGGGCGCAGCCGAACAGGGCATCGAACTGGGCATCGTTGTGGGCGGAGGCAATATCTGGCGCGGCAAGCGTGCCGCCCAGCAGGGCATGGACCGCGCGACCGCCGACTATGCCGGCATGGTCGCCACAGTCATCAACGCCCTGTGCCTGCAGGACGCGCTGGAGAGCCTTGGGCTCGACACGCGGGTCCAGACCGCCATCGAGATGCGTGAAGTCGCCGAGCCCTTTATCCGTCGCCGGGCCATCCGGCATCTGGAGAAGGGCCGCATCGTCATCTTCGCCGCTGGAACCGGAAACCCGTTCTTCACCACGGATACCGCGGCGGTGCTGCGGGCGGTGGAGATCGGTGCCGGCGCCATTTTGAAAGCGACGAATGTTGACGGCGTCTATGACAAGGACCCGCGGAAGCACGAAGATGCGGTGCATCTGCCACGCCTCACGCACCTGGAAGCGCTTGAACAGCGCCTCGCGGTCATGGACTCCACTGCAATCTCGCTCAGCATGGACAACAACCTGCCGATCATCGTGTTCAATATCCATGAACCCGGCCTCATTGCCCGCGCTGCTTGCGGGGAACGTGTCGGAACGATTGTCTGCACGGACCAAGAGTGAAGACAGCAAGCGCCCCGGGAAACTGGGGCGCTTGTGCAATTGCCCGTGATCCATCCGCCGCGAGCGCCCACAGGCGCCCATCGCTGCTCATACATCGCCAACGGAGGGGTACCATGCAAAGCGTCATCCAGCACACTCGAGAAAAGATGCAGCATTCTATCGAGGCCACCGAACGCGAATTCGGTTCCATCCGCACCGGCCGTGCCACCCCGGCGCTGCTCGAACGCATCAAGGTGGACTACTACGGCAGCGAGATGCCGATCAACCAGCTCGGCGGCATCAGCGTGCCTGAACCCCGCCAGCTTCTGATCTCGCCCTGGGACAAAGCGGCCCTCCCGCACATCGAGAAGGCCATCCTGAAGTCCGACCTCGGCCTCACACCCAACAGCGACGGCCACACCATTCGGCTGGAAATCCCCACGCTGACCGAGGAGCGCCGCAAGGAACTCACCAAGCTGGTCCACCACAAGACCGAAGAGGGCAAGGTTGCCATCCGCAACCTGCGGCGCGATGCCAACGAGACCCTCGACAAGCGTGAGAAGTCCAAGGAAATCACCGAGGACGATGTCGAGCGCGGCAAGAAGGAAGTTCAGAAGCTCACCGATGAGTTCATCGCCAAGCTCGACAAGATCACCGAGAAGAAGGTCGCGGAGATCATGGAGGTCTAGCGGTGATCCCCGATGTCTTGGGACTACCGGCGGAAGAAGCGCGGTTGCGGCTTACCGAGGCGGGGCTAGCCGACGTCGTTGAGCAGTGGACCGCCCCGCCCAGAGGTGCCATCCAGGGCCGGGCCCGGGTCGTGCGGCAGCGCCTGGTGGAGCAGCAAGTGCACCTCGTACTCAGCAACTTCATGCTTCTGGAGCCATAGACCGCATCTCATACCTCTCTCGTGCTTAGTGTAGGAGCCCCCTGTGGATCTTTGTGGCATAGTCGCCGCTGAAAACCTCGCCATTCCCTCTCATCTTGCCATCGTCATGGACGGCAACGGCCGTTGGGCGACCCAGCGTGGCCTCCCGCGGATAGCCGGCCACTACGAGGGCCGCAGGACCTCCAAGCGTGTCGTCGTCTCCTGCAAGGATCTTGGAATGCAGGCGCTGAGCCTGTACGCCTTCTCCACCGAGAACTGGTCCCGTCCGGAGGACGAGGTCTCCGGCCTGATGAAGCTCATCGAGGCTGCTCTCTACGAGGAATTGCGGGACCTTCACGAGTCCAATGTCCGCTTCCGGGCTTCCGGACGCTTGCATGAGCTTCCCCAGACCATGCAGGACGCCTTCGCCCATGGGCTGGAGCTCACCGCAGACAACACCGGAATGGTGCTTAACCTTTGCATGAACTACGGCGGGCGCGCCGAGATTGTGGACGCCAGCCGTAAGCTTGCCACTCGGGTGCAGCAGGGGGAACTTGCGGCGCAGGACATTGACGAGGCAGCTTTCCAAAGCTCGCTCTATGCTCCCGACCTGCCCGATGTGGAGCTGTTCCTGCGTCCCGGGCGGGAAATGCGCGTCAGCAACTTCCTGCTCTGGCAGATTGCGTACGCCGAGATGGTCATCATGGACGTGCTCTGGCCCGACTTTGGGGATGAGCACCTGCTGGAGGCCCTGCGCATCTTCACCGGGCGCCAGCGGCGTTTTGGTGGGGTTGTTGAAGAACAAGATTGAGCAGACAATGAGCAGGGAATACTTGACGAAGGTGGCCCTGAGGCTTATAACGATGTGGTAGTTGTAGTAGAACAGCTTGCTCACGTGGAGGCGAAGCCATGAGGACAGTCGCAGTCGCAGCAATCACCGCAGCAGCGCTCCTGATGTTGGCATCCGTATGTTTTGGGCAAGCTGCCTGCCCGCCCGGGCCCGAAGTCAAGATCTGGGGCGGCCTGGAGTCCAAGCCGAAGATCGCCGAAGCCTACCAGCCGCAGACCGCGCAGATTGGCATCGGCAGCTTCCGCCTGTTCGAACTGCCTCGTGGCGCCGCCGGATACACGCTTGCTGAGCGCGAAGTCGCGGTCTACAACCGCCTCACCGAAGTCCTCTCCCACGGCCCCGTCAGCCCCAGCAAGATCTGCGTCGGCCGCGTACGCAGCGCCCCCACGATCTACGTAGGCAACTACCGCTTCGTCTCCGTCTATGCCAGCGACGTCAAGGGCACGGGCATGACGCAGGAGCAACTGGCGCAGCAGTGGCGCGACCAACTGGCTCAGGTGCTCCCGAGGATTACCGGGCCCACAGGCGCAGCGCCGGCCGCAGGTGCAGCGCCGGTCGCAGGTGCAACGCCCGCAGGCCCCCTGACCAACGCTGGCCCGGCGTTGCCGGACACCTATGAGGTTGCGGTGGGTGGCGTGTTCCTGTTCCGTCTGCGCGATCGTGACGGCTCTCCCTCCCTGGAAGCTCGCGGTAAGAAGGTCGAAGCCCAGGTCGTCAGCATGCTCTCCGACGGCCGCAAGGGCCGGTTGACTGCCCAAGCCGTGCTGAAGGGCGACGAATGGACAGTGAAGTATGGGGACGTCCAGGTAGTGACCGTTACCTCAGGCGACGCGGCGGCCAATGGCAACATCGCCATTGAGGCTTTGGCCAACCAGTGGGCCGCGACGCTTAACGCTGCCCTGGCCAAGATGAAGTCCCCGACCGGTGGCTAACCGCCGATTTTGACGACGTTTCGCCAAAGAGCGCTCCGATTGGGGCGCTCTTTTCCATTGATAGCAGAAGGGAATCGGCCTCCTTCTGGACAAGCTGAATGGCGCCGAGATTATCGGCTGCGACTGCCCCCCTGAGGACGGCACATGTATCCACCTCCGCTGTGGTTGATGATCGCCTTTGTGATCGCGGTGTACCTCGCCGCCTACGGCCCGGGCCGCCTGCTGTGCCGGCTTGCGGGTCTGCGGCTGGGCTCTGCCCAGGAACGCCTCGGCGTCGCCTGTGCCGTTGGTCTGGTTATACTGGGCTGGGTCGGCTACCTCGCGGCGATGAACAGCCAGCCGTGGCTGGCGACTGGCTTTGGCTGGCTGGCGATAGGTCTGGGGGCGGGGATGGTCGTGTGGGACCTGACACGCGGACGCGAGGCTTGCGATCTGCAGCGAAGCCAGCGCCTGGTCTTCGTTTTGGCCGTGCTTGTGGGCCTGCTCTTCACCGCTGCGATGAACTGGGGCCAGATCCGCTACCTCGACGATGGCAGCCTCGCCGGCCGCTTCGTCTGGCCGGACCTGCTGTACCGCAATGCCGTGCTGTCGAGCCTCATGGACTGCGCCGGCCGCCCGGACTGGCCGTGGCTTGCCGGCGTCCCGATGAAGGGCATGTCGCTTCTGCGGTTCACTGCACTCCTGCCGGTCATGAAGGCCCTGGGCATTTCCTCCAACTACTACCAGGTCGCTGCGCTGTGGCTGGGGCTGTTTGGGGTGCCTGTGGCGGCCTGCTGCGCCCTGGCCCTCTACCGCGCACTCGGCGCGACAGCAGCAGTAGCGGCAACCGCTACGCTCCTCACCGCCTTTCTCGGCAACCCGCGCTGGCTTCTGAATGATCGCTTCGCCCATTCCCCCGCACTCCACTGGGCAGGAACGGACATTTTTGCGGTCGCGGTGCCAGTGCTGCTAACGATGCTGGCCCTGCTGGTCCTGGCGGTGCGAGAGCGGCAGAAGGGCGCTATCTGGCTCTCGCTGCTGATGTTGGTCTCCGGTCTCGGCCACGTTCCGTGGCTGGGGTTGGCAGTATACGTGGCCATGCCGCTCTGGCTCGTAATTTGCCTCATCCGCCGGCAGGATGTCGGTCTGGCGGCTACACTGACCGCTGGGGCACTCCTCGGCATAGTCGTGCTCAAACTCTTCATGGGCACGGGCACGGGCGGCGGCTCGCCACTGGCGGCCATCGGCCCTTCCCCGACGATCCGCGCACTCTCGTGGGCCTTCCCCTTCCTGTCTGAGCCTCTGTCGCCGCTGCTGGCCAATCCGAGCGCGACAAGCGCTCTGAAGCTCCTGAAGTTCCTCGCCGTCTATCCGATCGCTGTCATCTTCTACCTGCTCGGCAGCCTGTGGGTTCGCAGCCTGGTTCTTCTGGCCGCACATCGCTTCCCCTGGCGGCGACTGGCGCAGCCGGAGTACCTGCTGGGGCTCTGTCTTGTCACCGGCGGGGTATTGCTAAGTGCGGTGGTAGACTTCAACAAACTCGCCTACCAGGGCGCGCAATACGACGTCCTGCGCGTGCTCTGGCCCGCGCTTCTCCTCGCGAACCTCGGCCTCGCATACCTGCTTGTCGAGAACTGGACGTGGCTCAGACGCCGCTGGGGCCTGCTCCTGTTGCTCGTGTTGGTCTTCTACGGCTCATGGGAGAACGCGCAGCTCTCCCTCTGGTGCCGAGTTGGACTTCCTGTTTCCATCGTCTCTGCCGACGAGATGGCGGCCCTGCGGTATCTCGACCAGCACGCCAGTCCGCGCGACATCGTACTGATCGACCCTCGCTACCAGCCCACGCCCGGCCGCTTCCCGCAGATCGAGCATCTCGGCCACAACTGGGGATACGTCTCAGGCCTGCTCAACGCCCGCATCTGGCTCGACAACGAAGACATGGCGCGCAAGTTCGGCCAGGGCGAACTGTGGGATGCACGGTACGCGGAACTCCGTCGCGCGACGGATGGGGGAGAGGCGGGGATGCGGCGCCTCCTGAAGGAAGATGACATTCGGTGGATCATCGCTCAGGGCGGGCGGCGATTGGAGTCATACGGGCTGAGTGAGGTGTTCCGCGAGGGCGAGGTGCGGGTGTACGTCCCACGGCAGTAGCAGCGGTTTTGGCAGATACGAAAACGGGCGGCCCTCTGCGGGCCGCCCGTTGTTTTCTCGCGAGGTCTTGCGCCTACTTCTCTTCTTCCTCCATCTGCTCCGTCGGGACGATCAGACCGTAACCACCATTGCGCCGCCGGTAGACGACCTGGATCTGGTCGTTGGTGTCGTCGCGGAAGACGTAGAAGTCGTGGCCGACCATCTCCATCTGCAGCACGGCCTCCTGCGGGGACATCGGCTTGACCGCGTGAGACTTCGTGCGGATGATGTCGTACTCGATCAGTTCCTCGTCTTCGTCATCGGCAGGTACCACTACCGGCACTTCAGGCAGAGCCTCGCCCCGGCGCGGGCCCTGCTTGCGGAGCCGCACGCGCTTGGCCTTGAAAGCTGTGAGTTGCCGCTCGATCTTCTCCTGAGCGGCGTCGAACGCGGCCAGCAGGTCGTTGTCCCTGGTCTCGGAGCGAAAGACCTGACCGTTGATGTCGGAGGTGATCTCAACCGTGTAGCGTCCACGCTGCAGAGAAATGGCTACGCGGCATTCACGTAGCCGGTCGCTAAAGTGAAGGAGGCCCTCAAGGCGCGGGCGAGCGTGGTCGATGAACCCCGGCTCCACCACGAAGTTGTTCAATCCCTTAAAATCGATGCGCATTTCGCCACTCCTCCGGGAAACAAAATAGCCCACCTTCCCCCTGCGCAGCAGGGGGTGAAAGTGGGCTCACGACGATCCAGCTTAGTCTCACCAAGACTCCCGCGGTGCAATGTCTGCAGGCTCCTGCCACGCATCGCCACCACCCAGTCTGGAGACATTAGTCGCCTGCGGGCCTCGGTCACCCATGAAGATCTCGAATTCCACCTCTTCACCATCGTCCAGGGTCTTAAAGCCCTTTTGTCTTATAGACGTAAAGTGGACGAAAATGTCCTCTTCACCTGGACGCTGAATGAAGCCATACCCCTTCTTCGCATCAAACCACTTAACTGTGCCGCGCATTGGGCATCCCTCCCCGGCGCGGCTGAAGTAGATCAGACACAATGCTAATGTAGTATAACCTGCACGGTTTGTCAACTTGTGGATGATGATCATGAAGGTCCTCAGCCCCCTCATGGCGCAGGAGTCCGCCTGTCTGATGACGAACCACACCGCGTCTGTCTGATCATGCCGTCTCCTGAGGTGCTCCATGACCCGCCACATTCTCCTGCTTTCCCTGATTCTCACCAGCTTCTGCTCCGCCCAGACCTTCAACTCTTTCGAGACGCCGCAGGAGTTGAAGGCCTTCTCCGCGGGTGGACTAGAGGCCACTCAGGTCAAGGAACATGCCACAGACGGCCAGTACAGCCTTCTGGTCAAGGTCAAAGGCTCAACAACCGACAGCTGGCCGGGCCTGGCCTTCACGCCGCCCAATCCCGACCTCTCCGGCGTCGCCATCCTTGCCTTCGACGTCTTCAACCCCGGCAGCGGCCCAGTCAGCATGAGCTGTCGCATTGATGATGCTGGTGGGAAGAGCGTTTTCCTCTCCAGCAACATCAACCCGGGCAAGAGTACCGTCGAGCTGTGGCTAACTTCACACCGCTACGACCTGGACATGAAGAAGATCACGAAGATCTACCCGTACTTCAGGATGCCACGCAAGGACATCACGCTCTACCTCGACAACTTCCGCTTCACCGCGATGGCGGCGAAGTTCAAGTCGATCGTCCATCAGGAGACAGCCCCGGCGATTCAGCCCACCGATGCGGAGAACCAGCGCGGCTACCTTGTCTTCGCTCGCCACTGGCTCGAAAGCGTGTTCCCGAACACCACCCCGCTCCCCGGAGAGGCCGATCCCAAGCTCTCAGTGTTCGGCTGCCCGGGGCAGACGGTTCCTGTAGCCCTGTGCGTGCGTGGACTTCAGGACCTGGGGCAGACGACTCTGGTGCCTGCGGACCTCAAGAGCGCAAAGGCCGCGCTGCCGGCCTCGGCGATCAAGCCCTACCCCGTCAGCTACCGCGACAAGCGCTGGGTGTACGCCTCCGACTACTACATCAAGGACATGCCGACGATCCTCGAAGAGCGCGCCTCCGTGGCCGTTCCCGCCGGCCGGACGCAGCTATACTGGCTCAACGTCACCATCCCGGCCGGAACCGCTGCCGGTGTCTACAGCGGCACTGTAACGGTGAAGGCTGAGAAGGGACAGGCCTCGGAAGTGCCCCTTCAGGTCCGCGTGCTGCCATACACCCTCATCGAGCCCAAGCACATGCTCTGGGGCGAGTACTACACCAGGCCCTCGTTCGCCAAGACCCTCGAGGACGAGCGCCGCGTGATGGAGCGCGATCTGCGCGACCAGCGCGCCCATGGCATGACCTCAGTAGGTCTCTGCTTCGGGCTGGACGATGCCGAGTGGAAGCTTGACGGCACGAAGGTCACCGTTTCCCCGGTCGCAGGCAGTCGCTACGAGACTTTCATGAATCTGTACCGCGACCTGAAATTCCCCATGCCCAGCATCCAGCTCAGTGACACGGGCCAGACGGTAGCGGGCAAGCACGCCTTCGGCTCTCCGGAGTACATCGAGACCTACAAAGCCTTCTGGGTGGAAATGGCGCGCGTGCACAAAGAGCGCGGGTGGCCCGAAATCATCGTGCAGCCCGTGGACGAGCCGTCATGGCAGGGCCCAGACGAGCGCAGCCGCAACCTCGCCTGCCTCAAGTGGCTCAAAGAGATCCCCGGCCAGCGCACCGAGATCGATGGCCCGGTTGATGGCTACTTCCTGAACGAAGTCGGGCCCTATGCCGACGTCTGGAATGGCAACGGTGCCGTGCCTGAAGCCAAGAAGCTGGCCGAAGCGAAGGCTCAAGGCAGGATAATCGTCTCCTACAACAACGATGTGGAGTCCTACCGCCCCGAGATGGGCCGGTACTGCAATGGCTTCTTCCAGCTCCGTGCTGGAACGCGCGGCACGTACAACTGGGCCTACATCTCCTACGCGGGCAACCCCTACGACGACCAGGACGCCGAGACCGGCAGTTGGATGCACTGGTACCCCCCGATGCCAGAGATCGGCGAAGTCGGCGGCCCCTCCACCGGCTGGGAGGGCGCTCGCGCAGGCGTGGATGACTTCAAGTACGTCTACACGCTCCAGCGCGCCATTCAGCGCGCCCAGGCCTCCCGTTCCGTCGCTGCCAAGCGTGCCGCGAAGCAGGGCCAGGCCGCTCTGGCTGCCATCTCCAAGAGTATCAGGTACAATCCGCAGACTCGTGGCACCGCCGCCTTCACCAGCGAAAAGAGCGGCCCCGACGGCTCCAAGATTGCCTACGGCCCGCTGAAGGTTCCCAATGGCTGGGACTTCGATACCTACGACCGCGTACGCTGGCAGATCGCCTCGGCTACCATGAAGATCATGGAAGCGCTCAGAGAGACCCCGGCAACTCCGCGGGCTAAGACGCCGCCCGCCGTGACTGGTAAAGAACTCATCCAGGACCTGCGCTGGAGTGACCGCGCCGCGGACACAACCGCCGGAGCCATGGCCGCTCAGAAGCAGGTCGGCATCCCGATGGTCCAGTCCGCTCCCGCGTGCGACGGCGATCTCAGCGACGCGGTGTGGCAGAAAGCTGCGAAGATCCCCGGCTTCACCCGCATCGACGGCAGCGGCCCCGCGGACCAGCAGACGCATGTGTGGCTCTGCACCGACGGCAAGAGCCTCTACGTCGCCGCTGAGTGCCTCGAAGAGAACATCACCAACATCACCGCCCGTGTCGCCCAGGACGGCGGACCGGTGTGGGGAGATGACTGCCTCGAGCTCTTCTTCGATCCCGGCCCGACGCGCTCGACCTTCCGCCAGATCGTCATCAACACCCTTGGCAAGGTCTTCTGGTCCAACCCGCAGGACAAGTCCTGGCGCCCGGCCCTGGAGCGTGGCGCGAAGGTCGATGTGCCCGGCCGGCGGTGGTTCGTCGAGATGGGCATTCCCTTGACCTCGCTTGACCTCACCTCCAACGTCTTCGGCTTCAACATCTGCCGCGAGCGACGGCCGCTCGAGAGCCTCGAACTCTCCTGCTGGTCGCCCACCGGCTCGGGCTTCGGCGTCCCCGGCCGCTTCGGCATCGCGACCATCGGCGGCAGCTACCTGCAGGACTTCCGCCTCGGCCGCGGCGTCGTCGGAGTCAACGAACTAACCGCCACCGTTCGCAACGACAGCGCCGAGACGAAGAACTTCGTCGTCATTCTCGACTGGAAGCAGGGCAAAAAGGTCGCCCTCTACCGCCAGAAGGGACCGTTCGCACTGGAGCCCGGGAAGTCCGAGCAAGTGACCCTCCCGTACGAGATAGCTACCGATCAGGCCCCGGCAACCATGAAGCTCGTCGTACGAGACGCCAACACCAACGCCTCCTACGCCGAGCGCCACATGGAGCAGCAGGTCCTCCCGGCCCTGAAGATGACGCTCAAGCCAGTCCTGTACTATCTCAATGATGCCGCCGGCCAGTTGCACCTTGACCTGAACCTCGACGAGGCACTCTCCGAGCGCGCTGTAGTCGTCTTCTCGCTGCTGCAGGGCACTCATGCCCTCCGGCGTCAGGTGCTCTCTGCCGACGCCGAGCGTCTCGACGCCACGCTCAACACTGCCGGTCTCCCTGCCGGGGCCTATACCATCGAGGCCGCGCTGAAGACCGGCCCCGATGCCACAGCCCGCCGCCTGGGCACGCAGCGGATCACCATGAACAAGGTAGCCGGACCCTTCGACTGAGGTGACGCGCATGGGCCGCACCATCCGCTTCTACGACGATGCTGACTTGCTGTCCTCACACGGCCTGCATCTCGCGCCTGCGCCGGTTGAGAAACTCGGCCCCGTAGACTTCAGCGGCAAGGAGCCGGAGCACCACTACGCGGTGTTCGCAAACTCTGTCATCCCGTGGCAAGGCGGCTGGCGGCTTTACTACTCAGACCGCGGCGCATATCCGGGTCGCGACTACCATCTGGCCATCGCCGAAAGCGCCGACGGACTGCATTGGGACAGAGTCAGGGTGGGGGAGGATGGCTACATTCACCCAGGGGGCCTCGCGCTCGAGGAACGCCTGGTGCAGCAGCAGGCCGTCCCCCTGCCCGACGGGCGCGTCCGCATCTACTTCTGGTGGCACGGCCATGACCGTGGCCGCGCCCGCTATGTTGCCGCCGAAAGCGACAATGGTCTCGACTTCGAGATCGTTAACCTTGACGATCCTTGCGTCTTTCATCCCTCGGACTTCAATGTGGGGCAGTCCGGCTTTGCTGCGGGACTGACTGCGCCCGTCGTGCGCGCGGATTTCGAGGCCGAGCGCACCGTTCCGTGGCTCGAGGCCAAGCGCCGCCGCAGCAACGACGCGACCTTCGTCTACTACAACGAGCGTCTGCGCATGTTCGAGATGTACTCGGTCTGGCTCGCACCCAACGACCCGCAGTCCCACCACTACACCCCGCATGACAACGCCCCGCAGATCATCCGCGTGATGCACCGGCGCACGAGCGACGACGGCCTGCTCTGGAGCGACCCGGAGCTCATCATCATCCCCGACGAGGACGACCCGCTCGACATCCAGTTCTACCACATGTCCGTGCACGAACTGGACGACTGGCGGGTGGGGATGCTCGGCCACTACCGCTGCTGGGCGCAGACTATGGACCTTGAGCTTTGCTTCAGTCGCGATGGCCGTCACTGGAACCGCCCGCTCCGCGGCGGCTTCATCCCTCGGGGCGGGATTGATGAGATTGACTACTACTCGATCTATCCCACCAACCGCCTGCTGGAAAGCGGCGACGACTGGCTGATGCTCTATGACGGGGGGAACTGGAAGCATAACCGCGAACTGCCCGAGGGCGTAGACACGCGCCGCACGGTCATCATGGCCGCCCGTGTGCCCAAACGGCGTCTGGCGGGCCTGCAGACCACCGCGGGCCTTCGCGGTACGCTCGAGGTCAAGTGCATTCCCGGAGCCGCCGAGATCACCGTTGATGCCGCAGTAAGAGGGCAGTTGCGGGCGGAGTTGCGCGACATCTTCGGCCGTCCGCTGCAAGGCTACCATCTCGACGAAGCCCTTCCCGTACAGGGCGACAGCACCGGTCACACTATCCGCTGGCAGGGCGACCGCACCAGCGAACCGTATCGTTACGACGCGCTGATTCTGCGGCTGGAAGCCTTTGATGCCACCATCTACGGGGTGAACGTCTGATTCCTGCCTTGGCTCTTCCTCAATTAGTGTGGGTAGAACCTATTGACATGTCGTAAGTACGTGCTGCAGCGAGGGCAACTGTCCGCATCGCTGGAGTATTTTGAGCATGAAGAATTGGACGTCGCGGAAGCCGTAG
>JBDKRC010000035.1:0-9638 GCA_039683575.1 Armatimonadia bacterium | reverse complement strand
CAGGATAATCGGAACGGCTCGTGGACCAGACATAGATCACTCCGCAAGCAAGATGATCTGCCTATTCCACAAGCCAGCCGAAATCCTTTTATTTAATTGATTAGATATTTATTGGACAAGACACTAGTTGAGAGGGCGTATGGTGCGGTAGGTGCGCCTTGCGGGGATGGTTTTCCTGCCTGGGGTGGAGTGGTTTGTGGGGAGGGAGTGAGGGGAGGTCGGTGATGACGGCCGGCCGGGTACGTGCCCCGTGCGACGCAGACGTCGCTACGCCCTACAGCGGAGGCGGATGGGGGGGGCGGGGATAACGGCTGCGGGCGAGACGCCCGCACTGCGCGGGGGACGGAGCCTTCGCGCGCCACCAACTGCTCGCTGCAGAGCATCTCGCCAAGGATCCGTCCATCCTGACAACGGTAGCCGCAGGCGGCGGCTACCCAGTCTTCTAGTTGCGCCACTGGCAGGCTAGGTGCAGGGGCAGTGCTCCTCTACCCAACTGCTGCACTCCTCGTACGGAGCCGGGCCGAATTCTGGTGTGTAGATGCTCAGAACATGCTGTGTCTGAGGAACGATGATGCATCTGCCGTCTGGCCGGATTGCACCCGTCAACGCGTAGACGATATACTTCCCATCCGGCTCGATGACATTCACGTCCAGTACCGCCATCTCGTTCACCAGAACCTGAACGGAAGTATGGGTCTCATCGGGAATGTCAATGCTGGAAAACCAAGGGACCACCACCTGTGCTGCCCCCGGCTCAGGCGTCTTCTGGGTCTCGGCGATGAAGACCCGTGCAACTCCCGGATCCACCACATACTGTCGGTTGCCGCCGGGGTATTTGTCATAGATCTCCGCAAAGTAACTTGGATTCGCCAACTGGCCGGACAGATGGACATGGATACGGCCGTGCGCACGCGTGGCAATGGCGTAGAGATTGTACATTCGCGATCCCTCCTTTGATGCAGAGCCCGGTTTCCTAGATCGCACCGCACTTCGCGGTGCGCGTGCGGCGTCGTAACTCAGAGCTGAGCTACCGGCTCTTGGCCGCGCCGGTGGTTGGATTCGGCTGGACGGGTAGAGCTATAACAAGCGTCTCCTCGTCCTGACTGCCTTCCTGCTTCAGCTTGAAGACCAGGGTCCGCTCGCTGCCCTGGACAAGCGCGTCTGGTGGCAGGAAGAAGAAGCCCTTCGCATCCGCGCAGCGCTGGCCTGTGCTGATCTTGGGAGTGGCTTCCCCAGGTTTACTGGCAGGTTTGTACCGATCCAGTTCCTGGTTGTTGAAGAAGACAGCCACAACATCCTGAACGCGGCTTCCTGTGACATGAATCGGCACAGCCTTGCCCTCGACCACCGGCGGCAACTCAATCGCTTTTTGCGGGGATGGGACCTTCAGGTCCTTCGTCAGGCCGATGAGCAGGGGGAAGAGTCTCTCCGTCTTGCTTTGGCCCTTGCGCCAGACCAGTGCCCTGTCCTGGCTCTGAACGTCTGCGCCGGGCACTTTGAACACCAGCAGGTGCCTCGGGTTGTCCTTGAACTCGGACATTGGCTCCATCTCTGTCTTCCCAACTTGCAGACAGATGCTATCCGAAAGGTGATGGCCACTGAGCCCGACATAGTAGAAGTCCGCCTCATCAGGAGCCTGTGCCATGACCTGAAGCTTGTCCACGGAGAAGCGGTCCGTGAGAGTGACATCTATCTCAAATGCGTTGCGAAGTCCCATCAACCCTTGGCGCAGAATCAGTTTGTCTACGCTGGCCAGAAGGTTGGCGTCTATGTTGAAGACAAGAGTGTTGCTGTCTTTGCAGTACGCATTGCCAGGGAGATCGAGTACCTTGTCGCCGGCCACCACAAACCACGGGTCCGTGGTCTTGACCAAGTCCGGCCAGAACGCTTCGTCCGTCTCCGTCCTCGGCTCCGGCAGTGCTATCGTGACGTTGTATTGTGTCTTGTCAGCACTGATATTGGGATTCATTTGCGGATGGGACGGATTTCGCACGAGTTGCCTAGCGTCTTCGTATTGCTTGGCATCCTTCTCAACGCCGGAAGTGGATACGCCTGTGGAGCCCACGATGACCGGATCGGCCAGGGCCAGCTTGGCGATTGGCAACTCCGCACGTAGGGTCGTGCTCCCGAGACACATCAGCCCGGTTGTCGGTCCGAACACCGTGTCTCCGAGCCGCACCTGCGCGCCGGAGAGATTGGACCCGCGCCACGTCGCCTCGTACAGCCCACCACCGAGGCGCTTGACCGTGGTACCGTCGATCCATGGCGAGGATGCGGTTTCCTTTAGATTCTCGCCCTGGTTGACGTCAATCGACTGGGTCGCCCACCACGGCAACGTCGAAGGAGGGGCCAAGCGCTGTAAGCATCGAGCGTGGGTCACCTCATCGAACGGCCCAATGTTCGGGTACGGTGTCACCCGTGGACAGGTAGGCTTGGGTGCCGGGACGCTACTCCCCTCAATCACAGGACCGAGTGGCGCGTCTAGCTTGAAGCGATGCCAGCTGGTGGTGACGCTGATATGTATCTTGGGGGCATATCCTTGGCTTTCATAGGCCCTTTTGGCGACCTCGTCAGGGAGTCCGAGCATTACAAACAACAACTGGTGGGAGGGTTCGACGGTCCTGCGCCCCAACACTGGCTTGAACTGCCAGCCGAACGTGATGCTATCCTGATCGCCGCGCGGGTACATAGGCACGGCGAGGGTATCGGTATCAGCCACGAGGTACATCCGGTTATCGCTGTTGGAGTACGTCCCGCCAATGCCGGCCACAGCACCGATAGCCGCCCCCAGGGACAAGGCCCTCGTATCACTGGTGTAGACGGCACGGTTATAGGTTTTCTGCTGCGGCATCATCCTGATGACGCGCAGTCCCTTGCCAGGCACAGTACCAGGCGTGTTGTCCTCCACAGACACGTTCAGCTTGACCTCGGCCACGGCATCGCTGTACTTCGGATCTATCAGGACAGGCACTCCAAGCAGCACTGTCCATCGCACATAGTCGCCACGTTCTGTGAAACGATCTGAAGGTGCTCCTGCGAGGAACATCCTGTAGTTCTCTAGCTCGAAACTCATCTGCATCTGCTCGTTCAGAGTGGCCCGAGCGCCAAAGGCCAGGGAAGACGGGAGAGTGGGAGAGACGCCTGCACTCACGGTAGGCGGCGTGGTAGAGGGTGTTCCCCCCGATTGCTCTGCGACTACCTCTCTGCCTGTGACTTGGTCTGCTGCATCATAGGTCGTGGTCGTCGTTCTCTCTCCCGGCACCACCTCTGGCACCAAGCTTAACGAAGCGCCAATCGCCCTTTGAGAGGCCGTCACCCCTTGTACGTTGCCTATCCTCCCGGCGATGGCTGACTGATCGAAAAACTGAGCTTGGCCCAGGCTCGTCGCCAGGTTGCGAACCATGCTCTCGAGTACTCTCTCGTCATATGCAGTGATCTCGCCAACTCGTATGCCATTGTCCTGCTCAACGCGGTCGGCGAGAGCGGCATCGAGACAACAGGTCGCCCCCAGTATGTAGATGAACAGCCGGAGGTTGCGCCACCGTGAACGCTCTGCCGCACATCGAGGGTCCGTTCGCATGCCAGTATCACCCTCCGAACGAGAACCAGCGTTTGCTTCGCGAGGAAGGAGCGGTTCCCAGAAACCGCGTGGGGTCTCCCTCCCGTTTAGCCCGTTCACGCAAAGCATGATAATCGGGCATCGTGATCATACGTAGCACGCATGCGAACGTCAATGCGTACTGGTACGTTTTGGTTTTGCGTATCAGTACGTATCTACGGGGTCGACACCAAGGCGGCTGAACAGGCGTACATCGGAGAAGAGAGGGGGGCACCTCGAGCGGCTTGCGGGCAGGGAGGCCCTGCGATGCGGACGTCGCTTCACGCACCTACGACAAGCGGGCGAGACGTCGCGATATGCGGGTGGTACCGAGGCGGGCGAGACGCCCGCACTACGCGGGGAGGGGGGGCGAGGGGGTCTAGAGGGCCAGGCGGCGGAGGCGGCTTCGGGTTCTTTCGGCCTTGCGCCGGAAAGTCAGGGCGCGGTTGACCAGCTTGTGGTAGGCCACCAGTTGCCAGTCGGGGATGTCCAGGAGTTCCTCGATGAGGTAGCGTGGGGGGCTCATACGTGGCTGAGGGATGACTACCCAATCGGCCACGTTGAGCGGGCGGAAGATGAGCTCCATGTCCTGGAAGCGCAAGCGCTGGGCGGCTTCCGGTGACTGGGCCTGCATGAAGGCCTCGAAGGTCTTCCGCGCGCGGGCGTCACCGTGCTGGTGCATGAGTTGCCAGTGTTGCAGTGCGTCCTCGACGTCGCCGCGCTGGTTGCGGAGCATCAGGGCGAGGCCCATGTTGGCGTGGGTGAGCGAGGCCTGCGGCGCGATCTGGAGCGCGAGCTTGAAGTAGTAGATGGCGGCGGCGAGCAACTGACGCGACTGGTGGCGGACCTCTGCCTTGCGGCTGTCAGCCATCAGGGTGGCGGTCTGGGCGGAGAGTTGCATCTCCTGGGCGAGGCGGGCCTGGCTGATGGCCATGGCATTGAGCAGGTGGGGCGGGGACTCGTTGCGGACGATCTTGCGGAAGACTTCGATTGCCTTCTGGTATTCGCCCAGGAGGTAGTTGAGCAGGCCGAGATCATAGGCGGCGATTTCGGCCAGGGCGTGCTGGGGGACGGCGGCGGCGACGGCCGCGGCAGTGGGTTCGGTGGCACCGCGGTGCATGCCAAGCTCGAGGGCCTTCTCCAGGTAGGGGCGGGCCTTGACGAAGAGCTCACGCACGGGGCCGGGGAGCTTGCCGTCGGCAGCGACGTCGTGCTGCTCGCGCTCACGCATGCCTGCCATGATGAAGGCCATGCCGGTGGCGTAGTACATGTCCGGGCGGCCATGTCCGGGGTTCTTTTGCAGGGTCTGGGCCAGGGTCTCCGCGGCGGCCCGGTAGTCGCCGCGGGCGTACTGGGTGAGGGCATAGTTGAAGGCCGCTTCGAGAGCGGAGCTGTTGCCTTTGGCGATAGCTTTGGTGAAGGCCCCGGCGGCGGCGCTGAGGTTGAACTCGATCATCTGCCGGTGGGTCTCGGTCTCCGGCTTGATCTGCAGGGCGCGCAGGAGGCTGACGAGGCCCTGCTCGACATTGAGGTGATCGGCTTCTGCGCCCTCATCGGTCTGCTCCTGCTCCAGCAGCGCTGCTGCCTCGGCGAGATGACCGGAGGCGAGTTCAGAGCGAATGAGATTGCGGCGGAAGCGGCCCAGAGAAGCAAGTTCGGAGGCCTGGGCGAAATAGCGGTAGGCAGCGGCGAAGTCGCGGTCGGCGAACATGACGCAGCCGAGATTGGTGAGGATGTCAGGGTCGTCAGGAACGTGGGCGGCAGCGGTCTGGAGGTGCTCAAGGGCCGGCCCGAGATGCCCCTGGGCGTGCAGGAGGTGGGCGAGGTTGTAGTGGGCCCAGGCGCGTGGGTTTCGCGAGGCGGCCGCAAAGGATGGCTCCTGGGGCTGGGCAATCGCGTCGTGGTAGGTCGCGATGGCCTCTTCGGGCTTGCCGACGAGGCGGTAGACGTTGGCAAGGTTGATGAGTATCGCGGGGTGGCGCGGCTGGAGACGATGGGCGCGCAGCAGCCAGGGCTCGGCGGCGCGGGCGTCTCCGGCGAGGGCGAGCAAGGCTCCGAAGTTGCTGAAGATCAGTTCTTCCTCGGCAACGAGGCCCGCGGCGGAGGCGTTTTCAGAGATCGCGCGGTTGAGGTCGTCCTCGCGCCAGGCGAGGACGGCGAGGTTGGCGTGGGCGTAGGGATATGATGGCTGGCGCTGCAGGGCCAGTTTGAGTGCGCGGGCAGCCTGCGGGAGGCGGCGCTCCTGCATGGCACGTACCGCGAGGTTGTTGAGCAGTGCGGCCAGGCCCTCAGGGCGGGCTCCAGAAGAGGCGTGCTGCTGCGCGACGTTCCAAAGGCGCTCGACCAAGTCAGTGTCGGGCGTGAAGGCGGCCAAACGTGCCAGATTGCTCAAAGCGGGAAGGCTCTCGGCGCTCTGGTCGATCTGCAGCAGGGACTTGAGTTGATCCCACTGGGAAGGCTCGGCCAAGGCTACAGAGCGGTTGACCTGGGGCTCCTTGGCGCCGTGTTGCCGGGCGGCGGAGTAGCCCTCTCCGGCGGCGGGGAAGTCACGCTGGAGGAAGGCGATGACCGCCAGGTCGTTTTCACGCTGGGGCGTCCGTGGCGTGTCCTCGTCCTGAAGCTCGCGGCGTGCAACAGAGGCAACCACGTGCGAGCGATCGGTCCACTGGCGCATGAGCACCTGGTAGACCTGCTTGCGCAGGAAGTGCCAGATGAAGCGCGGGATGGTGACGAGGGCATAGCCGCACGCGGCGCCGGTGAGACCGAAGAGGACGTAGGTGGGCCAGCCCGCGGCCGGAAGCATGAAGCGCAGGTAACTCAGCCAGAGGATGATGCCCGCCAGGACGCCCACGGCGACGATAATGCGGCGGCGGTAGCGCCGGGGCATCCGCACGCGGCCACCGGATATGGCGCGGGGAGCCTGGCGTTCCTCAACGGATATGGCGGGTAGTTGGAGGTTCATCGGCCGGGGACCTCGATCTCACACGTGCCCGAACCTGACAGGTTGTAGTTGTTGAAGATGTGCAATGTAGTTACATTCTACCCCGGCACCCGAGGCGGCAAACTGCCGGTCGGGACCATGTACAGGCTCACTATCAGTGATATACCCTAACGCCGCGACGCCATACCAGCGCGCAAACGCAAGGTATGTTCAATAGTGAGCAATGGGCAACCGCGCCCACGCTCCTGGTGTGTGAGATCAGATGGTGAAGCTCGACGGGAAGGTGTCTCCCTCGGCCCCTTTGACGAAACGTAGAGGTTTTCGTTCGCAGGAAGGGGCCCGCGGGTGTATCCGAGTTCAGTAGGTGGACCGGCCCTCTAGATTGTCCTCGGTCGTACGAGCGGCTTCCAGCCGCGAGATGACACCACCTCAGGCACGGCTTCCAGCCGTGCCGTCAGCGGCCTTCCGATTGTTCTTGCCGATTCAATCTGCCTGGGCGGCTCAGCAGCCCCGCAGGTCTAGAAGACCTGCCCCAGGCGCGTTGCCCTCACGGCTGGAAGCCGCTCGTACGGCTGGGTGGCATGGGAACAGGGGTAGCTGAGACGACAGTCTACCTACGGAACGCGGGCTCACCCGAAGCCTGCGAGGCGCTCGACCTGGGCGGTAGGAGGGGCTATACTGTGTGTAGCTGATACCTGGAGGCAGACTTTGAACCGGACGCGATTGTGGATCATAGTTGCAGTGCTGGCAGTGGCCACTGTGAGTGTGGTGGTGTGGCAGAACTACGGTTCCGGGCGCCACGAGGCGTCGGTCGCACGCGAGCCTTTGGCCGTGCAGCCGCCAGGAGATGGGGTGGTAGCCGGGCCGGCACCGACGCCGGCACCGGCGCAGGCCGAGGCAGAGAAGGCAGGCAATAAGCCGCATCGGCCCAAGACCGCGGAGGAGTCGCTGCCACCGCTGTTGCCGGGCAACCCGCTGACTGACCCGAAGTTTACCGACATCTCAGCGAAGATCGTGGTGGCGGCTATTGGGCTCAAGCAGGGGAAAGACTATGAACTGAACCTGCTGGCATACATGGAGAAGGCGCTGAACGAGGCGAAGATCACCGAGGAGCAGTATACGGCGTATGCGGAGGCGCTGCGCAAGAACCAGGACCGGGGGCGGGCGGTCGCTGAGGCCATCATCAACAAGGTGGAGAAGAAGATAGGCTACCGGGTTACGGTGGAGAAGCTGCCGATGTTCAAGATGGACCCGGAGCAGGTGAAGAAGATTGAGGGGGATGTGCGGCGACAGGAGAAGGCGGGGAAGAAGAAGCGGTAGGAGCGTGGGAGCGTAGGAGTGTCGGGGAGCCGGGCTTTTGGGCCTGGCTCCCCTTTTTTGTTTGCTTGTTAGGCCTAGTGCCGCCGGCTGGCTTTGCGGCCTGAGCTGCGGTTCCAACCGCCGCCCTTGGCTCCGCCGTTGCCGCGCGAACTCCATGAGGTTGGTGCGGAGCCGCCCCTGCCTCCGCCATGGGAGACGATCATCGTGGGCCGGCCGTAGTCATAGCCCTCGACCTTGCGGACGTTGATGGGCTCGCCGAGAGCGCGCTCGATGTCGCGTACCGTGCCGTGATCGTCGGCGGTTACGAACGTGAGGGCGTCGCCGGTGTGCTCGGCACGGCCGGTGCGGCCGATGCGGTGGATGTAGGCATCCGCGGTGTCGGGGATGTCGTAGTTGATCACGTGTGAGATCGTGGCGATGTCCAGGCCGCGGGCGGCGATGTCAGTGGCGCACAGGATCTCGAACTTGCCGGAGCGGAAGCCGTCGAGCGCCGTCTGGCGCTGGCCCTGTGACCGGTTGGAATGCAGGACAGCGATGCTGCGACCCGCCTGCTCGATCTGCCTGGCCACGCGGTCAGCGCGGTGCTTGGTGCGGGTGAAGACCAGGACGGACTTAGTCTTGGTTTCCTCCAGAAGCTGCAGCAGGAGCGCCGTCTTCTGCTCCTGGGCGACGGGCAGCAAGGTGTGCTCAATGGTGGTCGCGGGGGCCACGTGGCCGACCTCGACCCGCTGGGGATTGTCGAGGATTTCCTTGGCGAGGCGGTTGAGCTCGGGGGCGAAGGTGGCCGAGAACATCATGCTCTGGCGGCGACGCGACGCCTCTGCGACGATCTCACGCACGGGGGGCAGGACGCCCCTGTCGAGCATCCGGTCGGCCTCGTCCAGGACGAGGATCTCGACGTTGGCAAGACGGGCGTTGCCGCGGCGGACGTGGTCGAGCAGGCGCCCGGGGCAGGCGACGATGATCTCAGTGCCCTGGCGCAAAGCGCGCTCCTGGCTGGGGAAGCCGACGCCGCCGTAGACGGTGGCGGACTTGATCTTGGTGAAACGGGCGAGCTGCCGGATGCTCTGGTGAATCTGCTCGGCCAGTTCGCGAGTGGGGGTGACGATAAGTGCCCGCGTGAGCCCGCGCTTGGCGGGGACGGTGAGCAGTGAATTCAGGATGGGCAGCACGAAGGCTGCGGTCTTGCCGGTGCCCGTCTGGGCAGTGCCGACAATGTCGCCGCCCGCAAGCGCGATGGGAATGGCGGCGGTCTGTACGGGAGTGGTCTCCTCGTACCCGGCTTCCACGACGGCGCGCTGCAGGCGCTCGTCTAGCTGCAAGTCAGTGAAAAGCATGAAACGTCCTTGTCTTCGCCAGCTATCGAAAATCCGTGCGACACCACATGCGGCGAGCTGGTCCAATCCACCGAGCGTGAGCACCTGAAGGTGCCCGCCCAGCAAATGCCGGCAGGTGGTTTAGCACTCATCGAGTAGGCGGAGCGTGGTCCGCAGAGCGTGGAGAAGACGACGCACGAGGGGGAAATGCGGGGTGTCCGATCCAGTGCCAGTTCTCTATGAAACGTACTCAAAAGTGCCCGAGAGAGGTTGGTTGGTTCTCTCGAGGGTTAGTATACCCGATCTGGGTGGGGAAGGCAAGGTGGAACGGGGAACGGTGTCGCTGCCAAGTAGTAATGTCCCTCTTGTGCAAAGTAGAAATGTCCCTTCGGCGAACTGAAGGGCATGAAGTTACTGATGAGCCACAAGGAACGCAACTACAGCAAGGTGCTCGAACAACTGC
>JBDKRC010000034.1:0-15772 GCA_039683575.1 Armatimonadia bacterium | reverse complement strand
CATCGCGCAATGGCTCCGTCCCCATTGTGACCACTCCCCTACACCCCTCCCCCTCCCCCTCTCATCCTGCTCATCCTCGCCTTTATCCTGCCCATCCTGTAAAGCTCTCCCCCTCACCCCTCACCCTTCCCCCCAAAACTGCATCCCCGGACACCCACAGAACCTCCACCCTCCCTCCCCCAGCGCCGCATCACAAACCGCCAGCGCCAACAACCGGAACCACGTCGGGAACATCGCCCCCTTCCCCTCCTCTCCTCTCAGCTCCCGGTGCCCATACTCAAACCCCCTCCCCTTCACGAACACGAAGCCCCCATCCGCCACCTGGTTGCTCCTCACCCACTCCGCCCCCCGCTGTATCGCCGCCACAATCTCCTCCCGTTGCCCCGGCGCCTGCTCCAGGAGCCGCGCCAGCGGATCGAGCGAGTCGATATCCTCACACGCGCTGCTCGCAAATGGCTCCGCCGGGTTGTGCACTCCCCACCCAAACCCGCCCACTGGATTCTGCGTCGCCAGAACCGTCTCCGCCGCCCGCTCCGCATACGGAAACGCCCGCCCGTCATACGCAAACAGCGGCCACCAGTGGTAAGCCGCCTGCACCATATGCGACCGCTGTATCGGGTCGTTCACGTCCAGCGACCCCCACACCCCCGTCTCCGCGCTCACCTGATGCGTCTCCAGCCAATCCAGCAAGCAGGCCACTGCCCGCCCCGCCCGCTCATCCCCATGGAACTCCCGCGCATACTGCAGCAGCGTCCCCACGTTCATGATCTCATTACCTGACCAGCCCACTCGCTCCCCGAAATCCCGCTCCCCAAGCCACGCCACCATCCGGTCCACATCCCGCCACGGCTCCAGCCATCCAAACTCCCGTGGCGCCACCGCCCCCAGACAAGCCAGCGCGGTCACCACATGGCAGGTCAGATGCGACCGCCCGCACCACAGCGGATCGCCCTCATACCACCCTTCCCCAAAGATCACCGGATCGCGATACAGCCCCTCCTCGTCCTGATGACCATTGAGATAAGCCACCCACTCCTCCCGCTCCCCAACCTCCAGCCCCTCCAGGTCGCCGAGCAGGTCCCGCGCCATCGCTGCATAGCTGGACGAATACAGCGTCGCCTCACTGCAAGCCAGCGAATACCGGTACCGCCCCACTTCGCCCAACGCACAGCTCTCCACAAACCCCAGGACGCTGGCCTTCAAACTCGCTATTCGTTCTTCCATCATTACCTCGGCTGCTCGTTACCTGCCTGAGCCTTCGCCTGCCACCTGCCCGCCCAAGTTCTTCGGGCCTTCCTCCTTAACATCCTTCTCATCCTCATCATCCTTTGCATGCCTTTGCCTCCCCCGCCGCAGAAAAAGAAGGACCCTCCCCCTCTCCCCTCGAACTCTCCCACCATCTCGCCTCCCATCAGGCCGTTCAGGAAGTGCAACCCATGAAAACCACCTCGTACCTTTTGGTCCTCGTAGCCATACTCGCGGCCACCCTCTCTGCCGCCGCTCCGGCCCAATCACCGGCCGAGCGCCGCGCCGCCCTGCTCAAGTGCTCCACCCAGGGCGCTGCCGCCATACCCACACTCTCGGCGGCCCTGCAGGACGAGAACCTCGTCGTCCGCCGCACCGCTGTTCGCCTCCTGGTGGACCTCGGCGCTCCGGCCCGCGCGGCTCTCATTCCCGCTCTCGACAACGACGACGTCCTCGTCCGCCGCTCGGCCCTCGCGACCCTCTGCGACCCGCCCACCGCCGAGAGCCTCCCGCACCTCACCAAAGCCATGAAGGACACCGACCCCCTCGTCCGCCTCACCGCCATCAACCTGCTCGTGAACCTCAAGCCCCGCACCCAGGAGCTCAACACCCTCCTCGAGGGCGCTCGCCAGGATGAATCGCAGCAGGTCCGAGAGGTAGCCGCCCAGGCCGTCTGGCCCTTCTTCCGCGAGAACATCTCCCTGCGTGACCGCAAGGACTGGGACCACGAGATCAAAATCGTCCAGACCATCCCCCTCCCCACCGAGGGCTGGCGTCTCCAGACCGATCCCAAGCAGACCGGCCACCTGCAAAAGTGGTTCGAGCCCGCGTTCAACGACTCCGCCTGGAAGCCCATCAAGATCGCTGCCACCTGGGAAGAGCAGATTGGCCCCTACGACGGCATAGCGTGGTATCGCACCACCTTCGACCTCCCGGCCAAGCCCCAGCAACTCGGCACGGAACTGGCCTTCGGCGGCGTAGACGAAATCGCCTGGGTCTGGCTCAACGGCCAGTACATAGGCCAGCACGACCTCGGCACCGAGGGCTGGAACATCCCGTTTGCGCTGGACGTAACCAAAGAGCTCAAGTGGGGCGAAAAGAACCAGATAACAATCCGCGTCTCAGACAGCGCCTTCGCCGGCGGCATCTGGAAGCCAGTAACCATCCAGGTCCTCCAATAGCCGCCCGCCGTAGCCGTTGCCGTAGGTGCGCGGGCGTCTCGCCCGCTCCCGCCGTTCGGAGGGGCCGGGCTTCAGCCGGCCCAGCCGTTATCACCGACCAACCGCCGCACCACATACCTTCCTTACTAGAACCATCTGTACGAGCGATCACCGATCGCGACTATCACCGACTAACCAACCGCCCCAGCCTCACAGGAGCCCAAACAAAATGCGAAACCTGATCCCAATCCTGGCCGTACTCCTCGCCGTAACCTCCGCCTTCGCCGCCGAGCCCTGGCAACAGCTCTACACCGGCGCCGAGGCCACCGGCGACAACGTCATCGCCCTCTGGCAGTTCCAGCCCGGACAGGAACTCAAGGACGTCTCCGGCCACGGCCACGACCTCAAGCTCCGCAGCCAGTCCGTGGTCGTGAAAGAGGGCCCCTTCGGCGGCGCGCTCGAGTCCTTCGGCGCCAACACCGAAAGCGACAAGGAGCAGGGCGCCATTGCGGCGGACAAAGATGATCTCACCCCCGCTGGCGCCTTCACCCTCGAAGCCTGGTTCATGCTCAAGCCCGACGCCAACAAGTGGGAGAACATCTACTTCTTCGACAAGAAGAACTACCCATACGCCAAGGACCTCCCCCAGGCCAACTGGGACTACAGCTTCTACCTCGCCAGAGCCGGCGAGAACAAGCGCCGCTTCATGTCCTCTCTTGGCTTCGGCAAAGACTCCGCCTTCCTCACCGGTCCTGTCTTTGATGTCGAGCCCGGCAAGTGGATGCACGCCGCCATGACCTACGATGGCGCCGGCCGCGTCCGCTTCTTCCTCGATGGCAAGCTGGTCTCCAAGCAACTCCTTGAGGACCGCGGCCCTGTCACCAACGGCACCAATGGTCTCGTCATCGGCGACCGCTTCGGCAGCACGCACTCCGGCTTCCCCGGCTACCTCGCCCAGGTCCGCGTCTCCAAGGGCATCGTCCCCTACTTCTCCGGCGGGCTCATCGTCGGCCTCGGCCGCGCCCGCAGCGCCTATGTGCGCATGGAGAAGAACGTCAACCTGGCTCTGCAGATCGCCAACGACTCCCCTACGCCCATGACCAATGGCAAGGTTCAGGTCACCTTTGGCGGAGTCACCAAAAACGTCACCATTCCCGACCTCGCCCCCAACGGTGAGACCTCCATTCCTCTCGCTCTGGACACCACCGTCCGCCCCGGCACCTACGACCTCAAGGCCCTCGCCACGGCGGTCAGCAACGGCCAGCCCGTCCGCATCGAGAAGGAAATCCCGCTCACGATCACGCCGCGCCCGCTGCCCAATCAGATGCCTGTGGTCATGTGGGGCACCGGCGATATTGAGCGCCTCAAGAGCATCGGCTTCACTCACAACCTGATCGGCCTCGCCAACGACGAACTCATCTGGAAGCGCGGCACGCCCGGCCCCTGCGCGACCCCGGACGGTATCGAGCAGAGTGGCAAGACCCTCGACGACTATCTCAAGAACGGTCTCAACGGTGCCGTCTACGCCCATCCCGGAACCTGGGTCACCCGTGATCCCGAGCGCAAGGCCAAGTACAATCGCGTAGACCGCCTCGGCGTCGTGCGCGCCAATGACAACGTCTGCGGCAACTTCCCCGAGGTTCGCCAGTTCTGCTATAACGTAGGCGCGTCCATCGCCCAGACCTTCGGCCAGTACCCCGCCCTCACCGCTGCCCTGATCCACTCTGAGGTCCGCGACGGCTCCGACCTGTGCTTCCACGAGCATGACAAAGCCGCCTTCAAAGCCTTCTCCGGCTTCGACATTCCCGCCGAAGCCGCCGGCAAGAACGGCGTCAACTACCGCGCTCTCAAGGGCTTCCCGGCCAATCGCGTCATCCCCGATGACTACAAGCTCCTGACCTTCTACAAATGGTTCTGGAAAGACGGAGATGGCTGGAACCCCCTGCATAGCCAGCTCTCCAATGGCATCAAGTCCACTGGCCGCAAGGACCTCTTCACCTTCTTCGACCCCGCCGTCCGCGTGCCGGACATCTGGGGCAGCGGCGGCGATGTTGATGTCATCTCCCAGTGGACCTACTCCTATCCCGATCCAATCAAGATCGGTCAGGCCACCGACGAACTCTTTGCGATGGCTGGCGGCAAGCCAGGCCAGCAAGTCATGAAGATGACGCAGATCATCTGGTACCGCTCCCAGACCGCTCCCAAGCCGCCGGACAACGAAGCTGACCGCAAGGATTGGGAGAAGAAGCTGCCCAACGCCGAGGAGGCCGCGTTCATCACCATCGCCCCGGATCACATGCGCGAGGCCTTCTGGTCGAAGATCTCCCGCCCCATCCGCGGCATCATGTACCACGGCTGGGGCTCCCTCGTGGACATCGGCGCCACCAAGGGCTATGTCTTCACCAACCCCGAGACCCAGAACGTGCTCACTGACCTGACCCACAACGTCGTCCGCCCGCTCGGCCCGACGCTGCTGCAGGTGCCGGACCGCAAGACCGATGTGGCGATGCTCGAAAGCGCCGCCTCCCAGATCTTCGCCGGCCGCGGCTCGTATGGCTGGAGCAGTTCGTGGGAAGCCGACATGCACCTGATCCTGCAGTGGGCCCACCTGCAGCCTCGCATCCTCTTCGATGAAACCATCATGCGCGACGGCCTCGATGATTACCGCGTCCTCGTCATGCCCTACTGCGATGTGCTCACCCAGGGCGTGGTAGACAGGATCAAGGCCTTCCAAAAGCGCGGCGGCATCGTAGTTGCCGACGAGTACCTCTGCCCGGCTATCCTGCCCGACATCGTAGTCTCAACCGCCAAGCGCACCGGCAAGGCCGACCAGGACAAGGCGGCCCTGCAGGCCAAGGCAGCGGCCCTGCGCAAGGAGCTTGATCCCTTCTACAGCCGCTACGGCGACTCGCTGGAGGCCGACATTGTGCTCCGCTTCCGCCAGTATGGCAGCAGCGACTACCTCTTCGCCCTCAATGACAAGCGGGAGTTCGGCGACTACGTCGGCCACCACGGCAAGGTCATGGAGAAGGGCCTGCCGCTGTCCTCCCGCCTCTGGGTCGCCCTCAAGGGTGGGACGATCTATGACCTCGTCAAGCACTGCGCGGTGCCCTCAAAGCCGGTCGCCGGCGGCATGCAGTTCGATGCGAGCTTCGGCCCCGGTGACGGCAAGGTCTTCCTCATCACCCCGGCCCCGGTGGCCTCGGTCAAGGTCACCGCTCCGGCCAGGGTCAAGCGCGGTGGCGGGGTTGATGTTGTGGTCGCGGTGCTGGATGCCAAGGGCCAGCCGCTGTCCGCAGTGGTTCCCGTCCAGCTCCAGGTCACCGACTCGAAGGGTCAGCAGGCCGAGTTCAGTGGGTACTATGGAGCCAGGAATGGTAAGGCGACTATGCACCTCGACATCGCCTCCAACGACCCGACCGGAACATGGCAGATCAAGGCGAAGGAACTCGCCTCGGGTCTGAGCAAGCAGCAAGCACTGACAGTGGTACAGTAACGCTCAATCAGAGGTCGAAATCGATACCAAAGTGGGTGCGGCGGGGATGAGTTGGTTAGTCGCTGACCTACCTTTGTGAAGCTGCAATAGCCAACATTTGGGCCCCGGAATCGCTGTTCATCTGGGACTCGCAGGAAATGGCAAAATGGCTCTCAGTGCCCTCTACGGGGCTCTGAGAGCCATTTTCATGTGTGCACAGATGTTCGACGGCCCTGACAGGCGTTTTGAGGCACTATTTAAGGTTTTCGTTGAATAGTCCACAATGCCCGCAGCACCCACTCACAGCCCCATAGCGCCGATCATCCCTCAGATCTGACCGTCTTCCCGAGAGCCTTCGCCCCCTCGGCACCAGCCCCCGTTTTTCGCCTAACTGTTCTGATAACAATGCAGATATCCCGCCCAAACGCCCCCATCGCGCGTTATCCCCAGATTGGGGCCTCCGGTGAGGTTGGGTTCGTCGGGAGGGATGAGGAGCCTGCAGGCGCAGGAAGTTTGGGGCAGAGCGGGGAAGGTTGGAGGGGCGGCCACGAGGGTCGCGGCGGAGGGTTGGTCGGTGATAACGGCCGGCCGGGTACGAGCCCCGGCCCTACAGCGGAGGGGTGGTCGTACGGGCGGCGCTGGTGGTGGACGAGGGTCGGGGTCTGGAGACCCCTCCCACACGGCATTCGAGATTCTTGAGGGTGGTACTATGCGGACTTTTTTGCGGTGTCTGGTCAGCTTGCTGGTCGTGATGGTGATGGGGCTGGGGGAGGCGGCGGAGGTGCGGGTGACTCTGTTTGATGATGCCGGTGGGACTACGGCGAAGGGGTTGACGGGGCTTGGGGTGGAGTACAAGCTGGCAGCACCGGGGGACTATTCGAGTCGGAAGGTGTCGCTGTTTGATAGCCAGGTGGTGGTCTGGGGGATGGATGTGGATCAGAATGCGCTGAACCTGGCGCCGGAGCGGGTGCAGGCCTTCCTGCGGACTGGTGGGGTACTGCTTTGCATGCGCATGAACCAGGAGCCGCAGTGGCTCGCAGACCCGAATACGGGTCTGTCCGGCCTCAAAATGGATAAGGCCTATGCGCTGGGCGAGGTGCTCAAGCCGGAGCATGCGGTGTTCAACCTGCCCCGGAAGTTCGGGAAGGGTGACCTCGCGAAGGTGCATGGCGGGAGCATCTACCGGGCTTTCCATGAACTGCCGCAGGGAGCGGTGCCGCTGGTTAGTACCGGCGACGAGCAGAACTGGGACAAGAACGTGGCAGCGAGCAAGGGGCCGCACTATGGTCTGGTGGAGATACCGGTGGGCAAGGGCCGAGTAGTGTTTTGCCAGATGATCCCGGAGTATGGGTTCATCAATGATGATAAGGGGCAGCCGGGGACGAGCAGCGCGTTTTTGGCGAATTTGATGGCGTATGCGTGTTCGGTGGCGCCGAATTGGCCGGCGCCGCGGGCGCGGGTAGTGCCGGCGAACTTCGCGGCGGAGCTTGGTGAGATACTGCTGGCGCCGCGGGCGGTGGGGTCGCTGCCGCTGAGCGACGAGGGATGGAAGATCACAAGCAAGGGGCCGTTTGGCTGCAAGACGGACCGGCGTGGCGTGATGACGATGTCTCATGCGGACGAGCCGGCGGCGGCGGGGAGCTTTGTGGAGGCGACGCGGACGGTGACGCTTCCGGCGGGCGGAGCGTACTTGCGGTTCTACAATTCGGATGATTACTGCGGAGGCATGGACCCGACGATGGTGGGCGACAAGCGGGTGTCCACGCGGGAGAACAAGCTGAAGGACGTGCGGTTCAAGCAGGTGCTCGTGAATGGGAAGGTGGTGTGGGAGGAGGATGTGCTGGGGATGAATCCCAACCCGGCAACGCGGCGGTTTGTGATGGTGGAGATGCCCGGGTCGGGGTCAGTGCCCCCTCCCACGGGCGCTGCGTCGGGGCCAGTGGCCCCTCCCACGAGTGGCAAGGCGACGATTACGTTGCGAGTTGAGAATCGCGCGGCGACGACGGCGGATTTCCCGTTTGCGACCGATGTGTATTGGGCGGGAGTGGATGTTTTGCCGGGCATCGTGCAGGTGCCGGTGGCCGAGGGGCAGGGCACCGTCAAGACCAGGTTTGCGGGGCAGAAGGGTCGGTATGCGGTGTTGGTGCGGGCTCTGGATGAGCATACGGGACAGGGGAAGCTGGCGGTGGCGGTGGAGGGGAAGGCGCTCGGGACCGCACAGCTTACGGCGGATGACTATGGGTGGTATTGGATCAACTTTGGGCAGGCGGACCTGAAGCCGGGGAGCGTGGTGAGCGTGCAGGCGACGCCGGAGGGCGGCGAGGCGTGCGTCATGCAGAGCGTGGCGCTGGTGCCGGTGGGGCTGCTCGCGGGGAAGGCCAAGGAGGTGGCGGGGGCGACGGGTTCGCCGCTGTACAAGCCAACGAAGGCTCCGGTGCGGGCGACGTTCCCGGTGCTGGTGGCCGGGCCGGAGAACTACAAGGCGAGCGGCGAGGTGGTTAGTGGCGGCATGCCGTTTGCCTATGGGGCGGTCAAGGCGGAGGAGAATATCCGCCTGCTCAATGACCAGGGCAGAGAGGTGCCGCTACAGACGCGGGTGTTGGCGAAGTGGCCGGATGGGTCGTTCAAGTGGGTGCTGTTCAGCTTCCCGACCGCGCCCGGAGAGGTGCGGTGTGAGTATGGGACGCAGGTGAAGCGGGCGCCGGTGGAGGGGCTGGGAGTGACTGTGAAGGAGACCGCGGACAGCATCGCGATCAACACGGGGCCACTGCAGGCGACGATCAGCAAGAAGGGCGGCGGGCTGCTGAGCGGGCTCAAGGTTGATGGTGAGGAGCTGGGGCTGACGGGCAGCGGGTGGGACCTGTGGGTGACGGCGGAGGATGGCACGGTCTATTCATCGGCTGGCGAGACGGTCAGCCGGTGTGAGGTAGTCGAGGCGGGGCCGATGCGGGCGATAGTGCGGCGAGTGGGGCGGCTGAAGGCAGTGCAGGGCGGGCAGGACTTCCTGGAGTATGACGTGACCGAAGAGTTCTATGCGAACAGTGGAGTAGTGCGAGTGCAGCCTGTCATCACGCACAAGGAGGCGAGCGCGGAGGAGAAGCTGCTGACAGTCAACTACTCCCTCAGCATGGGCGCCAAGGCGATCTGGATGGACGGCCAGCGGGTGGAGAAGGGCGGGCTCTTGCAGAAGGATGACCAGACGGCGGAGTTCGTAGGGGTGCGCGATGGCAAGGAAGTCAGGGGCACTGAGAAGCGATACCAGGGGCAGGTGCGGCTGGTTGGCAAGGGCATGACGATGGACCTGGTGCCGCGGTGGTTCTGGCAGATGTACCCGAAGAGGGTAGTGGCGACACCGGGCGGGATCGAGTTGAGTCTGGTGGCGGCGGAGAAGGACAAGCCGTTTGTGCTGCACCAGGGGCAGGCGTTGTGGAACGACTTTGCGTTGGTGTTCGGCGACAACGCGGGCGAGACGCCCGCACTACGCGAAGGTCCGCGGGAGGGTGAGTTTGACGCGGTGGCCTCGCCGGCGGTGGCTACGGCGGAGCCGGGGTATGTGGCTTCGACGCTGGCGCTGGGGGAGTTTGCGGCGGCGGACGAGGCGCTGTTCCCGGAGTATGAGCAGAGCGTTGAGAGTGTGTATAAGGGGTATCTGTCCAAGCGCGAGGCACGGCGGGAGTATGGGGTGGAGAACTTCGGGGACGATACCTTCGAGTGGGGCTATGGGCCGTCGTATACGTTCTGGTCGAACCAGGAGTATGACCATCACTACGGGATGTTGATGCAGTTTTTGCGCAGCGGGGACTACCGGTGGTGGGAGATTGCGGACGAGGGTTCGCGGCATTACCGGGACGTGGACTGCTATCATTGGGCGCCGGGGCGGGAGTATCTGGTCGGGGCGCCGCATCATCACAATTCGAGCCACATCGTGGAGAAGGGGTGGGTGGCGGATCATACGGTGGCGGGGGCGCACAACAGCCACTCGTGGGTCGAGGGCGTCATCGCGTATTACTTCATGACGGGCGACCCGCGCAGCTATGAAGTGTACAACGCCATGGGGGACTGGTACTGCTACACGGTGGCGAACAACCAGTACGGGGCCGGCGGGCAGGAGCGCGGGCCGGGATGGACGCTGGTGGCGCTGTCGGCGCTCTATGACGGGACGTATGACGAGAAGTACCGCGAGGCGGGCACGAAGGTCATCGACTGGGTACGGTCGGTGCAGGACCCGGTGCGGGGCGTGATCTCGGTGCCGATCTCCGAACAGCCTTCGTATGAGGGCGGGACGGCGTTCATGCACGGGATCGTGGCGCGTGGGGCGGGGCGATGGTATGAGGCGACGGGGGATGTGCGGGCGAAGGAGGCAGTGCTGGGCATCGCGGATTGGCTAACGACTGAGGCCATGGGGCCGAACGCGTTGTTCTACTACAAGCAGGCGCCGACGCAGAAGCATGGGTACAGTGCCAGCGAGTGGCAGTGCTTCACGGCGCTGAGCTATGCGGCGCGGTATGGGGACCAGCAGTGGTACGGGCCGCTGACCGAGGAGCATTACAACCAGGGGCGCGCGGGGACGCGGAGCATCGCGTGGGCGCCGCAGTCGCTGGGGCACCTGCTGCCGTACTTCACGCCGATCAGGGTGAGGCTGGTCACGCCGCAGGCGGTGCTGTCACCGGATCAGCCGGCGGAGATCAAGCTGCAGGTGGTGAACACCACCGACAAGGCGCTGGCGATCGAGGTGAAGGGGCTGGCGGTACCGGCGGGGCTGACGCTGGAGGTGCCGGCGAAGGTTACCATTGAGCCGTCGAAGGTGACGGAGCTGGTCTGCAGGCTGTCGACGAAGAAGGGTGAGGAGCGGACGGGTGAGGTGCGTCTGGAGATCAAGGCGGGAGAGACGCGCCGGGAGTATGCGCTGCCAGTGAAGGTGGTCGCGAAGCTGGTGCAGGTGGAGAAGGGGGCCGGCGAGGGGAAGGCGCAGGCACCGTTCGTGCTCATCAAGCAGACGCCGCCGGCAGTGGGAGTGGTGCGTGATGCGACGTTTACCGGCAACCCACGGCAGCCGGGGGAGCGGGCGGGGTGGGTTGAGTGGCAGGTGAGCGTGCCGGTGGACGGGGTATACTACTTCGGGGCGGAGTGCTGGTGGCCGGATGACAAGGGGAACTCGCTCTTTTTGCAGGTGGATGACGGGGCCGAGGGGACGTTTGGGAATGATGGGGTGATGGGACGGTGGCATTGGGTGCGGCATGCGGAGGGTGTGCGGCTGGCGGCGGGGGAGCATGTTGTGAGGCTGATCAACCGCGAGGACGGGGGCCTGGTGAGGCGGATTGTGGTGACTAATGTGGAGGGGCGGTTGGGGAACTGAGTGTAAGTGCTGCCGCCCCTTCGGGGCTCCAGAAGCTTGGGGGCTTCGCACCAGGGCCTTGCGGCCCTGGCTAGAGGCTGGCGGCCCTTCGGGCCTGACGACAGGAACGGCTTGACGACGGTGAACGGCGGGTGACCCCGTTGGGGTCAGGAGAGAGGTTGGAGGGGCGCGTTCCAGGGGTTTCACCCCTGGCTATATTCGGTGACCCCGTTGGGGTCAAACGGCGGGGCTGCGGCGACGGAAACGGAAACGGCCAGAGGCGGGCAGGATGCCCTGCGACGCGGACGTCGCTTCGCGCACCTACGGCAACGGCAACGGCAACGGCAGCGGCAGCGGCAACGGTGACGGTGACGGTGACGGTGACGGTGACGGTGACGGTGACGGTGACGGCGACGGCGAAGACCAGAAGGTAGCAATGAGGGCGAAGGGCGCAAGATGACACGACGGTTGTGCTGGTTGGTGATGGTGCTTGCCGGGTGTGCGGCGGGCGCTTGGGGCCAACGGAGCGGGCCTTATGTCGGGTATGCTTACCCGGCAGGAGGTTGCGTGGGCACTACTGTGCGCGTGGTGGTTGGAGGACAGCTATTGCGCGGGGCGGATGAGGTCTATGTGTCGGGGACTGGTGTGCAGGGGGAGGTTTTGCAGTATGTGCGGCCGCTGGGACAGAATGAGCTGAGCGATGTGGGGCAGGTCATGCGGGACCTGGTGCGGCGGCGGTGGAGCCTGCGGACGATGCGGGCGCTGGCAGCGTCGGAGGACCCGCCCTTCCTGCCGGATCACCCGTGGCTTCGGGACCTGGAGCACAAGACTCCGGCGGAGTTGGCGCGGCTGCGCAAGAAGCTGTTTGATGACAAGAAGCAGCTCAACCCGCAGATATCGGACCAGGTTGAGATTGAGTTGACGATTGCGCCGGAGGCGGCGCCGGGCGACCGGGAACTGCGGCTGCTGACGCCGGGGGGGCTGACGAACCCGGTGAGGTTCGAGGTGGGGACGCTGCCAGAGGTCTGTGAGGGAGAAGGCGGGGAGGAACCGGAGCGGGCGGTGGGACTGCCGGTGATGCTCAACGGGCAGATCACGCCGGGAGAGGTGGACCGGTTCTGGGTGCGGGCGCGGGCGGGGCAGCAGTTGGTCTTGCGGATGCAGGCGCGGCAGTTGATACCGTATCTGGCGGATGCGGTGCCGGGGTGGTTTCAGGGGACGATTACGCTGTATGACGCGTCGGGGCGGGAAGTAGCGTATGGGGATGACTATGGGACCGAGCCGGACCCGGTGCTGCTGTACAAGGTGCCAGCCGAGGGGGTATACCGGCTCGAGGTGCGGGACGCGATCTACCGCGGGCGGGATGATTTCGTGTACCGGGTCGCCGTGGGTGAGCTCCCGTTCGTGACGCGGGTGTTTCCGCTGGGTGGGCAGGCGGGGAGCGAGCTAAAGGCGGCGGTGTGGGGATGGAACCTGCCGGTTTCGAGCGTGAAGCTGGAGAGCGGGGCAGAAGGCGTACAGGAAGCCACATGGCAGTGGCCGAAGGGGTTGTCGAATCCGGTGCGGTATGCGGTGGGGACGCTGCCGGAGTGGCTGGAGACTGAGCCGAACGATACGGTCGAGGGGGCGCAGAAGGTGGCGCTGCCGGGGATCGTCAACGGGCGCATCGGGGAGGCGGGGGAGGTGGACTTCTTCCGCATCGAGGCGAAGACCGGGGAGGAAGTGGTGGCGGAAGTGCAGGCGCGGCGGCTGGGATCGTCGCTGGATTCGGTGCTGCAACTCATGGATGCCGAGGGGAAGGTTCTGGGGGCGAATGATGATGAGGAAGATAAGGCGAGCGGGCTGATTACTCACCATGCGGACTCGTACCTGCGGGTGAAGGTGGCGCAGGACGGGGCGTACTTCGTGTGCCTGTCGGACGCGCAGCATCAGGGCGGGGATGGCTATGCCTATCGGTTGCGGCTGTCGGCAGCGCGGCCGGATTTCGTGTTGCGAGTAGTGCCGTCAGCGGTGAACCTGGGACCAGGACGGTCGGCGACGGTGACCGTCCATGCCATCAGGAAAGACGGGTTTGAGGGCGACATCGAGTTGGCGCTGGCGGAGGGGCCGGCGGGATACACGATGAGCAAGGCGAAGATACCAGCGGGGGAGTCGAAGGCGACGGTGACTATAGCGGCGCCGAGAGGGGCGGCGCGAGGTGTGTTTCCGCTGCGGCTGGAGGGGCGGGCGCAGATCGGCGGGGCGCAAGTGACGCGGCAGGCGGCACCGGCGGAGGACATGATGCAGGCGTTTGCGTACCAGCATCTCGTGGTCGGGCAGGAGCTGCTCGCGGCGGTTGGTGGGGCGCGGAAGGTGCCGGCGGTATGGCGGCCGATCATCGCGGGAGTGCAGGCGACGAGCGCGGGTCCGGTGCGGGTGCCGCTGGGCGGCGAAGCGCAGGTGCAGATGAAGGGAGCGCCGGGGTTGGATGGGGTGAAGTACCGAGCGGCGAACCGGCCGCGGGGAATTGGGCTCAGGGGCGTGACGGCGGCGGCGGGTGGGTTGGTGGTGACCATTGCTGCGGATGCGACGCTGGCGAGCGAAGGGGACAAGGGGAATTTGGTTGTTGAGGTGCAGGCGGGGAGGCGGGATTTGGGGGTGCTACCGGCGATTGCGTTTGAGGTGGTGCGGTAACGGCAGCGGATAGCGAATAGCGGTAAGTGAGGGGAGGCCGGAATGGGGACAGACCCCAATTTCGCATGAGGGTCTGTGGGAGGAGATCGGGAGCGTTGCGAAATTGGGGTCAGTCCCCGTTCCTCGGTGGTCGCGGATGGCGGCAGAGGCGAAATGTCACACGGCGACGGAGGAGGCTAAAGCGTGAGGCCACTATCCAGGCATGCAATCATCTGCGTTGCGGCGATACTAGCCCTGGCGCAGGTTGCTTTGGCGCAGGAGGCCTTGACGGCTAAGCTCGATAAGAGTGGGATGATCCGGGTTAGCCGGGGCGGTGTGGAACTGGCGATGATTGAGCTTAATGCGCATGGGACCGGGTGGCAGCATGCGCCGCAGAATACCGCGACGGCTACTGCGGTTGACCTGCCGGGTGGAGCGGGGAAGCGATTCACCGGGGCGCTGCCGATTCCTAACGCCGGTGGCGGGGCGCTGAAGTTTGTGGAGACGGTGAAGGTGGTGCCGCAGGGGCTGCGGCTGGAGTATGACGTGGCGGTGGGCCAGGCGATGAAGCTCAATGGGCTGCATTTCTCGGTGCTGCTGCCGGTGGGCGTGTATGCAGGGAAGCTGATCGAGATCGCGCGGCCGGAGGGGGAACCGTCGGGAGTGAGCTTGCCCGGCGGAGAAATTGACAAGGCGTTCTATGGGTGGTCCGGCGAGGGGTACAAGGTGGAGGTGGCCAAGGGGACGGCGGAGGCGGTGACGGTGGAGGTGATCGCGGCTGCGGATCTCAATGTGCAGGACCTGCGGCAGTGGAATAAGGACGTGTTTGAGGTGCGGTTCCCGGCGATAGCCGAGGAGGGGGCGGAGGTTACGCCGGAGGACCGCTTCCACTTCGAGGTCACGGTGGGGTTTGCGGGGACGGTGAAGCTGGAAGGGCCGTAGAGTTTTGGGTGCTGAGGAGAAGTGAAGGCGCACCGGAGGAGGTTCCGGCGCGCCTTTTTGGTGTGTTGGTGGAAGCCGGGCGAGAGGCCCGGCCTACGAAGAGGAAAGAGCGTCGCGCCCGGAGGCGGGCGAGACGCCCGCACCACGCGTGAGGCGGGCGAGACGCGCGGCCTACGCGTGAGGCGGGCGCACCACGGTGCGCCCCTACTTGATTTTGACCAGCTTGACCTCGAAGACGAGAGTGGAGTTGGCCGGGATCGGGCCCATGCTCTGGTCGCCGTACGCCAAGTCGGCCGGGACGATGAGCTTGCGGCGCTCGCCGACCTTCATGTCCAGCAGCGCCTCATCCCAACCGGGGATGACCTGGCCGGTGCCTACGGGGAAACTGAACTCCTCATTGGGACGGTCCTTGGAGCTGTCGAACTTGGTGCCGTCGGTCAGCCAGCCGGTGTACTCGGCGACGATGGTCTGGCGAGCTTTCGGCTTTTCGTCCTTGCCCTCTTCGAGCACGATGTACTTCAGTCCGGTCTTGGTGGTCTTGACTTCCTTGCCCTCTTCGCCCTCGAGCTTGGGGCCGACGGCCTTCTTCTCGGTTGCCGCGGGCTTGGTGGCCTCGGCGGAGGGGGGCTGCGCAACAGGCGGCGCAGTCTCAACCGCAGGCGGCGGCTCGGGGTTGGTGGCCTGAGGAGCCTGCTTGCAGCCAAAGAGCGTGACCGCGAGCGTCAGAATTACCAGCAAAGTGATGAGACGAACCATTCAGACGACACATCCTTTCGGGGTTTGCGTAGGGAGCAGAATACCACGGTTGACGGGGGGCGGGCAAGAGGAGCGGAGGGAGTGTCGCTGCCAAGTAGTAATGTCCCTCTTGTGCAAAGTAGAAATGTCCCTTCGGCGAACTGAAGGGCATGAAGTTACTGATGAGCCACAAGGAACGCAACTACAGCAAGGTGCTCGAACAACTGC
>JBDKRC010000033.1:0-5687 GCA_039683575.1 Armatimonadia bacterium | reverse complement strand
GCAGTTGTTCGAGCACCTTGCTGTAGTTGCGTTCCTTGTGGCTCATCAGTAACTTCATGCCCTTCAGTTCGCCGAAGGGACATTTCTACTTTGCACAAGAGGGACATTACTACTTGGCAGCGACACTGTCAAAGCGGGGGTTGACTGGCCGATACCGCCTATGGTAGTCTTTACACTGTTTTATAGAACGACAAAGAGCGTTTGTGCGTCTACACTTGTGTGGTGGACGCGACTGGGGAGATCGCGCTGTACCCGGAAGGAACGCCTTCACAAAACGGGACGCGAAGGGATCACTGACACGCCTGCCCGCCTGGGAGGCGCATTGTGATTCTTGTCACGATCCCATAGGGGAGCGATAGTATGCAACTTGTATCGGAAGCGGCCTTGCGAGCTGGAAAGGTTGACAGGGGCTGCACCTTCGACGAATTCCTAAAGACCGCATCCGATGTGGGTTGGACTATACGCGCGAGTGGCGGACTGATGCGAAGCTACAAGCGAAACAAAAGTACTTATGTCCACTTGGGTACATGCGCGCCAAACTCAGGCTGGGGTGAAGTCCGTTGGGACGGCCTTTTCTTTAGCCTGTGGTCGAGCAGACTTAGCGAAGCTACGGACTGGATCTGTGCGCCGGGAACCTATCAAGGCGTGCGCCGCTGTCTCTGGACAGAGAAGATCGATCCAATCCACACCATATATATCGCTGATCCTCTGTCAGACCAGGAGATCAAGGAAGCCGCGTCAAAAGGCGAGACCCTGACGCACATCCTGGCGTTGAGCCTCTTGCCGTGGTCAACCCCATTGCACTGGCTGTTGGTACTTGAGGGATATTTGCGGGATAGGTGGAGTCTGGGGAAGTATCTTCGTGGACTTGAGCCGCTTGAGACCAGTGTGGTTGATCGCATGGAGGCCCTTTTCCCTGCCCTGTGTGATGTGCCCAAGCGGGAGGCTGTTCAAGACCTAACGGCGGGGACCCATCTCCTTACGTCACTCCCGACCGCCTGCAGCCATGATGACATGCAGGCGCTCGCAGACACATATCGGAATCCGGCCTACAACCGCTCCAGTTGTATGAGTGTCGTTGACGCTCGTATCGAGGAGACAACCGCCGAGATTACCATTTCGCTGAAGAGTGAATCTCGGGAAGTTGAGGATGCCTACGGCTACCTCAAACCAGATGCCCCGGTGAATGCTGGCGCGTTTGCTTCTGTGCGCGACTGTGGCAGCTATGCTTGCCTCGCTGAGCAAGCACACAGGGAAGCGATAGATCACCTACCTGAGAGATTCGCGGCTGTGTCGATGGCTGAACTGCAACTGGCCGCCGCCAGGCAGTTGGACTACTACGAACGTGTTGCGAGGCTTGCGCCCGGGACGGCGGAAGCAGCATACGAAATGGCTCACAACATCGCGACGCTGGTAGGCGAGTGTGAACCCTGGATCAACCAACGGGTCGACCACATCCAGGATGCCATCAAGACTGCCGCTGCATTTACCGTCAAAGAACCGATCACGGTTACCATTGAATCCTACGAACAACAGCAGACTACAGTAATTGGATTACCTGTGATGGAAGGTCTTCTTCAGGCCGTGCGCGAAGAGGGCGGTCAGGTGGGGTTGCCAGTTCACATATCTCACATGATTCAGCCCTGTGAACTTCTGCGGCTGCAGATAGCTGGACAACTGCAGGAACTCCTTCACGGGCCTGAAGGAGGTCTCGTCATTGCAGAAGTATAAGGCATGGGTAGCACCAAGGCATGAAGAGAAAGTAACGGCAAGTCTTCGGAGCGCACTGGACCAACTCAGGATCGCGCTACTTCACACATGCGCAGGGGAACATGGAGACTACGGAAAGACAACCGGCATAATAGGGATCAAGTGTCCGAATCATCCGGAGTTGACCGAACGAAGTTACTGCGCCAAAGACTACCTGTACGCGGATTATGATGATGTAGTATACGATGCCGGCAGACGTATTACCGCTATTGATCTCAACAAGAAGAAGACGATCTCCGAGTAGGCCAGTAGAATGGGCATATAGCCCCAGCTCAACCACACTGTTGATGCGCATCGACGGACGGGACTTGTTAAGAGACAGGTCCCGTTTTGCCATTCTTGATACGTGCATGCTCCTCTCTCCGCCCTTGCCTCAATCCCCGCATTTGTGCTACCTTCCTCAGTGGTTCCATTCGGAGGTCCATTTATGAAGTACCGTGTGGTCGGGCGGACCGGCCTGGAGTTCTCGGTCATCTCCTTCGGCGGCATGAGGATTGGCCAGGTGTGCGCCGAGGAAGAGGTCGTGGGGATGGTCCACCGGGCCCTGGATCTGGGGGTCAACTTCTTCGAGACAGGCCCGCTCTACACCAACAGCATGCAGTGGCTCGGCAGAGCCTTCCGCGGACGTGACGAGGAGATCCATGTCTGCTCCAAGGCCCTCATACGGCCCGGAGAGCCCGGTGAGTTCAAGCCGGGCTTCATGTTCACTGCCGATGACGCCCGCCGCAACATTGATTTCTCGATCGAGACGCTCGGGGTCGAGCGCCTCGATCTCTTCGGCGGCTGGTCCATGTCGCATAACGAGGACTGGGAGCGCTTTCTGGCCCGTGGCGGGCCCCTGGAGGGCATCCGCAAGGCCCAGGATGAGCGTCTGGTCGGCCATGTCTATGCTACCAGCCACGGGGTCCCGGCTGAGGTCGTGAAATGGCTGCAGACCGGTGAGTTCGCCGCCATTACCATACCCTACAACATCGCCAAACGCCATTTCCGCCCGGTGATTGACCATTGTGGCGAGAATGGCATCGGCTGCTTCATCATGCAGGCGACGGCCGGGGGCCTGCTGGCGAGCAACAAGGGGCGCCTCGGCCAGCTTATCGCGGAGCATGTCGGCGACCAGGACCCCGCACAGGCCGCACAGCGCTGGCTGTTGGCCCATGCGGGCATCACCAGCGTACCGGTGGGCTTCACCGCGCTGGATCAGGTGGAATCAAGCTGCGAGATCGGCGACGAGGCCGATTATCTGATGGCTCAGGGCGAGGACGCCGTGGATTACCTCGCGGACTATGCCGACATCGCGACGGGTCTGTGCACCCGCTGCGGGTACTGTGAGCCGTGCCCGGAGGGCCTGCCGCTGCGCAACTCGATACAGCCGATCCAGATGTGGAAGATCCTGGACGATGAGGAAGCCCTGAAGCAGTACCTGTCGCACGTGAAGGTAGACCCGGCGGTCTGCGTCGAGTGCGGCCAGTGCGTCGAGAAATGCCCGCAAAGCCTCCCCATCCCGCAGTTCATGGGCGAGATGGTCGAGGAGATGAAGCGTCTGGGCGTCCGCGTCCAGCAGTAGACCCGCATTCCCATGACATGACGCGCGTAGGCCGGTGCGTCTCGCACCGACGTCGCCGACGTGGGTTCAAGGCTTAACCCACCTGCGCGGCTGTACCCATTCGCGCACGTATCACCTGCGCGCGCCCGCGCGCGCCACACGGAGAACCAAGTTGCACCTGCGAAAACTCGAGATGCGAGGGTTCAAAACCTTCGCCGACAAGACCGAACTCGACTTCACCCCCGGCGTAAGCGCCATTGTCGGCCCCAACGGTGTCGGCAAGAGCAATGTGACCGATGCCATCCTCTGGGCACTCGGCGAGCAAAGCGCGCGCACCCTCCGGACCGAGAGCCTGCAGGACGTCATCTTCGTAGGCTCCGAGAAACGCCGCCAGCTCAACATGTGCGAGGTCAGCATCACGCTGGACAACTCGGACCACACGCTGCCGGCCGACTACTCGGAGGTCGTCATCTCCCGCCGGGTCTTCCGCGACGGCGATACCGAGTACCTGCTCAACAACTCCCCCTGCCGTCTCAAGGACGTGCGGGAACTGCTGCTGGACACCGGCGTCGGCCCGAAGGCGTATTCCGTGGTCGGGCAGGGCGAAATTGACGCCATCCTCAGCATCCGGGCGGAGGATCGCCGGGAGCTTCTGGAAGAGGTGGCCGGGGTCCGCAAGTACCGCGTGCGACGGACCGAGGCGGAGCGCAAGCTCGATGCCACGCAGGTCAACCTCACCCGCGTCGCCGATATCACCCACGAACTCAGCACCCAGCGCGCGCCACTGGAGCAGCAGGCCGCCCGCGCCCGGGCCTTCAAGGACATCGACGAGAAGCTCAAGCAGCTTGAGCTGTACCTTCTTGGCGCCGACTACCGCCGCCATTCCGAGAAGCGCGGACAGCTCGCCAACGAGGTGGCCGTCGCCAAGGCTGACCTGCAGATGACCCGCAATGTCATCAGCGAGGTGGACGCGGAGTACCAGAAACTCGCCGCCATCGTGCTCAAGCTCGAAGGCGACCTTGAGAAGGTCCGCTTGGAGGCTCTGCGCCTGCAGCGTGAGGCCGCCGAGGAACGCGAGCGGCGCGCCGTCAACCAGGAGCGCCAGCGGACCCTCACCGCCCGCCGCGAGGCCCTGCAGGACGCCCTGGAGGAGCACCGGCAGCATCAGCAGTCGCTCGCCGAGCAGAGCCAGGCCCTGATGCAGGAGCAAAAGGCGCTGCAGGACCGCCTCGCCACCGAGAACAAGGGCCTGCAGGAACAGCAGGCCGAGTTCAATGCCAAGCGCCAGGCCGCCCAGGAGCAGCAGCAGAAGGCTGCCAAGCTGGAAGAGCAGCGCGTCAAAGCCCTGCAGGAGGTGGCCCGGCTCGAAAACGAGGCCGCGGCGCTCGCAAGCCTGCAGGCCGACCTGCAGGAGCGCATCAGCCGCCTGGACAGCCAGCGCGGCCAGCTCGAAGAGCGCATGCGCACCATAGAGGCCCAGTCCGAAGCGTGCGAGGACAAGAGTGACGAGCTGCGGCAGGCTGTCGAGGACGCCACGCGACGCCAGGTGAAGCTGGAGAACGAAGTCAAGTACATCCAGAGCGTCGCGCGCGACCAGGGCATCAAGCGCGGGATACTCTCCGACGCGATCAACCGCCTGGAATCGCGCTACAACGTGCTGGTTGAACTGCGCGACAGCTATGAGGGCTACTCTGAGGGCACGCGGCAGGTCATGACCGCCGCCGCCGAGGGTAAGCTCACGGGGCTGCGCAAGGTGCTGGGCGAGACGCTTGAGGTGCCGCAGAAGCTTGAAGCCGCGATTGAGGCGGCCCTCGACGAGAAGCTGCAGTGGGTCCTGGTCAATACCCAGGAAGATGCCTTGCGGGCGATTGAGTACCTCAGCGACAACGGCCTCGGCAAAGCCGCCTTCCTGCCGTTGTCGAGCGTGGCGCGGCAGCCGAGCGAGCCGCTAAACACCAGCGGCCTGCGCGGGGGCTGTCTGGGTATCGCCTCGAAGCTGGTCAAGGTGGACCGCGAGGCAGGCACCGCCGTTGAGCAGATACTGTCCCGCATCGTAATCTGCAACGATCTTCCGTCGGCCGTTGAGGCCTGGGGTAAGCTGGGCGGCAAGTGCACCGTCGCCACGCTCGCCGGTGAGGTCCTGCAGGCGGAGGGGGTCATCCGCGGTGGCGTTATCGAAGGGGGCGCCGGACAGGGCTTCAGCCGCCAGCGCGAGCTCGATGCGCTCGACACCCAGATCGCCGAGCTCAAGACGTGGTTGGAGCGGATGCACAAGGTTGACGAGCAACTAGATGGAGAGCTCGTCCGCGCCCGCCGCGAGGTCGAGGAGGCGGCAGAGACCGCCGGGGCCCTGCGCAGCGACGTCCGCCAGAAC
>JBDKRC010000032.1:0-4076 GCA_039683575.1 Armatimonadia bacterium | reverse complement strand
ATGCGCATGTCGCTTAGCCACACGTAACTCATCCCCATGCTGACCAGGCCCGTCTTGCCGAAGATCTGCGAGCCGAGGGCGGAGACCATGATGCCCGGGGCGATGCTGGGAGCGACGGCCTCGGCCATGCCGCTTTCGGCGACGATGCGGGTCAGGCCGAGGAAGAGCATCAGCGCGACCACGACGAAGGGCACGACCAGGGTCACGGGCAGGCCGGAGACGGTAAGCCAGGCGACCATGATGGTGAGGCCGATGATGAGACCCCACATGGCGTGCTTGTAGGAGAGCATCTCGCCGCTGTCGTTGACGGTCGGGTCATCATGGAAGGCTTTGCGCCAGATGGCCCCGAAGTGCCGGCGGCCGACGTTCACCCCTATTCCCACCATCATCACGAACGCCCCCACCCCCAGATGGGCAAAGACCGGGGACTTGGCGCCGTAGACGCCGAGGTTTTCTGTCATGCCGATGTGCAGGATGTTCATGAAGCCGCGGACGAGGAAGAACAGGAGGTTGAAGAACCAGAGCGAGAACGACGTCTGCTGCTCGACGAGATAGAAGAAGCCGATCATGGGGAAGCTGACGCGGAATGAGAGCGATTGGGTCTGGCGGAAGACCGACATCGCAATGTTGACCTTCGGCGCAGGGACCGAGGGGAAGTAGTTGTGCAGGCCGATGAGGCCGCCGAGCAGGAACGGGATGGCGAAGCCGGCCCACATGATAGGGTTACGGTAGAGGGAGGCGAGCAGGCGGCTTTGGCCGGGGGCGGCGTCGTTAGCGCCGATCATCTCGAGCGGTAGCTGGGCAAGAGGGTAGACGAGGCGCTCGTTCTCGATCCACTGCTTGCGGAAGATGACCATCAGACAGAGCGAGACGAGCTGGAAGGCGAAGATGAAGATCAGCCAGAGGCCAACGGGTTTGGCCCAGTCGAGCCAGGGGATGAGCTGTCCGGGCGGGAGGGCCTCGTAGAAGTACCTGACGGCGCGCTCGCTCTCCGGGTACATCCACTGGGGGATGAAGGGCAGGACGCGGTCTTCCCAGTGGTTCTCGGGGTTGGCGTAGTAGCGAAAGCCGGTGATGATGGGCAGTAGCTGGCACGTGAGGCCCATCGTGGGGATGGAGCAGGCGAGGAGCGTCATGACATAAGCGATGATGAACTCGCGGCTGGTGAGGGCGAAACGGCGGGCGACGAGGCGCGCGAGGGGGTTGAGGACGGTGGTGACGAAGAACAGCAGGAAGATGGCGCCGGGCGTCGAGAAGTCGAGGTCCATGTAGGAGCCGCGGAGGATGAGGGTGCCATAGGGGACACCGAGGCCGATGGCCAGCGCCATGAGACCGCCCCAGATGTAGGCGCGGGGGGCGATGGCAGGAGAGAGCGAGGGCTCGGACGCTGAGGAGAGCGAGAGAGGCGCTTGCATTGGGGAGGAGGGTTCCACGGGGGAGGGAGGGGGACCTGCTGAGGGGGGAGCTTTACAGGATGGGAAGGATAAAGGCAAGGATGGGGAGGATAAGGCAGAGAGAAGGTGTGGGAGAGGAGTACCGGGGCCGCCTCTGGTGAGGCGGCCCCGGAGGAGAGGGTTACTGCAGCTTCGCTACCACGTCTTCTATGAAGCGGGTGTCGATCTTGCACTGGAGGACTACCGACTCGGCGGGGAGGCGGGAGTATTCGCAGTGGAAGCTGATCGGGCCGTCGAAGGCGCTGTCTTTTAGGAGCTGCATGACCTGCGGGAAGTTGCCGAAGCCCATGCCCATCGGCCAGACGTCAATGGCCCAACTGCCGTCGGCGTTGCGCTTGCGGACGAGGTCCTTGAAGGCGATGGCGGCCATGTAGTCCTTGACGATGCTGAAGGCCATCGGGTAGGGCTCGCCGACGATGGAGAGATGGCCTACATCGGTGAAGACGCCCACGAGCTTGGGGTCGAAGCCCTCCATGATGTGCATGACCGCGCAGGAGTTCAGGCCCATGGTGGCGCCGGAGTGGTTGTGGACGATGGGCTTGACGCCGGTCTTCTCGGCGAGTTTGGCGAAGCCCTCGAGCTTTTGGCGGCAGCGGTCGAGCGTGGGCCAGTAGCCGTCGGCATCCATGTACCAGTAGCCGAGCTTCACGAGCTTGACGCCGGCTTCGGCGCAGGCTTCGAAGAGGCTCGCGGCGTAGTCGATGGAGGCGTCGGTGAAGTCGCCGGGGGTGGTGATGAGCGGGATGCTGAGGCCCTCGTCGGCGAAACGTTTGGCGGCGGCGGGCAGCTCGGTCCTGGCGTTCTCGGGGTTGACCGGGTAGCCGGGGCGAACGCAGAGATCGGCGCCCTTGACGCCGGCGCGCTTGAGGCCGTCGATGATCTGGGTGAGGTCCCAGCCCTCCAGGTGCTTGGTGAACATGATCCATGGTGCCATCTAGGTATCACTCCAATTGCCGGGAGAAGGCCGGCGTGGCGTTTTGGTTAAGAGCAAAGAGGTTCGTCGCATACGGGGGGGACTCCTGCCGCCACAGGCGAACCACGCGGTGGATTCCTGCAGCCCCTGGAACCGCGACGGTGCGGTGGGGGTGCATCCGAGTTAAGTAGGTAAGTGGTCTGGCTGCGGCCGTGTGGAGCGCGGGCATCCTTGCCCGCAGCCGTTGTCCCCGACCAACTGTCGCCTGCAACGAAATGTGCGCCTGAGGCAGGCAGGAATGCCTTGCGACGCGGACGTGGCTTCGCGCTCCGCACAACCGCAAGAGCACAGCCCAGAGGCGGGCAAGGATGCCCGCGCTCCACACGGCAACTACAACGATCTCCGGAGCGTTCCCTACTCAACTTGGATGCACCCGGTGCGGTGGCCTGGTGTTGACTTCAGTAGGCGCTTACGGTATATTACTTATCCCTCCTGCGGGTGTTTTGCACCAGCCTAGAAGAACCTCGGATGGTCGGGGGGAGTCATAGCGGTTACAGGGGTGCTTGAGCACTCGTGGCGGTGCAGCGCCCTGCGGTGCAGTACCCGCACCTTGGAGTGCCAGCGTAGCTCAATGGCAGAGCAGCGCATTCGTAATGCGCAGGTTAGCAGTTCAAGTCTGCTCGCTGGCTCCACATAAGCTTCTGAGCCTGGTCAATTGCTTCCCGAGGGGGCAAGTGTCCAGGCTTTTGTTTGTGTGCGCCAGATCGTTGAGGTGGCTTTGATGAGCAAGCTTACGGCCGTCATACCGGCGGCGGGGATGGGCACGCGGCTCTTTCCGCTGACGTACGCGGTGCCCAAGGAACTGCTGCCGCTGGGGCCGAAGCCGGCCATCCAGTTGGTCGTTGAGGAACTCCTGCACGCCGGCGTGAAGGATTTTGTGATCGTCATCGGGAAGAAGAAAGATGCGATCGCCGAGCACTTCATGGCGCTGCGGGCGACCGACCCGATGTTTGGTGAGAAGGACGTCAGGATCCAGTTCGCGTCCCAGCCGCACCCGAAGGGCCTTGGGGACGCGGTGCTTTGCGCTGAGTGCGCAGTGCAGGGGCCATTTGTGGTGGCGCTGGGCGATGCAGTGATCTATGGCAAGAAGTTCGGGGACCTGATGCGGCGGATGCTGGCGGTGCATGCGGAGACGCAGGCAGTGGCCACGATCGCAGCGCAGCAGGTGCCCCTGGAAGATACGTCCCGGTACGGGATCATCGCTCCGGGAGAGGCCGGGCCAGAGGGCAGCATACGGATCCTGGACCTGGTTGAGAAGCCGGGGCCGGAGAAGGCTCCCAGCACGCTGGCTATCTGCGCGCGGTATGTGCTGTCGCCGCGGGTCTTTGAGATACTGCGGACGATAGAGCCGGGACATGGCGGGGAAGTGCAGTTGACCGATGCCCTGCAGGTCCTGATTCGAGATGACAAGGCCTATGCGGTGCCGCTGGCGGAGGATGAGGAGCGGTGGGATGTGGGGAGCTTGAAGGGGTATGGGAAGGCAACGCTGAAGGCCTGGGCGGCTTTGGGGGAGTAAGCTGGGTTCTTTCGCAGAAATCGCGCTCAGGGGAGCGCTCCGCTATAGAACGGAACGTCAAGGCGCAAGTTCAGGCGTCGTTGGGCCGTTGGTGCTGCACTCCGCTATCGGCGATCGCTGGCAACCTTCGGTC
>JBDKRC010000031.1:0-7385 GCA_039683575.1 Armatimonadia bacterium | reverse complement strand
GCCGTTCGCCGTTCGCCGTTCGCCGTTCGCCGTTCGCCGTTCGCCGTTCGCCGTTCGCCGTTCGCCGTTCGCCGTTCGCCGTTCGCCGTTCGCCGTTCGCCGTTCGCCGTGTGGAGCGCGGGCATCCCTGCCCGCATGCCGTTGCCGTAGGTGCGCGCAGCGAAGTCCTCTTCGCAGGGCATCCCTGCCCGCATGCCGTTGCCGTTGCCGTCAGGCCCGAAGGGCCGTCCGGCCTCTAGCCAGGGCCGCAAGGCCCTGGTTCCCAGCCCATATCACATTGAGCCCCGAAGGGGCGACAGCCCCTCCGAACTGTTTTCCGTTTTCTGTCTTCCGTTTTCGCCGTTCCTCTCTCCCAGGAGGCCGTCCGCCATGCCCACCGACACCTTTCACGACCTCGGCACCATGATCCAATACCTCGATACCCAATGCGCTACCCTCACCGACCTCGTGCGCGAGATCGAGGAGGTCCAGCGCGAATTCGAAACCCGCTTCGTGGGCACCCAGCAGAAATTCGAGAACGCCAGGGCCGCCGCCGTCGCGTGGGTCTCAGACCACAAATGGCAGCAACCCTCGTGGCTCATTGACGAGATCAACGAACGCCTCCCCGCCCTGCGCGAGGCCAAGACCAAACGTCTCGCCGAGGTCCGCGAAGAACTCACGGGCCTGGGGAACCAGCGTCAGGCCATCGAGTCGCAGGATGAAGCCGGCGTGGCTGCCCTCAAGGAGAGCAACCCCCGCCTCAACGCCCGCGAGGAAGAACTGAAGGTCGTCGTCGAGAAGACCCGCGCCGCGCTCGGGGAGAAGATGAAAGAGTGGAAGCAGGCCGGCTCCGGCCTCGGCTGGCTCACTCGCGCCGGCAAGGTCCGCCAGCTTCGGGGCGAGATCGAGAAGCTGTCCGCCGAGTTGAGCAGTGTCAGCGGCCGCCTGACCGAGGTCCGCAACTCCTGGGTTGCTCTCGAGAAGAAGACCGACGAGTCTGACCAGCAGTTGCAGGAAGCGTGGCGCCTGCGCACTGCAGAGATCGCCCGCCTCAAGCGTGAGCTTGCCCAGCTTGAGGGCGACCTCGAAACCGTCTGCCGCGAGGCCGCGCTGGACGAGATTCTGAACTCCCTCGCCGCCCCTCCAGTAGCGCGGGAGGCTAGCCCGCGTCAGGACGACGACCCCGCCTTCGATACCCTCCTCACCCGGCTCATTGCCCTCCACGACGAGACCCGCGACTACGAGGGCGGCATCGCCCAGGTCTCCGAGCTCATGGGCATCCTCAAGGGCCTCTGCGAGGGCCTGACGCGCATGCGTGAGAGCGTCGCGAGCGTCAAGTCCGAGCAGGACATGCACGCTGAGCTCGCCGACCTCAACCTACAGGCCCCCGAGGGCGTCCTGCAGTTCCACCGCCTCTGGGCCGAACTCCGCCCCGTCGTCCTCGATGAGAAACAGGCCGCCGAACACCCCCGCGATTTTGCCCAGGCCATAAAGCAAGTAATCGGTGACCGCTTGTCGAATACTGCCATTGACCTGATGTTCAACAACCTCGGCAACGAGTTGAACCGCGCCACGAAGGAACAATGGTAGTACACCGGCTCCCCCTCGGCGTTACACTGCAAATCCCGGATGACGCCCAGGCCTTGTCCGAACAGGTTGCGCAGGCCCCACCGCGATCGCTCTACCGTCTGGTAAAGCGCCTCGCGGACTTCCTGCTCGCCTTGTTTCTGACCGTCCTCACTCTCCCCCTGATGATAGTGATCGCCGTTCTGATCCCGTTTCAGACCCGGGAGTCCCCACTGTTCCTGCAACGCCGCATCGGCCTCAATGGCCGCCCGTTCACCATGCTCAAGTTCCGCACCATGTACGCCGAGGCCGCGGCCTATGCCCCCTCCCCGGAGCACCCGCATGACCAGCGCGTCACCGCCATCGGCCGCTGGCTGCGCAAGTACAGCATTGATGAATTGCCGCAGCTTCTCAACGTGCTCGCGGGGCAGATGAGCGTGGTCGGCCCCCGCCCGGAAATGCCCTTTCTGGTTGACCAATACCAGCCCTGGCAACGCCGCCGCCTCCTCGCCGTCCCGGGCATGACCGGCCTGTGGCAAATCCTCGGTCGCAAGGACCTTCCCTTGCGCGATAATGTCGAATATGATTTCATCTACATCCTCAACCAGTCCCTCCGGATAGACCTCGCGATCTTCCTGCGAACTCTTCCCATAGTGGTAACCGGCAAGGGCGCATATTGAGGTTCTGTGTCGTTGGAGGGGCCGCGCCGAGACCGTCTGCGGACTAACAGTCGGCCCATGCCGCTATCACCGACCACCATCCGCACCCAAACATAAACCTACCACTGACGGTAGGAGCGCTCCCCCGAGCGCGACCCATCACCGACCAACAATCGCACCGCCACTTTCCTTGAAAATCATCTGTACGAGCGATCACTGATCGCGACCGATTGATAACCACGTAACTATTCAACGCAAACCGTAAATACTGTCTTCGACCGCCAGTTCCGGGCCAGAATCAGCCCGCCTTGCGGCCCGTTTTCCTGTCACACACAAAACCGACAAATGCCTTATAGGCCCCTCTCCGTGGCTCTCAGGCCCGTTTCGCCATGTGCACATGTTGAGTCGCCCGCTGGCACCCCCTTCTGGGGCACTATTCAACGTTTGCATTGAATAGCGGAGAAGGCCCTCTGCGGCCCTTGCAGGGGCGCTGACGCAGATTCCGCGGCATCTGGAACTCAGTCCGGCCCGCCTTCTGGTTGCTTCATTTCGGAAGCCCGGATTCTGCGGTTTGGTTCGGTAGCCAACCCCAGACCCCCGAAAATGGTCTCTACGGGGCTCTGGAGCCGATTTCAGGTGTTCCAACTGCCCGCAGGGGCACTTGCAGCTTTCCTTAAATGGCGCAGAATGCTCTCTACGGCCCACCCAGCGGTGCTGAGACGATTCCCCGAAAACCAGCGGAGTGCCCCTGAAGGGCCAGAATCGCACCTTGACGAACCGTACAATGAAACTGATCACCAAACCATCTGGTATCGCTCTGGATGTAGAAAAGGGTTCAAAACATGGCTGTCAGTGAAGATCGAGTCGTAGTCCCGGGGTCGGGCGAACAGCCGATTCGCGTCGAGCGAGTCCGCTTCGCTACGGTAGTTTTGTGCCTCATTCTGGCGGTGGTCGCGGTGCTCTGGGCGCGCGAGGCGGAGCTTATCGCCTTCGCCTGCCAGATCACCGAAGCAGTCCCCCCCATGACCGCTCTCGGCTTCCTGATTCTGCTGGTGGTGATCTCCCTCGTGGTCCGCGAGGTCTCCCACCGGATGCGCTCTGAGGCCCTGGCGCACAGGCTCTCACGGCTCGGCCTCAGTGGCCCGCAGATGATGTATGCCTATGCCTTCATCATGGTCGGCACCATCGTCTTCTCGGTCGGCGGCATCCGCACGATCCTGCCCGAGCTGACCACGATGACCTACTTCGCCGACCCGACCAATGACTTTGCGGCAGCGAATCTCGAGGTCCATCCCTGGCTGCACGTAACCGACGAGGCCGCCGTGCGGCAGTACTACGAAGGCTTCGACAACCCTCCCCCGGACCCGCAGGTCGGCAACATCCCGGTGGTCAGTAAGGCCCTCAGCGCCCTCCTGCGGCCCATAGGCATCACTGCAGCGATTCCATGGAAGTATTGGATTACTCCGCTCACGGTCTGGTCCGCGCTCATTCTGGTGGTCTTTCTGACCATGCAGTGCATGGCCGGACTCATGGAGCGCGAGTGGACTCTGGCCGAGCGTCTGCCCTATCCCCTGGTCGAGATTCCGCTGGGTATCACCGAGTCCCACAGCTTCGTCAAGGGCGAGCGGTTCCTCAAAGACTATGTCATGTGGATTGGGTTCATCATCGGGTGTGGCTACGGGCTGCACGAGATGATTGCCTCAACCACCCTCGCTTTCCCGCTATGGGGCCGTAATTACCCGCTGGGCAAGCTTTTGACCGAGCGACCGTGGAGCGCCGCGTCCGGCGGCGTGAACATATTCCTGATGCCCGAGGCCTATGGTCTGGCGTACTTCGCCTCGCAGGAAGTGCTGCTCTCAACAGCCGTCACGTGGCTGGGCTACATGGGCTTCACGGTGCTCACAACGGCTCTGGGGCGCCCTCTGCGCGGTCCTGTGGCCCGTGACGTGTCCTTGGGGGCCTTCATCGGGTTCGTCGGCGCGGCCATCTGGATCGCCCGCAAGCCGTTGGGCCAGACCTTCCGCGCGGCCTTCGGTGGGCGCAAGCCCGAGCTTGAGGACATCTCCGATCACCAGCTATGGCTCGCCAGAGGGCTTACAGTGGGCATAGCGGTCATTATCGCCTTCATGCTCTGGATCGGCCTGCCGCTGCACTACACGCTGTTTTTCGTGGGCGTGTTCATGATCTCGGCGATAGGTCATGCCAGGGTGCGAGCCATGGCCGGGGCGGCCACGCCGTGGCTGTTCCCGTACCTGACGATGACCGATGGGTTCGTGAGGCTGTTCGGCGCGGCCGCAGTGGGTTCGCGGGGCGACTTCAAACCCTTCGGCGCGATGTTCCACCTCAAGTGGATGGACCGCGGGTATACGGAGTCGGCGCTCGCAGCGCACGCTGAGAGCTACAACATGGCGCGGCGTGGTGGCCTGCAGAAGAACCATCTGAGCTGGCTGATGGCACTGGCGATCCCCGTGGCGCTGGTGCTCGGATGGTGGATGCACCTGACGGCGTTCTATGATTCCGGGGCGAATGTGTTGGAGGGCGGAACGGCCACAGGGGGCGTCAGGACGCTCTACGCGCTTCAGGACGCGAAATGGTCGGTGGGGCTGGTGACGTTGCCGACGCGGCCCGATCCCGCTTCCTGGGTCGGCGGCCTGTCGGGGCTGGCGATCACCATCGGGTCAGTCATCATGCGCAGCATGTTCCTGCGCTTCCCCTTCCACCCGGCGGGGTTTGTCATCGGGATGAACCACGGCGACAGGTTCTGGGCGCCATTTCTGTTCGTGTGGATCATCAAGAGCTCGCTCTTGCGATTCGGCGGCGTGAGTGCCTACCGGAGGCTCATGCCGGGGTTCCTGGGGCTGGTAATAGGGCACTTCTTCTTCACAGGTATCGTGATGGGGCTGGCGAAAATGACGGGGCTGTCGGTGTTTGAGAATTTGCCGATCATATGGTTTTAGGGGGAAGGGAATCGGGAATTGGGAATCGGGAATCGGGGGGGACGGCGGGGGGGGCGACGGCAGCGACGAGTGCCGGACAGCGGTGAAAGGGCTCACCCATGGACATGAGTATGTGGAAGTACTTCGGCATCGCCCTCACGGACCATAGGGTCATGAACCCTATTAGCCTGTGCAAACTCAAGGAACTCATCGACGTCCTGCGCCTGCCTGAGGGTGGGCGGGTACTGGACGTGGCATGCGGCAAGGCCGAGTTTCTGTGCCTCGTAGCGGAACGGTACGAGGTGACAGGCACAGGGATCGACCTATCTCCCGTCACCTTTGAGGAAGCGCGAAGGAACGTCGCCGCCCGGCAACTCACAGACCGCATCGAGCTGCTGAACATGGACGGTGGCGAGTATGAGCTGGACCGACCAAAGAGCCTGGACATGGCCTCATGCATCGGCGCCTCCTGGGTCTATGAGGGGCACAAGAGAACGCTCGAGGCCCTGAGGGAAATGGTGAGGCCAGGCGGTCTCGTGCTCGCAGGCGAGCCATTCTGGAGGATCCCCCCAGAGCCGGAATACCTGCAATTGACCGGACTGGAGGCCGAGTCATTCGGCTCTCACTCGAGCAACGTTCAGGACGGTGTGGACCTGGGCCTCACGTTCTTGTACTCCATCGTCTCCTGTGAGGACGATTGGGACAGGTACGAGGGACTCCAGTGGCAGGCTGCCGAGAGATACGTGGCAGCCCATCCCGATGATCCGGACGCGGAGGAGCTCCTCAGTACCATGCGCAAGAACCGAGACGCCTACCTGCGGTGGGGACGTGACTGCGTGGGCTGGGCCATGTACCTGTTCGCTGCGCCGTGATTTGAGTGTATTGTGGGGACGGCCGTCTTGGGAGGGGCCGAGCTTTAGCCGGCCCAAGGGGGGGCCCTGGCAAGACGTGTCGTAGATAACGGCGGGCCGGCTGAAGCTCGGCCCCTCCTTACGGCAACGGCAAGGATACGGGGGCATAGGAATGCAAATGAACCGTCGGCATCCGCGACGGCTTGCACCGGAGGTGTATGCCCAAGCGGATCAGATTGTCTTTGTGACGATCTGTACCAAGGGAAGAGCCAAGACCTTCGCAGATTATGAAGTGGCCGAATGCCTCAGCGAATTGATACGACTGCAATTTGGGGAGTACTTGATTGCCTTTTGTGTCATGCCAAATCACGTTCATGTGGTCTTGGCCACGAACCCTGAGATTGATGTCATGACACAGGTGACGCGGCTGAAGGGACGGGCAACACATGACCTTCATGCGCTCGGAGTAGAAGGCGAGATATGGGAGCGCAGTTGCTGGGATCGCCACGCGCGCGAGGAGGATAATGTGTGGGAGATGGTTGAGTACGTGCTGGACAATCCCGTCCGATGGGGGTTGGTTGAGAAGACGGAGGAATGGCCGCACGCCGGATACTACGGGCTTCCGTGGGCAAGAAGCGGAGGGGCCGAGCTTTAGCCGGCCCAAGGGGTGGCAGGGGCGAGGGTTAGTCGGGGATAACGGCGGGCCGGCTGAAGCTCGGCCCCTCCATACGGCAACGGCAGAAGACAAGGACAGGGAGAGTTAACATGACTCATCGTGAACGGTGGATTCGGGCGCTGCATTTTGAGGCTGTGGATCATGTGCCGGATGAGGAGTTTGGGTACTGGGATGAGACCTTCCCTGTCTGGCATGAGCAGGGGCTGCCGCTGGAGATCAACAACAACGCCATCGCTGACCGCTTCTTCGGGTTTGCGCCGCGGCGGTTTGTGCCAGTCAATGTGGGGCTCCTGCCGGGCTTTCAGGGCGGTAGGATCATTGAGGAGACTGATGAGCATATCATCAGCGAGGATGGCGACGGGGTTAAGAAGATCAGCTTCAAGGACGGGCACTCGTCCATTCCCCGTTACCTCGAGTTCCCCATCAAGGACTGGGATAGCTGGAAGCGGTTCAAGGACCGCATGGACCCCGACACGCCCGGACGTTACCCCGACAACTGGGATGAGATCGTGCCGCAGCTCAATGCGGCTGACTGCCCGGTCGTGGTGACGCTAGGGAGCTTGTTTGGGACCTTCCGCAACTGGGTGGGCTTTGAGAATATCGCCATCATGTGCCTCGACCAGCCGGACTTGATCGAGGATATGGTTGAGACCCACACCAACCTCGTGATCAAGGTGCTGGAGCGAGCCGTGCGCGAGGTCAAGATTGATGCGGGTGC
>JBDKRC010000030.1:0-2145 GCA_039683575.1 Armatimonadia bacterium | reverse complement strand
ATGACGCATCCCGGCAAGGGCAACCCCGACATCGTCAAGCCCGCTGGTCCGGTCGACCCCGAGGTGGGCGTGCTCGGCGCCTGGCGGCCCAATGGCGACTTCCTTGGGTGCGTGGTCAACTTCACCTGCCACGGCACCACCGGCAACCCCGGCGTCTCGGCCGACTGGATCTACTGGATGCGCGAGTGTGTAACCGGCGGCATGGGCGGCGGTGAGGTCGTCTTCCTCAACGGCGCCTGTGGCGATGTAACGCAGGTTGACAACTTGTCGATGCAGGAGGCGGAGCACGGCGTGAAGTTTGGCCGTCGGGTCGGCCGCAAGGTCGGGGCAGAGGCGCTGAAAGTGCTCACCATGGCCGAGCCGTCCGATCTTGGCCCGGTTGACGCGCGGCAGACCTGGCTGAGCATCCCCAGCCGCACCGTGAGCGAGGAAGTCTTCGAGGAAGCGGTGGAGTATATCGAGTCCGACCCGCCCCAGGCCTGGGACCGCTGGTTCGCCCGCGACCTCATCCTGCTGCACGAGACCCTGAAAGTCGAGCCGGAGGTCGCCGCCGAGGTCCAGGCGATCCAGGTCGGGCCGGTCGTCTTCGTCTCCAACCCCGCCGAGTACTTCTGCCAGTTCGGCCTCAACATCAAAGAGCGGTCGAAATTCCCGTATACCTACGTGGTCGAGTTGGCCAATGGCTGCGTGGGCTATGTGCCCACCCCAGAGGCGCTGGGCCCCAACGGTGGCGGCTATGAGCCGAGGCTGTGCATGAGCAGCCGCCTGGTTCCGGAAGGCGGCAAGATGATGGAAGATGCCGGCGTGGAACTGGCGAACCAGTTGACGCCCACGGAGGCCCCGATTCCGCCCCAGGCGCAGGTAGCCGCCAAGGCCTGGGATGTCAACGCGTCCAGGCTGAAGAAGAGCTAACGCGTCCGCAAGGCTTGCCCGTAGCAACAATACGGCCTGAGGAATCATCTTCCTCAGGCCGTATCCGTTAACCGAGATCGCGCTCAGACCTTATGATCGTCAGGGTCGGTAGAGGCCGCCTTCTTGAACTCGCGGAGGCCCTCGCCCAGGCCACGAAGCGTCTCGGGGAGTTTCTTCGCGCCAAACAGCAGCGCGACCACCAGCAGAACCATGATGATCTCAGGCATACCTAGGCCAAACATTGCGTGATGTCCTTTCTCGTCGTGGGCGCCGCAGTGTCAGCACCGGCACCCAAAACTGCTTCGAATAGCTTCTCAATCGACTGCTCCCGGCATTTCATCGGGTCCTGCCAGTAGGCGATGATACTTCGCGCTACTGCGACAACTCGCGGCAGGGCTCTCTGTAACTCCGGCGATAGTTCGAGGCTGTAGTCAATCCGCGCCGGCTCCACCCCCAGCACCACAATCTCCGGCTTGGCCTCGGGCGCAAAGAAGCCCAGCGCGGTCTTCAGGCTCAGTTCGTGCAGCGAGGCCTGTATCGGCCCGCCTGCCACTCCCTCATCGCCTATCAGGTGGATGCTCCCCGGCTCGCCACCAGCCTCCATGGCGTCAATCGCCAACACCCTATCCGCCCACTCCAGCAGATGCAGCGCATCGAGTACCGCCGTACCGACCTCGCAGCAGCAGAGATTGGGGCCGTTACACTCCTGCATAGCCAGGGCGGCGTGGACGCCGATGCCGTCGTCCTGCAGGAGCGAGTTGCCCAGGCCGGCGACGAGTATCGCCGGCCCGGACTTCACGTCCTGTTCGTTAGTGCGTGTGGTCATGATGGTGTCCGTCGTCATGGCTGTGCGAGTGGGTGTGCCCATGGTCATGGTCGTGGTCATGGGTAGTTATCTCATCGCCGCCATGGAAGTGCGGTACGCTGAAGACCTTCGCACCCTCGTTGGGCCTCGCTACGTGCACCGCGCACGAGAGGCAGGGGTCGAAGGAGTGGATGACCCGCAGGACCTCGATGGGTTGGGCGACATTTTGGACCGGAGTGCCGACCAGAGCCCGCTCGATCGGGCCGGCCTGGTTGTAGGCATCCTTCGGGGAGGCGTTCCAGCAGGTCGGGGTCACGATCTGGTACCTGGAGATCTTCCCGCCGGAAAGCTGGAGCCAGTGGCCCAAAGCGCCACGTGGCGCTTCGGTCAAGCCGAGAGTATTGACGTTGGTGGTTGGGATCACCGAG
>JBDKRC010000029.1:0-12160 GCA_039683575.1 Armatimonadia bacterium | reverse complement strand
TTTGAGTAGAACGCCTCGTGCAGCCCGACAAGCATATGGGAAAAGCCCGGCCCTGCCGTCCCCTGACACACGCCCACTTCGCCGGTCATCTGGGCATAGCCGAGGGCCGCAAACGCCCCGGCGGTCTCGTGGCGGGCGAGGATCGCTTGCACTTGATCCTGCTTACTCAGTTCATCGTAGAAAATCGCAACACTGTGGCCGCCCGGCAGCCCGAAAACGTACTTAACACCCTCTGCCTGCAAAGCCTCCACAATCGCCTGCGATGCCGTCTTGATAGCCATGTCAATGCTCCTGTGTGTCCATAGTCGTCGGGCAGTTTCGCCTCCGCTCCCTCTCGTCCCTTCCCGCTTAGTCATCTCATCGTCTCCGGCGCCACTGTCATCGCTTCTTGAAGAGGTACTGAGCTGGATCGCGCGGAACCCATGCCCAACGCTCGCTTGTGCGGGTTACACATTCGGGAGGATGTACTATGTCTAAGCTGCTGTGTTTGGTCGCGCTCACCATGGCGGTGGGGTTGGCTGTTCCCGCGTTCGCCGGGGACATTGTCGCAATGCCTACGGGCAACATGATGGCGAAGGATGCGTTCGAGTTCAACTATATCTTCTGGGACCTCGACACGCCGCCCGGGCCCGCGCCCGACAACGCCCAGATCGGCGAGTTCTTCTATGGGGTCACCGATCGCCTCGAAGTCGATCTGCTGACCGTGGACGTGGAGAATGATCACCAGTATACCGAAGGCAACATCTACTATGCGCTGGTCAAGGAAAAGCCCGGCAAGCCGAGCCTGATAGTGGGCGCCACCAACATCACCGGCTCCAAGTGGCTGGGCGACGACCGCATCTCCCCGTTCTATCTCAGCGCCTACAACATCCACGTCCCGCAGGGCAAGCCCACCTTCAACGATCCGTTGGTGCGCATCCACGTGGCCTGGGGTGACAACTACCACGGCGATGCCTTCTTCGGCGGCTTCCAGTTCCTGTTCACCCCCCGGATCGGCGCTGCCGCCTTCAGCTACAACCACGACCCGTCATACGTGGGCGTCTATCGCGCAGGCCGTGACCTCGAGCTCCGCACCGGCTGGAAGTCCGGCTCCCCGTTCTACAGCTTCGGCTATGACACCAAGTTCTAAGATCGCCGAGCCAATAGCTGGCCGCGAGTAGCAATAACGCCCCGACCTGTAACAGGCCGGGGCGTTTCGCCTCTCCCACGCTTGGTGCGACAATCAGCGGCTGATGTCTGATTCGGTGACCATAACCTTGTCCGCCTCCGCCTGCCCCAGCCGGTACTTCTGTTGCGCTATCTGCAGATAGTCAGCCGTCGGCGGCAGCGGCCACTCGCTGCCCTTCTGCTCCGTCCGGCACTCCTGCAGCACCTTCCGGCCGATGAGGTCTACAGCCACGGGGTCCGTCCCGGCAATCAGGCCCTTGTATTGGTAAGTCACCTTGTTTGCGCCTTGGACATCCAGGAGGGGAACATAAGCCTCGAGCAGATAGAGCCGCGTCTTCTGGCGCACAACAGGGTGCGCCGCGGCCTTGGGCAGCACTGCCAGGTCGCGCCGCGCTGCCACACGCTGGGCGAATGGCACGCAATTCAGGGCGTTGGCCACGCAGCCTGCGAAGCCGGCGTCAGGATCGACCTGCAGGGCGGCAAGATTGATGATGGCGTCACAGTAATCGCTGGGGATGCGGCTGACCCCGCCGCGGTACCCTTCAGAATCAGCCCCGTATACGCGCACTCCCTGCCCCTCGTGTCGCACGCGATAGCCCACCGCGAAAAGATCGTTCTCGCTGCCGGAGAAGACCAGGATATTCGAGGGGGTAAGGCCCGCCCCAACAAGCCGGTTGATCAGAGTTTCGACAGTGGCCATCTGCGCCGGGTACGCCCCGGCATCCACCATAATCCCAACCCGGTCGTTGGCCGCGAAGATGGACTGCCAGGCCATCCAGCCCTCTTTGCCGGTTACGGCAGTGATCATCCGGTCAACCATCGCCTCGACAACGTCAAAATCCACACGGCCTTCGGGGTAGAGCACCTTAGGCGCGGAGATCTTCTGGTCGGTCAGAATCACCGGAGCCCGCACTACGTGGACCGTAGCGGGTCCGGGCGGGTCAGGCATAGCCACTGCCACACTGGCGAGTAGGGCAGCAATCAGTGTCGTGAACAATAACTTCCGCAAGTCAGCACATCCGTACGGCGAAGATGGTCCAGAGCCCTCTCCAATAGCCTTCTGTCCATACTCAGACAGCCCAGCATCAGGTCAGTTGCGGTCTCTCGGTTCCGAACCAGATGCGATTTGACGAACGCCTTTGGGGCCGAGTATGATGCCGCCATGACACGGCCGATTATCTTCCTCATCTCATGCGCCCTCGGTTCCCTCGTGTTCCCACAGTCGCAGCCAGCCAATCTCCTGAAGAATCCCGGCTTTGACCAGGTTGATGACAAGGGCCAGCCTGTCGGTTGGTCTTTTGGAGACTACAAGACGGGCGGCACGCCGCTGAGTGAGCGCACCGTGGGGCGCAATGGTTCCGGCGCTCTGGGGACGCGCTGTGCGACCACCGAACAGCGTGGAGCGTGGCAGCAGTCGTTGCCTGTGGGTCCCGGCTACCTGCACGTCTCCGGCTGGTACCGGACTGAAGGCTTCGCCGCGGGGGCTCAAGGCGCAGTGGTGCGCCTTACGTACCTGAAGGGTGAGAAGGGCTGGGACTACCTCTCAGACTTCAACTACCGTCTTCCCCCGGCGCAGCAGTGGACCGCCTTCGAACGCGTTTTCGTCGTTCCTGCCCAGACGGGGCACGTCGCGGTCGAACTATTCAACTTCTTCACCCCCGGTACCGTGCTCTGGGATGACGTGGTGGCCCAAGTGCCGACCGACGAGGAGATCAACCGGATGATGGCCCAGATGCTTGACCAGCCTGCCGCAGAGGACCAGATCAGCTATGCTCCGGAGGATGGCACCACCGTATCGGTAGACCCGCCTGCCTTCATCTGGGTCCCCGCCACCGGAGTGAAGAAGTACCTCGTCCAGTACAGTCAGGACGCCAGCTTCAAGCAGAATGCCGTCACCGTGCGTGACATTGACTTGAGCGTTTATACCCCCACCGAGACGATCAAGCCCGGCAAGTGGTACTGGCGGTACGGGTTCGAGGGTGCGAATGCAAAGCCGGTCTTCAGCAAGGCCCGCTCTTTCACCATCCCTGCCGACGCGATTGCTTACCCGCGCCCGCCCGTGGAGACGTGGCTGCAGAAGATCCCGCAGGTGCGCCCGCGCATCTACTTTACCCCGGAGAAGGTGGCTGAGATCCGCGCGGACGCCGACGGAAAGTATAAGAGCATGGTGAGGGGCATTGTCAGCAACGCTGACCGGCACCTCGGCCAACCTCTCTATCCCGAGCCCGACTGGCTGCCGAAGGACCCACAGGAGCACGGGAAAGCCTATCTCCTGAGCTTCCAGACCATGCGCCCCTGGACCGCCGGCATGGAGGCCTGTGCCCTCGCCTATGTCTGCACCGGTGACCGCAAGTACGCCGATGAGGCCAAGCGGCGGCTCCTGCACTTTGCGACCTGGAAGATAGACGGGCCCACGAACGTCTACCACAACGACGAGGCCCACATGGATATCATCATGCACGGCCCGCGGACCTATGACTGGATCTACGACGCCCTGAGCCCCGACGAACGCCAGACCATCGAGGCCTTCCTCCGCGCCCGCCTCGTACAGACCAACGAGATGCATCGCAAGATGCCCTTCGAAAGCAAGCCCTACGGCAGCCACCAGGGCCGCATGATCGGCTTCATGGTTGAGGGCATGATCGTCTTCGGCCATGAACTGCCCGAGGCGAAGGAGTGGCTGGACTATTACAGCCGCCTGCTCTGGTCGGTCTACCCGGTTTGGGGCAGCGACGATGGCGGCTGGCATGAGGGCATCGGCTACTGGTCGGCCTACATGAGCATGATGACGATGGTCGTCGAGGAACTCGACCGCCTCGGCATACCGTGGAAGAACAAGCCCTACCTGCAGAACACCGGGTACTTCGGCCTATACTGCGCCTATCCCAAGCGTAAGGCTTCAGCCTTCGGCGATGGCCACGAGAACGGTGTTGGGGCAGGGCAGGGCCAGTTGCTTTACGCCCTTTCGAGCATCTACGACAACCCGTATTTCCGCTGGTATGCCGAGCAGACCGGCGGTGGCCCCGGTGGCGGGGCGATGGCGTTCAACATCGCAAAGCCCGAGCTCAAGGCCAAGCCCCCCACCGACCTGCCCCAGGCGCGCAACTTCCCGCACGTGGGCTGGGTGGCCATGCACAGCAACATGGCCAAGCCGGAGGACAACCTCCTGTTCCTGCTCCACAGCAGCCCCTACGGGGCCACGAGCCACAACCACGCCAACCAGAATGCCTTCGTGCTGGAGGCCTACACTGAGCCCCTCGCCATCAGCAGCGGCTACTACCATCGCTATGGCAACCCCCACCATGCGCAGTGGGTCTGGGAAACCAAGGCCCACAACTCGATCCTGGTGGACAACAAGGGCCAGGTGACGCGCAGCTTCGCCTCCAAGGGCTTCATCACTGAGTTTGAGAACACCGACGACTTCTGCTACACGACCGGAGACGCGACCCGCGCCTATGGAGGCAGACTAAGGAAGTTCCTTCGCCACGTGCTCTTCGTCCGCCCATCAGCTTCCCGCGTCGCGGACGCCATCTCCTCAACGCGTAGTGCGGGCGTCTCGCCCGCATCCGGCTACTTCGTCATCTACGACGAACTCGAAGGCTCGCAGCCTTCAACGTACCAGTGGCTACTCCACGCGCGCAGCGAGATGAAGCTCGACCCCGCGAACCTCGCCCTGACGTCCGAACAGGGCGGGTCCAGGCTGCGTGTGCAGTTCCTGACGCCTGACAAACTCGAATTCACGCAGACCGACCAGTTCCCGGTGCAACCGGAGAAGGAAGTGCCCAATCAGTGGCACTTCCAGGCCTCCACCACCGCCCCGGCGCAGACGATGCGCTTTGTGACGGTGCTCATCCCCTACCGGACAGGCGAAGAGAGCAAGCTGCCGCAGTGCAAGCTGCTTACGAACGAGAATGGTGTGGCGCTGCAGGTAGGCAACGACCTGATCGCCTGGAAGGATGCCGGAGCGCCAAAGGTCAGCGCCGGTAGCTTCTCCTCAGCGGCCGATGTGACGGCGCTGGTCGGCGGTGCCAAGGGCCAGTCCACGGCGATGTTTGTGCGCGGGCAGGGCGCCGTGAGTGCGGCTGGCATCAAGGTGCGAAAGTAGCAGAGCATGGCCCACCGCGGCCTGTTTGGCATACTGCTTCTCGTAGTGCTTGCCTCCGCTGCTCAGGCTGCCGGCTTTGAGCACTTTTGCGCGACCGCCCGCGGGCATAGCTGGACGAACGCGTACCTACTCGGGCTGGCCAGTTACTACGTCTACGACGACGCGGTGGGCGCGCGTAACTGGGATGAGTTCAAGCCCCGGTTCCGCGACCGCTTGGCGGGCTGGGGAATGGCCCCGCGCAGCTTCACCTTCCTGCGGGCGCAATCAACCGTGCTGGACAGCCAGGCCGTGGTAATGGCGAATCACGCTGTGATCATTGTCACCTTCCGTGGCAGTGACAGCGATCCGCGTGATTTCCTGACCAATGTGCGGCTCCTGCTGCATGACATCGGCGGAGCCTCGGTCCACAGCGGTTTCCGTGCCGCTGCCAATCGGCTATATCCGGGCCTCAAAGACGCGGTCGTACGGGAGCGGGGGCGCAAGCCCCGCCCTGTCTGGCTCACCGGACACAGCCTCGGTGCGGCAATTGCCATCCTCTGCGCGTATCGCCTGCAAAGAGAAGGCGTGCCGGTTCAAGGCGTGTATACCTACGGCTGTCCACGAGTCGGCGACGCCCGGTATGCGCGCGCGGTCAACGCCGCGTTTGCCGACCGTCCGGTGCAGCGCTGGGTGAACGATCACGACATGATCGCGCTGCTTCCCAGCCCACTGCTCGGCTACCGCCACCTGGGGCAGGTGAACAACATTGTGCCGATAGGTAGTAGTTGGGCAGCACGCCTCAGTAGCGCCGAGCGCAAGATGACGGGCCTCCCGGGACATCACGATCCCGACCTGTACTGCCGACGTATCTATGCCGCCATGCCGGACGATCTGGCGAAGAAGCTACCGGCTCCCCCGCCGTCCCGGCGCAAACCCTCAAGGAGTGGCAACCAATGATCGATCCCGACCTCGCGCTGTCCCCGCCTCCGGTCAACACCGACCCCGGCCCCGAATATCATACCTCCATGCGTCTCTGGCAGGGCATTCCCAGTGTTGAGCGTGCCAGCGACGGGCGCCTGTATGCCACCTGGTACAGCGGCGGGAAGACCGAAGACCCCGACAATTACGCCCTGATCGTCCGCAGCGACGATGGCGGCGATACCTGGACCGAGCCGATTCTGGTGGTGGACCCGCCGGGAGAGGTGCGGGCCTTCGACTCCAACCTGTGGACCGACCCACGGGGGCGGCTGTGGTTCTTCTGGGCGCAAAGCCACACCCTTTTCGACGGCCGTGTGGGCGTCTGGACGGTGCGGTGCGACGATCCCGCGGCCGAGCGCCTCATATGGTCGGAGCCCCGCCGGCTGGCCAATGGCATCATGCTCAACAAGCCCACGGTCCTGAGCACCGGCGAGTGCCTCTTGCCAACCGCCCTCTGGCGCCCTTCCAGTTGGATCGCCGAGGACAGCCCTGCCTTCGGCGCCCATCCCGAACTTGACGGCGACCGCTTCTCAAACGTGCTCGTAAGCCGCGACTCTGGCGAGTCTTTTGCGCTGCTGGGACAGGCGGATGTACCAGAGCGGGTCTTTGATGAGCACATGATCGTCGAGCGGCGCGACGGCAGCCTCTGGATGCTCGTGCGGACGCTGCACGGAATAGGGGAGAGCCACTCCTTCGACCGGGGAAAGACGTGGACGGCGGGGCAGGACAGTGGGCTGGGCGGTCCTTGCTCAAGGTTCTTCATCTGCCGGTTGCACTCTGGACGCCTGTTGCTCGTCAATCATCATGACTACACCGGTCGCAACAACCTGACCGCGCTGCTCTCTGACGACGACGGCGCAACCTGGCCCTGGAAGCTGCTCCTGGACGGGCGCGACAGCGTCTCATACCCAGATGGTTTCCAGGCCCCGGATGGCACCATTCAGATCATCTACGACCGTGAGCGCTACGGGGCCAAAGAGATACTGCTGGCGAGGTTCACAGAAGAGGATATCATGGCAGGCGAGCCGAAATCCGCTGTCTGCCGTCTGCAACACGTAGTCAACCAGGCAGGGAGGACGTTGTGATGAAACTTGGCATGGTCACCTATCAGGTGGCGAAGGACTGGGACCTCGGCACGATGATCGAGATGTGCCAAAAGACGGGCTTTCAGGGCGTGGAACTGCGCACTACCCACGCCCACGGTGTCGAGCTGGACCTGCCGTACCAGGACCGCGCGGCCGTCCGCAAGCGCTTCGAGGACAGCGGCATTGTCCTGTGGTGTCTCGGCAGCACCTGTGAGTATCACTCCGACAATCCTGAGATCGTCGCCAAGAACATCGAGGAAACCAAGGAGTGGTTGCGTCTGGCTGACGAGGTTGGCGCCGCAAGCGTCAAGGTGCGGCCGAATTCGTTCGTGGAGGGCGTGGAGGAAGAGTACACCCTGAGGCAGATCGGCGAGGCGCTGAGGGAGTGCGGCGACTTTGCCGCCGGTCTGGGCGTCAAGATCACGCTTGAGGTCCACGGGCGCGGGACGCAGGCCCCCTGCCACATCCGCACGATCATGGACGTGTGCAACCATCCCATGGTCGGGGTGACGTGGAACTGCAACATGGGCGAAGTGGTAAACGGCTCGATCAAGACCGACTTCGACCTGCTGGCGCCGTGGATCTGGTCCGCGCACATCCACGACCTGTACGAGGACTACCCGTACCACGAGTTCATCCGCCTGCTCAAGGGCATCAACTTCGACGGCTTCTGCCTGATTGAGCTCCCGGAGAGCTGCGAGGCCGAACGCTTCCTGAAGTACTACTCGCTGCTGTGGAAAGAGTGGACGAAGTAGAGAAAGAGCAGACGAAGCGAAGATACGAAAAAGGGCCGCAGGTAGATAGCCTGCGGCCCTTCTAGTCACGTACCCAAACTGCCGTGGGAGGGCTCTCCAGGGCCCGAAGATAGTCCAAGCGGTGTCTGGCCCAACTATCGGCTGAAGCGAATGTCCAGCACATCCCCATCCTTCACGATGTAATCCTTGCCCTCCAGCCGCACCAGTCCATGCTTCTTGCACTCCGCCATGCTGCCATACTTGTCGATGTCGGCGAAAGCCACCGTCTCGGCCCGGATGAAGCCGTGCTCGAGGTCGGTGTGGATCTTCCCCGCGGCCTGCGGAGCCGTGGAGTTCTTGCGAATCGGCCACGCCCGCGTCTCCTGCTCGCCTGCGGTCAGAAAAGTCACAAGGTCCAGTAGTTCGTAGGCGGCACGGATGAAGCGGCTCCTGGCGGAAGCCTCCAGGCCATAGTCTGCCAGGAACTCCTTCTGCTCTTCCTCAGGCAACTGAGCGATCTCAATCTCCAGTGCCGCGCAGAAGTTGAGGTGGGGAAGACCTCGCTCCTCTGCCAACTCTGCCGCCCCCGCCGCGCGCTTGCCCTCGAGGTCATCTTCCCCGATGTTGCACACCACCATCAGCGGCAGCGCCGTGATCAGCACTTGGCCAGCCAGCAACTTCCACTGGTCCGGGGTGATTTCCATCTGATTTACGAGCCCGCCCTGCGAAAGGTGCTCCTGCAGGCGCACCAGGAGTTGCTCCTCGTTCGGATTGCTGTCCCGGCGGCCTGTCTGCATGCGCTCCAGCCGCCGCTCCACCATGGCCAGGTCTGCCAGGGAAAGTGCGAGCAGGAGTTCCTCCAAGTCCCCGCGCGGGTCCAGCGGCGACCCGGTGCGGTCCAGATCTCCGAAGCACTGCAACACAATAACGAAGGCCTCAGCCTCGCGCGAGAGGTTCGCCAAATGTTTCTCAATCTGCTCAGGGCTGGCGTTGCTCTCGATAGCAGCAGTGTCTACGATGAACATGTCGGGGTAGACAATCCGACGCGCGTTGTGTATCTCCTGCAGGCGCAGCAAGCGCGGCTCCGGGACTTGCACGGTGCCAATACGCTCGCCGGCGCCCGCAGCCTGCGGGGGCAGGCCGGTGAGGGCCGAAAAGCACGAGCTCTTGCCGCTGGATGGCAGTCCGATGAGACCGATCTTCATATCGTATTACTCCAGCATTGCGCGTTCGATGTCAGCGGCTGTCACAGGCCCCGGGCGCAGGATGCGCGGCGGGTCAGTGGTCGCGTCCACGACCGTTGACGGGACCTCGCCGGGGCAGCGCCCCGCATCGAGGACTACGGCGACGGCCTCAAGGAGTTCGACGGGAAGCTCCTCGACGGCTACGGCAGGTTGTTCGTCGGAAATATTCGCACTCGTCACGGCGACAGGGAACTCGCACGCCGTCAGAACCGCGGTCGCCAGCGGGAGGTTCGGCACCCGTACCCCGACCGTGGCCTCTCCCGCTGTCACCAGGTCACTGACTACCGCAGATTTCCGCACCACGAGTGTCAGCGGGCCGGGCCAGAAAGCCTTCGCAAGCTTGCGAACCCCGTCCGGCAATTCACTGCTGACACTATCGAGTGCCCCCGCGTCCTCGAGCAGGAGGGGGAGGGGCTTGCTCAAGGGCCGCCTCTTTGCGGCGAAAAGCGCCCGCACGGCCTGCTCGTCATCCGCACGGCAGGCTACCCCGTATACGGTGTCGGTCGGAATGACGACCAGCTCACCCGAGGCCAGCGCAGACACCGCGCTGGCGACAGCGCCGGGATCGGGATCGAGCGGATTGGTTGCGATGATGGTAGGCATACCTAATGGACGTGTACAATCACGATCCGGTCAATCCCCGCGAGATCGGGCAGTATCTCAACCTCACCAAGCGACGCCATGAGCGCGCCGACCTGCGCGGCCTGCTCAAAGCCCACCTCAAACGCCAACAAGCGCAGCCTCGGCAGGTCAGCAGCCTGTGCCGCGAGGACGCGGTAAGCCTCCAGGCCATCCGCTGCCGGTGACTCGAGCGCCGACCTCGGCTCAGCATGCAACTCAGGGGCCAGCGCAGGCATCTCGTCGGGCCGGACGTACGGCGGGTTGCAGACTACTGCGACTACCCGCTCGGTCATGCCTGCCGCATGGATCGGATCGAGGTACGCCCCTTGTAGCAGCGTGACCCGCTCGTCAAAGCCATAGTGGGCGACATTCTCCGCGGTTAGCTCAAGCGCCGCGGCGGATACATCGGTCATGATCACATGCACGAGGGGCAACTGCGTGGCAAGGCACAGCCCGATTGCGCCACTGCCACAGCCGAGATCCACGATCGCATCAACAGCTCCCGGCTGCAGGGGCTGCAATCTCTCGACCACGGCCTCCACCAGTTGCTCCGTCTCAGGCCGCGGGATCAGCGCCCGGTCATCGGTGCGAAGCTTCAGGTCGCAGAAATACGTGCTGCGGGTGATGTACTGCAGAGGCAGACGGCACGAACGCAACTGCAGGAGGTGTGAATAGACCCGCTCCGTGTCTTCCTCGGCCATCTCCGTCTGATGCAGCAGGATATCATTGGGCCCCAGGTCCAGTACGTGCGCGAGCAGTGCCCGCGCATCGAACTCGGGTTCCTCAACTCCGGCAGCAGACAGCAGAGCGGCGCCCTCTTTGTAGAGCGCGCCGATGGTGTGGCTCGTCACTTCTCTTACAGCTCCTGCAGCTTGCGCTGCCGCTCATCCTCGGCGAGGGCTTCCAGCAACTCGTCTATCTCGCCTACGAGTATCACCGGGAGGTTGTGCATCGTCAGGTTGATGCGGTGGTCGGTCAGGCGGTCCTGCGGGAAATTATAGGTCCGGATTTTCTCGCTGCGGTCGCCGCTCTTGACCTGCTCCTTGCGGCTCTTGGCCACCTCAGCGGCCTGCTCCTGGATATGCAGGTCATAGATGCGCGAGCGCAATAGTCTCAGCGCGCGCTCCTTGTTCTGCCCCTGGGAGCGCTGGTCCGAGCACGCCACGGTGATGCCGGTAGGCTTGTGGGTCACGCGGACTGCAGTCTCGTTCTTTTGCATGTGCTGGCCGCCAGGCCCGCCCGCTCGGAAATTCTCGAAGGAGAGTTCAGACGGGTCAAGCTCCACGTCCACTTCCTCGACCTCCGGCAGCACCGCTACCGTGGCTGCCGAGGTGTGGATGCGTCCCTGAGACTCGGTCACCGGCACCCGCTGAACGCGATGCACGCCACTCTCGCGCCGTAGCGCGCCATAGGCGCCGCGGCCCTTAATCTCCATGACCGCTTCCTTGTAGCCGCCCATTTCCCCCTCAGTGGCGTCTACCAGCTCAGTCTGCCAGCCCCGGCGCTCGGCGAGTTTGGCGTACATGGTCAGGAGATCGCCGGCGAACAACGCCGCTTCCTCGCCACCGGTACCGGCCCGGATCTCCAGGACCGCGTTCTTGTCGTCCATCGGGTCCTTCGGCAGCAGGAGCTTCAGGAGGTCCGCCTCGAGCTTCTGCATGCGCTCTGCAGCGTCAGCCTGCGACGCTGCGAGGAACTCCCGCATCTCGTGGTCATCGGTCTCTGCCAGCATCGCCGCGGCTTCATCTTGCTCGGACTTGGCTGCCAGATACGCGCTGTAGGTCTGCACCAGCGGCTGCAACTCCGAGTGTCTGACTGACAGATCACGGAAGCGGTTCTGGTCAGACAGCACGTTCGGGTCGCTGAGCTGTTGTTCGAGGTCGGCGACTTCTTTCAGAATACCTTGTAGAGAGTGTTCAAAGTCCATAGTTGGTCACTGATGCGAAAGGTCAGTCCCCGGCGAGTTGGGCTGTGTCATCTACGGCAGGCTCATCACGCTGCAGCTTGCCGTCCATCCCCGCGGGGACTGGTGGTGCGAAGTCTTCTGGGATGCTTACCTCGGGCGCAACCGCCGCGAGGGCATATATGGCTATGCGTACCAGATCTTCGTTCGGCCGACGGGTAGTCAGTCGCTGCATGAGCAGTCCCGGCTGTGCCAGGATGCGGGCGAAGAGCGATTCCCGGTGCCGGCCACCGTACCGGATGATCTCATACGCAATCGCGGCTACAACCGGTATCAACGCTACA
>JBDKRC010000028.1:0-18178 GCA_039683575.1 Armatimonadia bacterium | reverse complement strand
CAGGCGCGCTCTATGAGTACCTCAACCTGACCAACCACGGGTTGGCCGAGGGCCTATCGCGCGAAGAACTGCTGCGGGTCTGCAAAGCCTTCGGGGTCGAGCAGAGCGTCTTCTGAGGCCATCGCGCTCAATACGTCTCAGGGCTTCGCCTCAAGCAGATTGCGCCAGAGCTTCAGGCTCTCCTGCGCCCGTGGCCGGTCCTCCGCCGGGGTGCTCCCATGGAAGGTCGGGGCGATCTCAATGGTCGAGACACCGGCGAAGCCCTTTTCACGCAGCGCCGCGGCCATCGTGGTGAAGTCGCCATTGCCAAAGCCCAGGTGAGCATGGCTGTCGCGGTCGCCGTGGTTGTCGTGGACGTGCACCTCGAGGATCGGCAAGGGCAGGCCCCGGATATACTCCGCCACGCCGAGGCGGTGGAAGTATGGCTGGGCAGTAACCCGCATGTTAAGGTGCCCGAGGTCCACCAGCATTCCGTACCCCGGTCGCTCGAGCAGCGGCGCGAGGTCATCCCGGTAGTAGTCAAGGGCCAGGGCATCCAGCGGGAAGTCCTCGACACCGTATCTGGTCCCTACCGGCTCCAGAATCCCTCCCACCTCCACAAGCAGCTTGACCATGCGAGCCGCGTCAAAGAACCGCCCTCGGGATTCCTCGCTCATCGTGGCATCGAAGGTCAGCGTCAGGAGGTCTGGGCCGAGCAAGTCGCTGATCCGCCGGGCATCATCGCCGGTCAGATCAAAGCTTGCGTGCACTGTCGCTCGCAGCCCAAGCTCCTGGAGCGCCTGGGCCGCCTCCCGTCCTTCCTCGGGCACGCGCAGCAGTTGCCAGGCAGAGAATGAGATCGTGTCAAAGCCGAACCCCTGGAAGTCGTCCATCAGGTCCGGCAGGCGAATGCCCTCTTCGACGAAATTCCAGATAGCAATGCCGTAGTTCATGCTGGCGCCTCCAAACGGGCTTCAGACTGGTTAGCGCACCGGGTAGAGTGCCAAGTAATCGAGGTTCATGCCTCGGCCATCGGCGTTCGTCAGCTTGATCGTGTGCGTGCCCGCGCTTAGGTCGAGGGTCAGCCATTTCTGATCGGGCGTGTGGACCACATAGTGGGCCCACTCGTTGGCAGTGGCGCTGCCGAAGCCTCCGGTACCAGGGAAGAGCGCGACGAAGGGAGCGCTGGAATCCACCTGGACCTCGCGCTGGGCTGTCAGCGGAGTGCAGTAGCGTAGCACGAGCAGGTACTTCCCTGCTTCAGGCACCGTCACTTGCCAGCTCAGCCAATGCCCCTTGGCGTCCCAGTGGGAGAAGGCCTTGCCCATGGCGCCGACCTTGTCCTCACGCAGCATGACCTCCCCTCCTCCCTGCCCCGTGAACCCCTCGGCCTGCACGATTAGCGCGTCCTGCAGCGGTTCGTCCTCAACCTTCAGTGAGAGGCGGCTTTCCAGCGGCAGCGCACCTTCCATGACTGCCCGTATGTTGTAGGCTGCGCGGGCGGTCAGGGGCGCTGGCTTGTCTTTGAGCGCGATCTGGAAGGTAGCCTCTCCGCTGCGGCCCGCAGGTACGTCCAGAGGCACGGAGGCCGGAGTGACGGTGAGGCCGGCGGGAGCTTCGAGACGGACGGTTCCATGGACGGGCTCGCTGGCAGAGGCTGCCAGCACCACCTTCGCAGTCAGGGGTTGACCGTGCTTGATCGTTGACTGGGGCGCAGAGACCCACAGCGCGGGACTGAGCTGTGCCAGGAAAGCGCCCGGCGTGGGCGGCTTGATATAGCCCATGGTAAGGTGGGCGACGTCGGCGCGGTAGATGGGGTCCTGTAGCAGGCAGGTACGGCGGTCGGTGGCGGGGATAGTGGTGGTATAGATGCGCAGTTCGCCGGGCACGGAGGTGATGATCTCCTCGCGCCAGTCACCGAGGAAGTCCCCCCAGGCGATCTGGTTACCCTCGATTGCATTGGTGAGGGCCTGGCCGCGGTACTTCTCGACCCGCGCTCCGGCGCACAGCTCACGCTGCGAATCGGCATCCCAGTAGATAGCCGTGAAGGGCGGCACGCCAGCGTCCCGTGCCAGTATCTCGCCTCTCGCGGAGAAGAGCCACCGAGGAGGCGCCCCACCGTAGTTATTGCCTTTGGGATCGCCATTGCCCATCTCGGTGGCCCAGGTCTCGCAGCCTGGTTGCGTCGGGTCGATATCGGCCGTCGTGCCTTGGCCGACATGGTAGCTGCGTTCCGGATAGCCCCATAGTATCTCGCCGGTGCGAGCGTCAACCATGCACGCGCCGTTCTTTTGCTGAGGCGGCTCGATGACATAACTGATCTCCAGACCGGGACGAGAGGGATCGAGATCGCCCAGGAAGCAGAAATCCGGATGGCCGAGGCCCGTGTTCCAAAGCCCGTGACCATCGTCATCAACCACACAGGAGCCGAGGACCACTTCGTCGCGGCCATCGGCGTCGAGGTCGCCCGAGTGCATCCAGTGAGCGCCCTGTCCGCGCCAGGCCACTCCTTCCTCACGATTGCTCCACTGCCAGAGCTCCTGAAGCTTGCCCGCGCGGTACTGGTACGCAATAAGCTTCATCACAGTGTACGTACCGCGAGCTACGAGAAGGCAAGGGGTCTTTCCATCGAGGTAGGCTATGCCAAGCTGGTTGCGGGAGGCGTAGTTGTAGCCGCTTAGGCCGTAGCCGAAGTCTCTGCGGCTGGGCCAGTTGACGCGGCACTCCTCGCGCCCGGTCTTTCCATCGTAGATCGAGAGGTATTCCGGACCGCTGTTGACATGCCCGTCCGCGCCGCGAGGGTCCCCCTCGCTGGTCTTGGCAGCCACTTCGGCCTGCCCGTCGCCATCGAAGTCGTATACCAGGTATGGCGCGTACCAGATTCCCTGCTCAATGCCCCAGCCGAGGTCCTTGCGCCATAGGAAGGTGCCGTCGGAGCGATAGGCTTCGAGCTTGTAGGTGTCTTTGCCACGCTCCCAGTAGCCGTCTCCGGGGTCAATGCTGTAGGCAGGTTGCTTGATCACGAAGTCGAGCCGCCCGTCACCGTCCAGGTCACCCACACCAGCCGCCACAGCCGCGTAGTCGCCTTTGAGCTTGATAGTCAGGCAGGGCTTGGGAGCAGGATTGGCGGGGAGAAGTGCCTGTTCAGACGGCGGCTGCTCTTTGCCCCCGCACACCGCTCGCACCCAGTAGGTGCAGTTCTGCTCCAGGGCAGGTTGGGCGTCTACGAAGTCCGTGGTGCGGGTAAGCGGCCGGTCGTTCAGCTTCGCAGGAACACCGCGCCCGACTGCGCGATAGACGTTGAAGGCCACGTTTTCGGGGTCAGTGGCAAGCAGGCGCCAGCCCACGTACACCCGCTTATCCTCGGTAGGCACTGCAACCATGCCTCGACCAAGCTTCTCTGCCACCCGCGACCGTGCCCAGCCGTTGACCTTCACTTTGGGTCGAGACGCCGCTGCCGCTGGCCCCGGCGTCAGCTTGATGTCATCAACCCACGCCTGCAGCTTGCCATAGCCGGCCAGCCGCACGAGAATGTGGTCGCAGTCTCGCGGGATGACCGCTGTGGCTTCCAGGCGCTTCCAGTCAGTGGTGCCCTCAAAGGCGTCGGAGGCCAGGCCGTAGTCTACCGTACGACCGTTGAGCATACCCATCACGACCAGATCGAGATGGGTCGTGTCCTTGCACTTGATCCAGCCGGAAAGCCGCCAGGTCTGGCCTTGCCTGACGGCGAGGCCGGCGCTTGCAGAGTTGCTCAGTGTCCAGTCCTTTTCGCCATCATACTGCAGCTTCAGTCCCCGCCCCTGATGGCCCGCAGCCACGATCTCAGCGGAACCGGTCTTCTCGCGGGTAGACCACGACCAGCCACTGTGCGCGGCATCGCTGCCATACTCGAAGTCGCCGTTCGCGACACCGTTGCGCTCTGGGGCCGCCGGGGTCAGTGTGATGCTGTCATAGTAAGTCGCGCCAGGAGCCTGTGGCGTCGCATAGCGGTCATCCACCCAGAACTCAAACGTACCCTTGGCGATCTCGAACCTGCCAAGGCGCCCGCCAAGGTCGTCGAGGCGCTGCCAGGTCGTCCCATCAAGCGAGACAGCGAGAGCGCGGGCGTACTTGATGGTGATAAACCATTCGCCCTTGGGGATGCCCGTGAGGACTGTGTGGAGAACCGGTGCGCCATCCTCGGGCTTCTCGCGGTCCTTCAGTACCGGCGGTGATTGAAGCACCACGCCACCGGACCATTTCTTCTGGGCATCGTCGTCCGTGCTCCAGAGGGTCCACTTGTCCGGCTGCGAGCGGTCCGCGAGCCAGGCTGTCGTGGGCGTGGAGCAGGTTTCTGCCTCAAACACCATTGGGTCCTGGGCATACGCGGGAAGGGTAACGAGGAGGAGCAGCATGTAAGCCAGACGATGCATCATCATTCATCTCCTACTGGCAGTACCGTAGCGATGTGGGAGCGACGCCTGCGGGGAGGTTCGCTTTCCGGCTTCGGGGGCCTCCCTGCCGCGCTACAGCCCAATCTGCTTCAGATAGTCGCGACTCCGGCTGATCGCCACTCGTGGCTCCAGTTCGACACGGTCCTGTTCGTATATGACCCACTCCAGCGGATGCTTGAGCGCTTCGTCCCTGGCTCCGACTAGATCCACTTCGCCCTGCCCCAACTCGATGAAGGTCTGGCTATCGAAATCGCCAGCGCCGTCCTTGAAATGGTAGTAGCCCGCGCGATCGGAGTGCCGGGCGATGAACCGCCCCGGGCTCTCGCCGCCGATATGCGCCCAGAAGACGTCAATGCAGAGCTTGACCAGTTGTGGCGACGTGCGCTCGATGAGCGTGTAGAGGCCCTGGCGGCCACCCTCGAGCCGTCTGAACTCCCAGGCGTGGTTGTGGTAGCAGAAGGTCAGCCCCGCATCGAGGCACCTCTGCCCCACCTCGTTGAAGGTGTCGGCAGAGGCTTCGTAGCCGGCAATGGAGTTGTTATCGGCGACACCGGAGCAGATCAGGAAACGCGATCCAGCCTGCTTGAGGAAGGCAAGGTGGTCGTTGAGCCTGCTCTCGTCGGCACAGTGGGCGTAGCCGACATGGAGGCCGCTGAGGGCCAGCCCTGCGTTGGCAAAGCTCGCGATGATGACTTCGCCAGGCAGAAGAGGCTGTCCGTCGCCACCTGCTTCCGCCCCGTCGTAGCCTGCTGCCTTGATCTCCGCCAGCACGCCAGGCAGGTCTTCGCGCTGCCGCGACCCGTATACCAGCAACTGTACTCCGAGCCTACTCATAGTGGTTTGCCTGCTCTCTGTGATCTTGGGGCCCCAGCCCTACTCATCTCGCACGCGTAGTGACTTCCCCGCGCAAACGATCAGTCCTGCCTCTTCGCTCAACCGGGAAGGACAACTCGAACGAAAGACTAACCTACGTGCGGCAAGAATGCTAACACGGCGAGGCTCGCAACAGCAAAATAGGGGAGACGGAGTATGAAGTCGCTGCGGTTCATGGGGAACTCGAAGATCGAGGTTGTGGATATTCCGAAGCCAAAGCCGGCGCCGGACGAGGTTCTCATCAATATCAAGGTCTCGGCGCTATGCGGGAGTGAGATGGGGGTCTTCCGCCGGCCTGAAGGCTTGGCGGGCAATCCCGGGCACGAGTTCGCCGGGGAGATTGCGGACCCCAACGGCCATGGCGAGTTCAAGGTAGGTGACCGCGTCGGGGTACACGTCATCGTGGGCTGCGGCACCTGCGCTCATTGTACTGCAGGCAACGAGATATTCTGTCCCAACATGCTACCCAGCGGCAAGGCCCATGCCGAATACATTACGGTGAGACCCCGCCACTGCCTGCGGATCCCCGACAACATCGACTGGGACACGGGGGTACTCATTTCCGGCGATGCAATGGGTGTGGCCTATCACCTGAGCCGTCGTGTGGGCATTGAGGCCCACGACACCGTGGCTGTCTTCGGCTGCGGGCCAGTCGGCCTGGGTGTGGTGGAACTGTGGAGCTTCCTGGGCGCGCGCGTCATCGGAGTGGACATGAGCCCCTACCGGCGAGAGCTGGCTGAGAAGCTGGGCGCGTTTGCCACTGTCGAAGCCGGCAAGAAGAACACCATTGACCGGCTGCGCAAGCTCACCGGTGGCGCAGGCCCCGACACCTGCCTGGAATGCACCGGCCGGCCCGAGGCCATCGCTGCGGCTTTCGAAGCCGCGCGCAAGGGCGGCAAGATTGGGGTGGTGGGCGAACAGGGCCAGGCCAGCTTCAACCCCAGCCGCGACCTGATCCACAAGGAACTCAATGTCTATGGGGCGTGGTACTTCCGTCTGACCGAGTTCCCCGGCATGGTGGACCTGTGCAACCGCGGCCTGAAGCCCAAGCGGATGGTCACCCACCGCTTCCCGCTGGAAGAGGCCCAGAAGGGCTATGACCTGATGGCCCAGCAGCGGTGTGGGAAGGTCCTGTTCGTGCAGTACTGAGGCAGTGACGTAAGACGAGGTCGATTCTGTCGCTTGAGGGAGGATGATCTCATGCGCACGTCGGTACCCTGTCTGCTCCTGTTGGTGGCTGTGGGCTCGGCGTTGGCGGCTCGGCCCAGTGGCACCGTCTTCTTCGTTTCCCCCTCGGGCAATGACGCCTGGTCTGGCGCGCTGCCATCTCCGGCAGCGAACCACAAGGATGGCCCCTTCGCCACGTTGACTCGTGCCCGCGACGCCATTCGCGAACTCAAGGCGCGGGGCAGCCTGACCGGGCCAGTAGTTGTGCGGCTGCGGGGCGGCAAGTACCACGTCACTGAGCCTGTCGTCTTCACACCCGAGGACTCGGGGACGGAGCGACAGCCGATCACCTACGCCGCTTTCCCCGGCGAAAAGCCTGAACTCATCGGCGGGCGGCTGCTCAAGGGCTTCCAGCCCACTGCCAGGGGGCAGGTCTCGCTCTTCCTGCCGCAGGTGAAGGAGGGCAAGTGGAGCTTCCGCTCTCTGTTCGTCAACGGCAAGCGTCAGATCCGCGCTCGCTACCCCAACTTCAACCCCGCCGATCCCTATCGCAGCGGTTTCCTCTATGCCGAGAAGGCCTCCGGCGGCCTCGGCGGCACCGTAGGCAACATCCACAACCCCGGCGACTGGATGGAGTACAAGGTCAGCGTCCCGGCCGAGGGTGAGTACGCAGTCTGGGTGTACTACGGAGCGCAGAACGCCCCGTACGGGTTCACCGACATGGGTGGGCGCACGGGCCTGACGGTTGATGGCGGTGCGCCGGTCATGCTGACGAACCTGCAGGACACCGGCGCCTTCTCCGCCAGTCGCTGGAGCCGCGCCGCCACTATCAAGCTCACTGCGGGCCAGCACCTCATCCGCTGGACCAACTTCAAGGGTGGCGGAGTCATCCTCGGTGGAATGCTGCTATCCGATGACAGCGGCCTCAAGCCGGCGGGGCAGGTAGTGCCCGCCGTCGCGACGGACCGGCGCCTGGTGGTGATATCGGCCGACCAATTCGTCGCCTACAACGGCAAGCAACTGCAGTCCAGTCCCGGCGGCAGCACCGGCTACAAGGACGCCATCGGAGTGAAGCCGGAAGTCTTCAAGCAATCCTGGTTAGGCCCCGGCGCGGAGCTGCACATCTACCAGGCGGGCGACTGCCGCGCGTACATGGAGATCCTCAACCTGGTAAGCTACGACGCCACGACCGGGCGCCTGCAACTCGGGGGCAAGGAGGCCGTGTCACTGCTCATGCCGGGGGATCGCTACCTTGTGGACAACGTGTACGAGGAGTTGGATAGCACCGGCGAGTGGTACCTGAACCAGCAGACAGGCATGCTGTATTACCAGCCTGAAGCGGGTTTCTCAGCCAAGTCCGAAGTCATAGCACCTACGCTGGGCCGTATGATAGACCTGCAGGGCGATCCGGTCACCAAGCAGCCTGTTGCCAACCTGCGCTTCTCAGGGGTGACGTTCCGTTGCACCGACTGGGCGCTTGGCGAGGGCTGCGCGGGCTATGGCATGGGGTCGGATGGCACCATCTTCGGCCGGAACGCCATGGGTTGCGCGGTGGAGAACTGCACATTTTCATCCATCGGCAAGCATGCGGTCGTCTACAATGGGGGCGAGGGCAACCGCGTCAGCGGGTGTGACATCTCCCACACGGGCGGCGGCGGGATCATGCTCTCCGGTAGCGCCCGCAATACCGTGACCGAGAACCACATTCACCACATCGGCGAGGCCTACAAGCACACCGCCGGCGTGGCCTTGTGCGGCGCCGGGGCGTCGGAGAACGTCGTCTCACACAACGCCATCCATGATACGTCGCGCTACGCAATCTCAATGAAGGGCGCCGGCACCAGAAACCTGGTCGAGTGCAACTTCATACAGAACACCAGCCTCGAAACCTACGATACGGGCAGCATCGAGGTGACACAGGGGGACCGCAATGCTCTCAGCGGCACAAAGATCCGCAGCAATCTGGTGCTCGATTCCGTGGGATACTACTCGAGCTTTGGCAAGCCGGTGTTCTGCAGTTGGTCCATCTACCTCGATTCCTTCGCCGGCGGCTACGAGGTAACCGGCAACGTCTGCGCTCGAAGTTCCTACGGCTGCATTCACCTGCAGGGCGGAAAGGGCAACACGGTCACCAACAACATCTTTGTTGACGGGACCTTGTACCGTGGCTCGCTGAGCAATTACGACAACAACTGGGCCAACAACGCAGTTGAGCGGAACATCTTTGCGTGGCAGAACCCAACGGCACGTGGCTTCACCTGTGGCAAGTTCGGCCCCGATGTGCTGCGCATGGATCGCAACCTGTATGCCCCGCCGGCTGGTGTCGAGCCCAGGTTCGGCCGCACCAATGCAACCTTCGCCGAGTGGCAGGCCCTGGGCTTCGACCAGCATGGCGCCATCGGCGACCCGAAGTTCGTAGACCCCCAACACGACGACTACCGTCTGAAACCGGACTCCCCGGCGCTGGCCCTGGGCTTCAAGCCGCTGGCCTTGAGCCGCGCTGGTCTCGTCGGCAAGCGCTGCACCTGCAGCATCAGCCCGCTCTGGCCGGAGTTCTGGAAGTTGGCTCAGGCGGCAGAGAAGACCCAGCCAGCGCGGCTGGGTGTGCCCTCGCCCCTGCGAGTTGCGGCAGTGACGAAGGCTCCAACCATTGATGGTGTGGTCGCGATGGGCGAGTGGCCCGGCTACCCGGTGGCGATGGCGCAGACCCCGGAGCGGCGACCTGTCTCCGGTCCACCGGCCAGTGCCTACCTGTGCCATGACGCCACCACCCTGTATGTGGCGGTAACGGTGCCTCTGCGGGTGCCTACGGGTGTGCACCGCACAGGCCCGCAGGGCGTGGTGGATGAGACCGAGGTGGTTTTCCGAGATGCTTCGGGAGCCAAGCCGGGACCGACTTTCTCAGTACTCGGGCTCGTCAGCGGCGTCCACAACCTATCCACCTTCACCAACGCTCCGGAGAGCTTGAACCAGGCAGTGGCCAAGGCCACGCGGTTCGCGGCGCAGGTGGGCGACAAGCAGTGGACTGGAGAGTGGGCGATCCCGCTCGCTGCGGCGGGCATCACCATGCGCCCGGGGCTGAAGCTCGGGTTCAACCTCGGGACGTTCCGCAGTGAAACCAACGAGTGGCTGATCTGGGTCGGCGCGCTGGCCTCGACGCTGGAACTGGACGGCGGTGGCATGGTCGTCCTGGAGTAACAAGGATACGCCGGGAATTGAACCCCGACTGCGTGGCAATAATAGTTGGTAAAATAGTTTGGTGGATTTGACAAATCCAACCAGAGGAGTAGACTAATTGCTTCCGGGCAGCCCCAAGTGCCCCAGATTCTCCCGACAAAGCGTGGTACTAGCTGTGTCTCGATGGCGCTCCACCCTCGTCGCATCATGGTTGGCCCAGATTTGCTCCACCATCGGGTTCGCGATGTGCATCCCCTTCCTCCCTCCTTTCGTCCGCGAGTTGGGCATCCATGACGCGAAAGCGGTGCTGGTATGGTCTGGCTGGCTTTCCACTGCTGCTGGCGTTGTCATGGCCATCACTGCGCCGATGTGGGGAACTCTCGCCGACCGCCACGGCCGCAAGCTCATGGTCATGCGCTCCATGTTCGGTAGCGTGCTGGTCCTGGCGGGCATGGCCTATGTACACAACGTTAACCAGTTGCTTATCCTCCGGATGATGCAGGGGCTCCTTAGCGGCACGGTCGCCGCCTCGGTAGCCCTGATCAGCAGTGTCGTCCCCACGCGCCGTGCCGGCTTTGCACTGGGGCTGATGCACACTGCCACCTATATCGGCAACTCTTTCGGCCCTGGTATCGGCGGGCAATTGGCGTTCAGCTATGGCTTGCGCCTCCCGTTCCTCTACGCAGCGGGCGCTCTCCTGGTGGGAGGACTGTTAACCTCCTTCTTCGTGCGGGAAGACTTCGATCCCGGCGAGATGGAAGCTGACGGCGCTGAGGCAGTAACTCTATGGCAGATGCTGCGCCTGAACGGCTTCATCACGATGGCGGGGCTGCTGTTTGCGGTGATGTTCGCCGGTTCATTCGTGGGTCCCATCCTGCCGCTGTATATCGAGCAGCTTTCGGGTGGCGCCGCTGGTGCAGCCACGAAGCTCACCGGCTATATCCTGATGCTCGGCGGAGTGGCAGCAGCGATTTCTGCGACAATTCTCGGACGTCTCGGCGACCGCCTCGGCTACGGGCGTGTCCTCTTCATCTGTACCCTGCTCACCGGCCTGACCCTAATCCCGCATGCGTATGTGCATAACACCTCGCAACTGCTCTTCTGGCGCCTGCTCACATCCTTCGCCGGCGCTGGCACCATCCCGGCAACCAATGCGCTGATCCGTCACATCGTACCCCGTCATGCCTGTGGAAAGGCTTTCGGCCTGACCCAGACGCTCTCTTGCCTTGGCTGGGGCTTCGGGCCACTGGTCGGGGGGACGCTGGCTGCCGAATTCGGGATGGCCATGCCCTTCCTCGTCGTGGGGATAGGATTTGTAGCCATCGCGGCCGGTGTGGCGTTCACAATGCCCGGCGTGATGCGCCACGTTGCGGCCTCGATCGCGAGCGAAGAGCGTGAAGACCGCGAGTTGGAGTGCAAAGGAGACTTCGCCGAAGGGTAAGCCGCACCCAGAATCGCGGAATGTATCATCACAGTTGGCGAGCAATAGACCCATCCGGCATACACCAAGAAGGAGTACTGCAGATGGCTACACCTCACTTTCGCTGTGCCCTCATTGGCTGCGGCGGCATGTCCGCCCTCCACGCCGCTGGCTACGACTCTCACCCCCAGTGCGAAATCATCGCAGTCGCCGACCTCGCCCCCGACAAGGCTAAGGCCAGAGCCGCTTCCCATGCGGCGGACGCCGCGATCTACACCGATTACGTCAAGATGCTCAAAACCGAGCAACCTGACATCGTCAGCATCTGCCTGTGGCCGCACCTGCACAGCCCCGCTGTGCTGGCCAGCGTTCGCGCGGGCGTCAAAGCAATCCACTGCGAGAAGCCCATGGCGCCGACCTGGGGCGAATCGCTAAAGATGGCTGCCGCCTGTGAGAAGGCCGGCATCCAACTAACCTTCGGTCACCAGCGCCGCTTTTTGCCGGCCTTCCGCAAGGCCAGGGAACTGGCCTGGTCCGGAGACATCGGCGACCTCGTGCGCCTTGAGGGCGCCTGCAGCAACATGATCGACTGGGGTACACACTGGCTGGACATGATGTTCTTTTTCAACAACGAGACCCCGGCGACATGGGTGCTCGGCCAGATCTCAAGCACCGAGTGCCGTCAGGTCTTCGGCCTCGCGTACGAAACCCAGGCAATCTGCGAGTTCATGTTCGCAAACGGCGTGCGAGGCATGCTCTACACAGGCAATGACAACAGCATCGGCTGCACCATGCGGCTGATGGGCACCGACGGCGTCATTGAGCTACGCGAAGGGGAGAAGCCCCTGTGGGTGCGCGGCAAGGGGGACGGGAAGTGGAAGACGCCGAAGGTGGAGGGACACCTGCACGGCGGAGAGGCCGTCGCGTGGGGCGTGCATGATGTAGTGGACTCGCTGGTCGCGGGCCGCGAGCCTGAACTGGCCGCCCGCCGGGCCCTGCAGGCGACCGAGGTCATCTTCGCGACCTACGAATCCAGCCGCCGCCGCGGCCGCGTGGACCTGCCGCTGAAGCAGAAGGACTCGGCTTACCTCAGCATGCTCGAATGTGGCGACCTGAAGCCCAAGCCCAAACGCGGGAAGAAGTAGCTTCCGCGGAGTTAGGCGCCCGTCAGGCGCACAAAGCGCAGGCTGCGCGCAGGCATCGTGAATGATGCCTGCCCGTCTTCGGGCACCAGGCCATCGGAGCGGCGGATCGTGACGCTCTGGTCGGAACGCGTGTAGTTCACCAGGAACAGGCCTGCCGCCCCGTCAGGGCTGCGCCAGGCGCTGTGGAGCACGGCGGGACGTTGGACCGTAAAGGGCTCGATGCTTGACGGTGGCGTGAAGATGCTGCGCTGAATGCAGGTCACGTCGACTATCTCACAGTCCAGCGAGCCAGGGGCGAGCATATCGCCCCAAAGCAGCCACTCTCGATGGGCGTGGTAGAAGCGACTGAGATCGAGGAAGAAATCGACTTCCGGTGCCAGTTCAGGGCTGTTGAGGTGCTGCATGGTGAGGTTGGTAGCCAAGGGCTGGCAGCCACACGCGACGGTGCGCGCCATGTCCAGGGCGAACTGGTCGGGGCAAATGGCGTGCCAGTCACGCTCCTCTGAGGCAGCAGGGCGGGCCTCTTCCGGCCACAGGTAGTCCCACGGCGTGATGCCATCAATGTGCGAGTAGTTGCCGAACACCACGGCATGCCCGTGGTAGACGGCCTGGAAGAGCGGGACCAAGGTCGTTCCCTTGCACCCCGCCGCCCCGCGCGATGCTTCCCAACTGGTCTGCAGCGTGATGCAGCAATCAAGCAGGTCCTGGTACACTTCGGATACGCTCTCGCTGCTGAGCACCAGCTTCGGATGCTGCTCGCGGACCTTGCGGAAGAGCTCCCTGAACCCCTGCACTCCATAGGCACCACCACCGGGAACGTGCCCATGCTCGGTGCTGAAGCACGGCGTAGTTCCCCCTACGATCGCGATCTGGTCCATATACAGGCCATCGAGCCCGAGCGCAGCCACGCCGTCGGCGGTGATGAGCGCCTGTCGGTGCCAGCCTTCAGCCGCACCACAGGTATGCATCAGGCGGCGGTTCATCCACGTGTTGTAGACGTGCCCCCAGTACTCCCCGTCACGCAGCACAGTAGTGCACTTGCGGCCTTCGGTCTCCCAGCGCGGCTCCTCACGATCCCAGGACATGCCGTTCGTGTAGACCTGCACACTCACGTTGTTACGCTGCAAGTCCGCCACGGCGGCGCTGAAGGCCTCGGCGCCTTCGCGCGGCGGGAAGTAGTCGGGATAGCTAGTATCGTAGGGGTGCTTGTGCCACCAGTACCAATCGAGAGCCACGGGTAGCTGCAGGCGTTGGGCGACTTCCTTGGCCGCCGGACAGACATTGGCGATGCGCCCCCGGAGCCACAGCCAGCAGGCCAGCTCAGCCACATAGCTGTTGCGCCGCTGGTCGTGAGCGCGTGAAGCCCACTGCTGCTGCAGTGCCCACGGCCGGTAGATCTGGGCCGCCTCATACCAGCCGCCCACGAACGGCGCCAGTGACACTCGGTAGCGGGGGAAATCCTGGGGCCCAGACACGGGCTGGGGCAGCAGGTGCTCGAGGCACAGTTGGGCTGTTCCCTGCCCCACACGCAGCAGGACGGACTTCATCCAGCCGTCAGTGTCGCGGGCATCGAGGTGCAGGCCATTCCCGCCCGCGAACCAGGCGGTGCACTGCATATGGGCCCGGTCGCGCCAGCAGGCGCTCATGTCAGCCGCCTCAACCGCGCCCTCCAGGGGCCGCTCCACAAGCATGCCAAGGTCGTGGGGGACCAGCCATTGCGCATCATCGCTGTAGGGAACGCGCACCTCGGGGAAGGCCAGGGCCGCGGGGGCAAGGCCTTCTGGTAGCTCCATACGCTCCAAATGGCCCTGAAGCAGTCCGTCGGCCAACTCCCACACCACTTCGGCCTTTACCTCAACTTGCCGGCCGTCGTCGTACTGCAGCCGGTCGAAGCGCAGACGCAGGTGAGTCGCGTCCGGCTGCTGGACGTCGGCAGCCCCGCAAGGACGCAAGGTTCCGGGTTCCCGATCCTCCCATCCCGTGCGAAGCGACCAGCCGAAACAAGGCGCAGTGAAGCTCCACGAGCAGCCTTCGCGCTCGATGGCCAGAAGCTGCCCGTCGGTGCAGAATCGAACGATCAGGCCAGACGAGTCTTGCAGCCGAATCTCCCCTGTCTCGCCCTGCCCGCAGATGGTCGGATCGCTGCTATGCATGATTACTCCCCTTCGAACTCCCGGTGGCGGTTACAGACACGGCTTTGGTCTCATCCGAAGACCACTGGCCCCAGTTCGTCGTCTGAATACCGCGAACCTGCGCTTCCGTTACCGCCCCGTAATCTCTTGCCCAGGAGGGCGGAGGTCATTCGCGTCCCGGAGAGAAGTGGAGCGCTGGTGGCAGTCACCATGAACGCTCTGCTCTTCGGGAGGCGATCGCTTTGCGGGCATCATACGCGGTACTTGCGGCGTTTCTGACGGCATGGGTGGGGGGCGGCATTGGCGTAGCGCGAGCCGAACGGCTGACGCTCGTCGAGGACGGCCGGGCAAAGATGAGTATCGTGCTGGCCGCAAAACCCACTCGTGCGGCCCAGTTCGCGGCCGCTGAACTGCAGTATCACCTGAACAAGATGACAGGGGCCACCGTACCGCTGTTGACGGACGCCGCCCCGACGTCCGGGCCGACGATTCTCATCGGCGAGAGTGCCGCTACACGCGCCCTGGGGCTCAAAAGTGACGCTTTCGCCCCCCAGGAGTACCTGATTGGCTTCCACCCCGGCACCTTGATACTGATGGGCCGCGACGCCGAGGATCGTGGCGTGGTGGACTACCAGAAGGCGGGCACGTTCCCCGGCGACTTCGACGAGCAAGGCACGGTATATGCTGTCTATGACTTCCTCGAACGATTCTGCGATGTGCGATGGTACCTGCCGACCGAACTGGGCGAGGTGATCCCCGAGCGTTCCACCGTGACGGTCGGGGGCAGAGACATCCGGCGACGCCCGGCGATGATCTATCGTTTCGTGTACAAGGGCGAATCGCTGCCTGCCGACCTGATCGGCGACACCATCGACCACGAGAAGGGCTACCCGAACCTCGACCCACGCTCGGCGAAGCTGTTTATGCGGCGCATGCGCCAGGGCGGCTCGCGCTACAACGCCAACCACTCTTTCTACGGCTACTACGATCGCTTCCTGAAGAGCCAGCCCGACTGGTTTGCCAAGGGCCACGAGGGTCAGCCCCCGCAGATGTGCTTCACCAGCCAGGGCTTCGTCAACCAGGTCGTCGCGGATGCGCGTGAGTACTTCAGCACCGGCAAGGCTCAGCCCCGAGCTATCGCTGCCGGCGACTTCTTCGCCCTGGTGCCCATGGACAACGCCACGTGGTGTCGCTGTGAGCGCTGCCAGGCGCAGATATTGAAGGAGCCGACGCGCGGCTATGCCACCACGTCAAACGACACCGCGAGCAATTACATCTTTGGCTTCATCAACAAAGTCGCACGCGAAGTGGGAAAGACCCATCCGGACAAGTGGCTGGCAGCGCTCGCCTATAGCCGCTACGTCTACCCACCCACCAGTGAGCCCCTGGAGCGCAATGTCAGCATCATGCTGTGCCTGCCGACCCGGTTGACGTACAGCCGCGAATCGATGAGCAACGATCAACGCATCCTGCAGGCGTGGACGCGCGAATCCGTGCAGCGCCCCAAGTTCGTCTGGCTCTACTATTGCTACCCGAGCCTGTGGGCCAGCACGCAGGGCTGGCGGCCCTATCCCGGCTTCTTCGCGCATAGCATCGTCCGCCAGTTCGCGCAGTTCCACCGCAGCGGGGTGCGCGGCTTCTTCATCGAGCCTTCGTACCTCGCTCACGGCCAGCGCAGCGCGCTTATGGATCAGCTTGAGATCTACCTTACCTACCGTCTGGCCGATGATCCGACTTTGGACGGAAACCGCGCGATCAACGAGTTCTTTGAGCGCTACTACGGCCCTGCCGCGGCGCCCATGCGCGAGTTGTATGAACTCATGGAGAAAACCTACGCCAACCCGGCCAACCACCCCGGCACCACTGCCGCCCAGAGCGAACTGCAGGCTTGGACGAATCTGGGCACGGAGGAGCGGATGCGGGAGTACGCGCGGCTACTCTCACGGGCCCGGCGCCTGGCTCGGGAGGGCAGCGAAGTGCAGCAGCAGCGAGTAGCGCTCTTTGACCGTGGAATCTACCGCTGGATGTGTGAGGGGCGCGAGAGCTTCCTGAAGCTGCAGGCGCTCCGAGGATCGCAGCTACCAAGCGCCAGCATCCCGCGCATCGCAGCCGCAAAGGGCGATCCGGATCGGGCTGATTGGACTACGGCGGCGCTGCTGGGCAACTGGAGCACTCTGCGCGGCGAATCGACCGACCGCCGGGTGCAAGCGCGCATGGCGCATGACGGTGAGTACCTGTACGTGGAGCTGGAGGAGGCGGGCATCGACCCCGGCAAGCTGGTGCTTGGTGATCCCGAGACAGTGTGGAACGAGGATGAATGGGAAGTGTTCTTCGCGCGTGACCGCGGCGCGTGCTATAGGCAGATGGGCCTGAACGCAGCTGGAATACACTACGACCTCGCCTACAGTGAGCCGAGCAAAACTTGGGACAGCGGCGTGGTTCTCCGCTCTGACGTCTCAGCGCCCGATCGCTGGCGGGTCCGCATGGCGCTGCCGCTACGTCAGCTCGTCAACGGCGGTGCAAAGCCGGGCGATACCCTCACCTTCAACGCCATCCGCGCCACCCGCATGGTGCGCTCGTTGGCCTGGTCGCCAACCTACGGGGGCTTCCGCGAGCCTGCACGAATGGGTGAAATCCGGCTGGCCAAGTAAGAGGCAGGTCACGACTCCGAGAGTAACACGAATGTATGACCATAGAGGAGGCGTTAGTCGTGGGAATTAGCATCGGACTGGTAGGGCTGGGGAGCTTCGGTTCAAGCTTCGCAGAGTTGTTCAAGCGTCACCCGCTCGTGGACCGCGTTGCCCTGTGCGACCGCGAGCCACAGAGAGTCGCCCGGTTCGCGGAACTCGCATCCTGGAAAGACAAGTTCAACCCGCGCGATGCGTATGAAACACTCGACGATATCTGTCGCGCCGATCTGGATGCCCTGGTGATCATAACCCAGCCGTGGCTACACGCCCCGCAGTGCGTGCAGGCCATGGAGGCTGGCAAGCACGTCTACAGTGCCGTGCCGATCATCTCAATACCAGACGACGACGAGATCCTGGAGTGGTGCGACAGGCTGGTGAACACCTGCCAGCGCACAGGGCTGCACTACATGCTGGGAGAGACTACCTGCTACCGCCCGGAAGCCATGTTCTGCCGCCGCATGGCCGCCGAGGGTGCCTTCGGGGACTTCGTCTACGCCGAGGGCGAGTACTTCCACGACGTGGACGCCTCATGCAACCTGCGAGAGGTATCCAAAGCGCGTCTGGACAGCAAGGCCGGCCACGAATGGATTGAGGCGCGTAAGAGGTACGTGGAGCGAGGCGTGCTTGGCGGCCCCATGCATTACCCTACCCACTCAACCAGCGGGCCAGTATCGGTGATGAAGGCTCACGCGCTCAAGGTCACCTGCTACGGCTACGCCAACAGAAATGCCGACCCCTTCGCCGCCGATAGCGCTTTCAGCAACGAGACGGCCCTGTTCCTGATGTCAAACGGCGCTACAGTGCGTATCTGCGAATTCCGGGAAGTGGGCCGCAGTGCGTCCGAGACTTTCCGCGTACTCGGAACCCGTGGCAGCTACCGCGATGGTATCTGGCAGACCAATCATCGCACCGAACCGCTCACCGCCAAGCCGTTGGAAACACGCGAGCTTAGCGTAGAGGATATGCGCGATCCGCTGCCGCCGGAGGTAGCCGCCGCCTGGCAGGAGACCGATGGCCAGAGCATTGCGTACGGAGGGCACGGCGGCTCCCATGCCTACCTGGTACACGAGTTCGTGGACGCGGTTGCGCACGATCGCAGGCCAGCCATCTCGGTCTATGATGCGGTCCGCTTCATGGCGATGGGAGTAGCTGCCCATCAGTC
>JBDKRC010000027.1:0-91697 GCA_039683575.1 Armatimonadia bacterium | reverse complement strand
AGCGGGCTCCGTTTCATCTCGTAGACTTCGTGGACCCGCACGATCCGTACACGGTGGCGGATTACCAGCGCGATGCCTGGACCACCATTGCGGAGGTCCACGGCCGCGGCAAGCTGCCGATCCTGTGTGGCGGGACGGGGCTGTACGTACGTTCGGTGCTACGCGGGCTGAGTTTCCCGCCGGGCGCAATGCCCGAGACGCGGGAGATACGGCAGCGGCTGGAAGCGGAGGCTCGGGAGCGCGGGCTGGAGCCACTGCATCGGCGGTTGGCGGAGGTTGACCCGGTCACTGCCGCGAGGGTGGCGCCGGCTGATGCCAAACGGATCATCCGGGCTCTGGAGGTCCATGAGCATACGGGAGAGCCGTTTTCGGCGCTGAGCCGCGTTGACGAGGCGGAGAAACTAAACTATAATGCTGCGACTTTTGTCCTGACATGCCCACGAGAGCTGCTCTACGAGCGGATTGAGCGGCGTGTGGACGACATGCTGGCGGCGGGGTGGCTGGAGGAGGTTGGCAGACTCAGGGACCTGGGGCTGACGCTGGAGCATCAAGCGATGCAGGCCATCGGCTACCGGCACCTCTACGGTTTCCTCCAGTCGCGCGGCACGCGCGCGGATGATGGTGATTTCTCCGAAGTTGTGGCGCAGATCAAACGCGACACGCGGCGCTTCGCCAAGCGCCAACTGACGTGGTTTCGTCGGGAAGAGATGCAGTGGGTCGAATGGACTACTCCCGAGGACTTCGCCGCGGCGGTGCGGCTCATGAGTAACGTCTCGATTCTGGGAGGGTGATGGCGTCAATGGCGGCCAAAGCTAGCATTCAAGACGAGTACCTGAAGAAGCTGATTGCCAACCGTTCGGCTGTTCGCGTCGTGTTGACCAACGGCAAGGACCTGCGGGGCTTCATCAAGAGCTGCGACGCTTTCACCATCCTGCTTGACGTGGGCAGCGTCGAACTGCTGGTCTACAAGAGCGCGATCGCGGTGCTGGGGCCACAGTCCCGGGCGAACGAGTAGAGACTCTCTGGGATCTTGTGTAGAGTATTTGCCTGCCCCGTAGCCGCTCGGCTTCGGGGCAGGCTGCACCTCCCGGAAGGTGTGCAGGGGCCTGGCTGCCCCGCCCCTCTAGTGAGGTTTGGGAGCTGATCATGCGATTCACCAAGATGCACGGCCTTGGCAATGACTACATCTACATCAATGGTCTGGCCGAGAACCTGTCGCTGTATGACCTGCCCGAGTTGTCGCGTATTCTGTCCGACCGGCATTTTGCGGTCGGCGGGGACGGAATCATCCTGATCCTGCCATCCGAGCAGGCCGATTTCCGCATGCGGATCCTGAATAGCGATGGTTCCGAAGCCGAGATGTGCGGCAACGGCGTGCGCTGCTTTGCCAAGTACGTATACGAGCACGGGCTGACCGATAGGACCGAGCTTGAGGTGGAGACTGGCGCCGGGCTCATCAAGCCGGTGCTGACGGTGGAGGACGGCAAAGTGCAGTCGGTGCGAGTGGACATGGGCGAGCCGCGCCTGACGCGGGGGCAGATACCCATGAATGGCGACCCCGAGGCCGTTGCCCAGCAGGTTGTGATCCCGGTGGCGGATATTGCCTATGAGGCCAACTGCGTCTCGATGGGTAACCCACACTGCGTCATCTTCGTGGATGAGATCACCGATGACATGGTGCTGGGCCACGGGCCACTGATCGAGGTCCATGAGCTTTTCCCGCGCAAGACGAACGTGGAATTCGTGCAGGTGCTGAGCGACAGCGAGGTTCGGATGAGGGTCTGGGAGCGTGGGGCAGGGGAGACGATGGCCTGTGGCACAGGGGCTTGCGCCACCACCACCGCTTCCATCCTCGGCGGTCATTGCGGCCGCAAGGTCACAGTTCATCTGCTCGGCGGCGACCTGGAGATCGAGTGGTCTGAGGCAGACAATCACATCTACATGACTGGACCGGCCACCGAGGCTTTCAACGGCGAAGTGGCCGAAGAGTTCATCGTGGGGGCGCGGCTCTAAGGCAAGGACCCATCTGCTGTAGGGGGCTCCGTACCCCGCCGCTCGGGGCCATGGTAGTCGTGGGTAACGATCCGGCGGGGTACGGAGCCCCCGCAGCAGATGGCAGTGAATGACGCATAAGCGATTCAGGAGGCATAATCGTGGACATTCCGCAGGCGCAACGACTCCAGCGCATCCCCCCGTATCCCTTCCGTGAGATCAACATGCTCAAGCAGAAGATGATCGCCGAGGGGCAGACGCCGATTGACTTCGGTATCGGCGACCCGGACATGCCGACTCCGGACTTCGTCATCGAAGCGCTGGCCGAGGCGGCCAAGGACCCCGAGACCCACCCGTACGACGAGACCGGGTTCGGGATTCCGGAATACAAGGATGCAGTCGCGCGGTTTGCCAAGCGGCGCTTTGGCGTGGAAGTCTCGCCTGACGGCGAGATCCAGAGCATCATCGGCTCCAAGGAAGCCCTGGTACACATCATCTGGGCCTATATCGACCCCAGTGACGTCGTGCTCGTGCCGGACCCGGCGTATTCAGTCTACAAGGTCCAGACCACGTGGTGCGGCGGCGCGGCGTTCCCGATGCCGCTGTTGCCCGAGAACGGCTTCCTGCCGGACTTCGACGCGGTGCCCAAGAGCGTGGCCAAAGCCGCGAAGCTGATGTTCCTGAACTACCCGAACAATCCCACGGGCGCCGTCGCGGACCTGGCGTTTCTGGAGAAGGCAGTCGCGTTCGCGAAGGATAACAACATCATCCTCGTCAACGACTGTGCGTACTCCGAAGTCGCCTACGATGGCGTGAAGCCTGCCAGCATCCTCGAGATCCCCGGCGCCAAGGATGTCGCCATCGAGATGCACTCCCTGTCCAAGACTTTCAACATGACCGGCTGGCGCGTTGGTTGGGCGATGGGCGGCAAGCCGTTCGTCGAGGCCCTCTCGCGCTGCAAGAGCAATGTGGATAGCGGGACCTTCATGGCGATCCAGCGGGCGGCGATTGCGGCCCTCGACCGGTATGATGAGTGGGTGCCGAAGCTGCAGAGCGAGTACCAGGCCCGGCGCGACGCGTTCGTCGGCGGCCTCAACAGCCTCGGCTGGAAGCTGGATATGCCCAAGGCGACGTTCTACGTGTGGGTGCCGGTGCCCCCGGGCTATGACAGCGCGAGCTTCGCGACGGCTCTGCTGCGCGACTGCAAGGTGCTGGCGATCCCCGGCGCGGTGTACGGCGACTATGGCGAGGGCTTCGTACGCTTCTCGCTGACGATCAAGGGCAAGGACAAGCAGGCCCAGATCGCCGAGGCCATTGCGGCCATGCGGGAAAACCTTAAGCTGGAGTGGTAAGGGCGCTTACCGCACAACATTTCGTCACTGCGCGTGTGTCAGAGACCGATCTCAAACTGAGGTCGGTCTTTGCATTTGGGGGTCTATGTTCTATAGTGAGGCCGTTGGCGGCTTGTAATACTGCAGAAAGTAGTGTCTATGACTGATATCATTGGCGTAGGGTTGGAGCGTAAGGGACAGGAGATCGAGCGCGCGGTGCTGGTCGGAACGGACAAGCTCGTGGGTGAGGGGCTGCGCTCGATGGATGAACTGGCGGACCTCGCCAAGGCGGCCGGGGCTGAGCCGGTGGGCGTGATGGTCCAGAAACGTGACGATCCCCACCAGAACACCTTCCTGGGCAAGGGCAAGCTGCAGGAGCTCAAGGCCGAGATGGCTTCGCTGGGGGCGACCGTGGCGCTGTTTGACGGCGAGTTGTCGCCGCGGCAGGTCCGAAACTTGGTGGATGTACTGGAAGGGTGCAAGGTACTGGACCGGACCGAGCTCATCCTCGACATCTTCGCCCAGCACGCGCATACGGCCGAAGGGAAGCTGCAGGTGGAACTGGCGCAGCTTTCCTACCTTCTTCCGCGCCTGACCGGGCGGGGGAAGATGATGGACCGGATCGGTGGCGGCGCGGCCGGAGTAGGGGTGCGCGGACCTGGTGAAACGAAGCTGGAGACCGACCGGCGCCGGCTGCGTGCCCGGATCAGCAAGCTGCGGCAGGACCTGAAGGAAGTCAGCAGGCGGCGGGATGTGGAGCGGGAGACGCGGAAGCGGGCGGGTCTGTCCACCGTCAGCCTGGTTGGGTATACCAACGCGGGGAAATCCACGTTGCTCAACGCGCTGGCGGGATCGTTAGAGGTCAGCGTGCGGGACCGGCTGTTCGAGACGCTGGACCCGACGTGCCGCAAAGTCACCATGGAGGACCATGAGGTGCTCCTGAGCGATACGGTCGGGTTCATCCATGACCTGCCCAAGCAACTTGTGGAAGCCTTCAAGGCCACTCTCGAGGAAGTCGTGGATTCGGAGCTCCTGATCCATGTGGTTGATGCAAGCAAAGAGTTTGCACTGACCGAAAAGCTCTCGACCGAAAAGACGCTGAAGGACCTGAACGTCGGCGAGAGGCCCACCCTACTGGTGCTGAACAAGTGGGACAAGGCGGACGAGGAGCGGCGCGAGCAGGCGCAACGGGACATGCCGGAGGGGCTGCCCATATCCGCGCTGACCGGTGAGGGTCTGGAAGAACTGCGACGGGACATCGCGCGGGCGGTCTTTGGCGGCTTCGTGCCGCTGGAGCTGGAATTGCCGTATGATCGTATGGAACTGATAAATCTGGCCCACGCGCACGGGCGGGTCTTTGATGTGGAGTATGAGGGCGAAGTCGTGAGGGCCAAGGTAGAGATCGAGGAAGCGTATGTGGACCGCTTCCGTCAGTTTGCAGTAGCGGAGTAACGGCATGAGTGGACAGCGTGATTTCAGCGCGGCCGCGGCAACGTGGGATGACAACCCCTTCCGGGTAAAGCTGGCCTGGGCGGTCGCCGGGGCTATCTTGCGGGAAGTGCCGGCGCGTAGCGACATGTGCGCACTCGATTACGGTTGCGGGACGGGGCTGGTGACGCTGGCCCTGCAGCCACACCTGCGAGAGATCATAGCCGCCGACAGCGCGGAGGGGATGCTGGAGCAACTGCAGCAGAAGCTGCAGGCCGCGGGGATTGCCAACGTTCGTCCGGTGCGGCTGGATCTGGAGCGCGAGGAGTTGCCGGAGGGCGAACTTGACCTGGTAGCCAGCAACATGACCTTCCACCACCTGCACGACCCCGCGCTGGTGCTGCGCAAGCTGGCGAACGGGCTGGCGGCAGGCGGCTTTGCGGCGGTCGCCGACCTGGACGGTGGCAGTGAGGACTTCCACGATGACAACACTGGTGTTGAGCATTACGGGTTCGGGGTAGGGGAGAGGGACGCGATGTTCGCGCAGGCGGGGCTGGTGGAGGTGCGGACGGTCGAGGTAACGCGCATCCCCAAGCCGAGGAATGGGCAGATGCGGGAGTACGCGGTGCTGCTGACGGTGGGGCGGAGACCGTAGCGACAACAATCGAAAGCCAGCCCCTCTGAAGCTCAGCACTGGACTTCAGAGGGGCTTTTTCTTTTGGGCTACAGGCTGTACAGGTTCAGCGCATTCTGGGAGCGCAGCCACTTGGCGTGGCCGTCCATAAAGCTGAAGTTGGTGCCGTCGTTGTGACGGTCCGCAGGCCAACCGCCACACACGGGTGTGGGCATCTGGGGCTTGAGGCACCAGTTGCCCTGCGAGGGCGCGAGGTAGATGGAGCAGCCGAACATGATGGTCTCGGCCGGCTTGGTGAACTCGGCGAGGGAATGTGCGGAGTTCCAGAAGTTCACGTTGGTCGAGTAGCAGTTCCAGATGCCCGTGGCGCTTGGGCACTGGAAGATCTGGATGTTCTTTATGTACGGCTGGGTGCAGGTCATGGCGCAGTGATAGCGAGTGCTCCAGCCGGCCACATTGGGGCCGCCGGTGGGGAGCCAATAGCCATGCGGCGTCCGTTCATCGTAGTCAGAGATATAGCCAAGGAAAGCGAGCGAGATTTGCTTGACGTTTGACAGGCAGCTGGACTGGCGAGCCTTCTCACGGGCCTTGGCGAAGACGGGGAACAGGATAGCAGCGAGGATCGCGATGATCGCGATCACGACCAGCAGTTCGATCAGTGTGAAACCGCGTCTGGACATGTGGCCACCTCCTGATGATCCGAGCTTGCTCCTATTATTCGCTGTGCCTCCACCGAGTCCCTATCAAGTTTCAGGCAAATGATGTGCAGAATGCAAACGCCGCCCCGTGGCGGCTGTTCTTCACTTGGCGAAGATCTGACCGGATCACTCCATGTGCCTGATTGCAGGTCAATATTGGCGGATGAAGAAGTGGTGATCCTGTCAAACAGGATTCTTGAGGTGTGAAATGAGCAAAATACAGGAAGATGCTCTGGCCGGTCTCGCACAAGACATGATGAGCAATGCTTGCGTGCTCGGTGCCAAGCGTGATCGAATAGCTCTGGCCAAGAAAGCCCTCAAGATATGTCCGGACAATGTAGATGCTCTTATGCTGCTAGCTGAAGATGCCTCAAGTGATGCTGATGGAAAGCTCCAGATGTACCTGACTGCCGTGGAGGCTGGTAAGCGGAAGTTGAAGTACCTTCCAAAAGGTGGCGATGCTATCCGCTGGTGGAGCGAACCGGAGATGCACCCGTATATGCATGCCCTTTTTGGTCTTGCGCGATCAAAATGGGATGCTGGGCGTCATCGGGAAGCAATAGCGGACTGTGAGCAACTTCTCGCTATGAACCCGGACGATAACCAAAGGGTAAGATACTATCTCCTGCATTATCTTGTTGCGCTGCGGGACGCTCTACGAATCGACAAGTTGAAGAAAGAACAACTTGCCGTGGACCAGACAGCGGCAGCGTTGTACCCACTGGCGCTTTGGGCTTACCTGAGTAATGGACCCTGCCCTGAGGCGGATACTGCACTTCAGCTTGCCATTGCCTCAAACCCGCATCTTCCGGCATATCTGCTTGGAGTGAGGAGCCTGACGCGCAAGAGACCTAGCCAGATTTGTCTTGGAAGTAGAGAAGAGGCTCATTCTTACATGACAGCGTTCGGGTTCGTCTGGTTAGGGGCGTATCCTGAGCTTTCGTACCCGCCATGGATGAGGGCGCGAGCAGAGCGCAAGGAGGAGGCCAGGGCCGCTGTCTTCGAGACGCATGCCAACGTTGATCGTAGTCTCAAGTACTGGATATACGATTGTCTTGTCGGATTGCGGGGCCTGCGCGTTGTGTGATGCCCGTGGAGGATCGAGGGTGCGAACAGTCGAGATAATGTAGGGCCAACAAGTATGGGCCATTGGAGGAGGAAACGGACTGTTTTGCGATAGAAGCCAACACACGGTGGAGGCCCGTACACATGCGGGCCTCCACCGTGTGTTTCAGCGGCAACGCCTACATCTGGCGGTTGCTGTTCGAGGTCATGGAAGTGGCGTAGATCAGGTCCACGAGTTCCATGGTCTTCACGGCGTCGGCGAAACTGGTCTCAGGCTGCTTGCCTGACTTGAGGCAGTCTATGAAGTGCCGGTTCTCGCCGTAGAAGCCGTAGTTGTAGTACTTCTCCTCGCGCCCGCCGGCGGCCTCGATTGCAGTGATCGTCTCCGCGTTGAGCTTGCCGCCCAGGTGCAGGATCGCCTTCTCGTCGGGGTCAATAAAGGCGCTGGCGCCGTGGGAGTGCATCTCAAACTGGTGCACGCGGCCCCCAGTCTGCCAGTTGGCCAAAAGCACGCCGATGGCGCCGCTCTCGAACTCGACCATGGCGGTGAAGCTGGTATCGAAGTCCTTGCCGAGGCTGCGGACGGAGCTTACGCAATCGACCACGTCCCCGCCCATGAAGCGCAGGGCGTCCACGGCGTGCACGGCGTCGCAACTGAGGATGTCAATGGCGCCGCCATAGTATGCCCCAGCGTCATGCTGCTTGTAGAACGTGGAGACGACCTGGTTGATCTCGCCGCTAGCCTGTACCTTTTCCTTGCACTGCCGCATGAGGGGGATGTAGCGGCGGTTGAAGGCGGCCATGCCGATGACGCCCTGCTTCTCGGCGAGCTTGGCCATCTGGCGGGTCTGCTCGCTGGTGACACCCGGCGGCTTCTCGATGTAGCAGTGGAGCTTCTGGTTCAGGATGTGGATGACGATGTCGAAGAGATGATGGGGGGGCATGAGGACGTAGACGGCGTCCGGGGCGACCTCTTCGATCATCTTCTTGTAGTCGCAGTAGCGTTTCTCGATACCGAACTTGTCGGCGGTGGCATTGAGCTTGTCTGGGACGAGATCGCAGATTGCCGCCATCTCGACGTCAGGCATCTCGGCCAGCGACGGGTAGTGCATGCCGTTTGCCATGCCGCCCGCACCGATCAGCGCGAGGCGGACTTTCTTCACAGCGGCCTTTCTAGTCGACTTCTTGGCGACCGCCGCTTTTTTCTTAGCTGGGGCCATATTCGTCCTCCGGAGAGCTTGCATTTGCCATTGTGGCGCACGAGAGTAATTCCCTGCGGAACCCTCTCAACCTCCCCTGAGTTTGAGCGTTCACATTTTTGACGCAAAAAACATCCGCCAAATGCGCAGGATCGTCTTGTCTCGGGCATTATGCAGTGCTATGCTATTTTTGCGTTATTGGAGCTGGGGGCCGAGCCAGACAGTCGCCGTATGTAAGGAGAGTGGTGTAAGTGCGACACCCGCTTTCTCGGATAGTGCTGCTGTTGGTGGTGGTGACCGGCCTGTTGTGCTGCGGGGGAGCTTCGGCCCAGGGTTTCGATATCGGTAAGGCTCTCGCCCCGTCTTTCTCTGATATCGCGCTTCTGCCCACGCGTTTGACTTACTACAACCTGCATGACGACTCCGCGCGCGCGACCTACACGTGCTGCAAACCGTCGCAGGAAGAGCAGATCCGCAAGGCTCTCGCAGCCAACGCGGCCTTCCTCGAACGATTCCCCAACACTGACTACTCTGATGACACCTGCATGCACAACGCGCGCGTGAATTCCGTGCGCAAGAACTTCCGCTACCAAGTGGATGCTCTGGAACTGCTGCTCAACCAGTTCCCGGACAGCGACCTCGCCGATGATGCCGCGTGGCGGCTGGCCCAGTGCTATATGCAGGACAAAGACCATCCCGCCGCCATCGAAGTGCTGAACATCCTGATCACGCAGTACCCCGGAAGCACTTGGGCGGATGATGGCCTCTTTGCCATCACAAAGGAGCTGCGCGAGGTCGGGGACGAGCCCGAGGCGGTACGCGCGCTACGCGATCTGGCATACAAGTACCCGGCGAGTGACAATTGCGCCAGCGCGCTGAATGCCCTGGCGATCAGCTACGCGGCTGAAGAAGACTATGACGCTGCAATTCGCGCCTCAGATGATCTCATCCGCAGGTATCCCTGCGCTGACTGCGTTGATGAGGCGTACATGCGCATCGCCGACGCTCTGCGCCACCAGGGGCGTATCCGTGAAGCCATGGATGCGTACTGCCGGCTGATTGATACGATGCATGGTAGCTCACTGACCAATCAGGCGATGCGGGAGTACAACACGCTGCTGACTAATGTCCGCAAGTCTGGCGGGCGCATCAACGGCGAGTTCTATGACCCCGGCGAGGACGATCCCGGCAAGGAAGCCGCCGAGCTGTATGACGTGGCGATGCACCACCAGAATTACCGGGAGTACGCCGCGGCGATCAAGACCTACCGTGAGTTCTCCAACCGCTTCCCCGGCAGCGACAACTACGACGATGCCCTCTATAACATCGGCTTTTGCTACCAGCAGATGAATATTCTTTTCGAGGACTTGAGCAAAGCCAAGGGCCCAGAGGACCTGTTCAAGTACAAGACTGACTTCGAGGATGCTACGGGCGCGCAGGGCGCACTACCCTCGTCCGGACTTGCCGCGATCAAGAGCGCGAGCGATGCCTTCAGTGTGGTCGTGGACCGGCTGCCAGGTAGCCCCTTGCGCGACGATGCGCTCTATGAGATCGCCAAGTCCTTCGAGGACTCCAACAAGCCCGCCGATGAGGCGCTGACATACCAGGAACTCATCATCACGTTCCCGGGCAGCGACAAGGAGTTCGAGGCCCTGTGGCGGATGCTCAAGTGGTATGCAGACCCGCAGAACTGGGAGAAGGCGCAGGGCATCTACCCCGGCCTCGCCAAGGCCTTCCCGAACATCTTCCCGGCCTCGCTGGTGCGTAACAAGGATGCCTTCTATACACTGATGGGGGCTTACTCCCGCCACCTCAACTTCGCGTGGTTCGAGTCCTTCGACCACCACATCCCGTATGATTTCAGCGTCGACGACCTCGGCACGGACGCCGACTTCAATATCGCGGCGATGCTGCTGTCGCTGGGGCAGGGGCAGGAAGCCCTGAAGCGCCTCAAGCCGATCTTGAGCATGCAGACGAACGACTTCTGTGCCCCCGCGCTGTGGCTCGCGGCAAGAGCGAACGAGCAATTGGGGCATAGTGGAACGGCGACCAACTACTACAAGCGGATCGTGGACGACTATAGCTGGTCAGGCCTTGCCGATGACGCCAAGATGGAGCTTGAGAGAACCGCAGGCGGGAACGAGGAGATCGCAACCCTCGTGGCAGACATCAGCAAACAGACCGGGCGTGATGTCAGCAAGCTGGACTGCTACTACGGTCAGCAGATCGTGGTTTTCGCCCCGCACCTCGTCTCAGCGAAGATGCGGCAGTACAACATGCCGAATATCTGGGAGAATGGCGCGCGACTGATGGCCGACTGGACCGGCGTCACGCGGGATGGCAGGGTAGCGATCTGCGTCGGTGAGGGTGGGAAGGCCGCTCCGGGCGTCATCCAGGTCGCTGCGAGTGGCATCGCTGACCCGCCACAGTGGTCGATTGGCCTTGAGCCGCTCGCCGGCGGGTTTGTCGCCGAGGCCTGCAAGGGCAAGCTCGGTGAGGTAGAAGGCGTGTTCTGCTCCGGGCTCGCGCGCTTTGCCGCTGCGAGCCTGCAGTATGACCTCGTGACCGAGACGCGCGACGCCATCGGCAGCGCCGAGGCCGTGGCCCTACCGCAGGAGGAAGTCATCCGCACCCGCGAGGGATCACTGGCGGCACTGGCGAACTACGTGCGCGAACAGAAGTCGAGCAAAGACCTCAATGCCGAGACCACTTGTGGTATGTTGTTCTCGCTGCTCGACACCCGCGGGTTCTCCAAGAGCAAGCTGGTGGACCGCGAGCCGTATCGTGACCTGTTCGTGAACCTCAAACAGAGCCCCAACAGTGGTCCGGAGCCGCTGATGGTGGCGTTGAATAGCTGTCTTGGGGGCGGGTGCGAGGACCTGCTGCGCAAGTGGAACCTGTGCGGCGGGGACCGTATGACCCAGCGTTAGTCCACAGAATCGCAGATGTAAGCAATAAGCAGGGCGTCTGCGGGTGCGCGGTAGGTGGCGCAGAGGCAGGCGCCCTTTGTTCGTCCGCTGTAGGGCGGGGGCTCGTACCCCGCCGGCCTTTGTTCTACGACCACCCGAGCGGCGGGGTACGAGCCCCCGCCCCACAGGAGATCAGGTTTCGGAACATGAGCAAGATGGATCGTCGCGAGTTTCTGGGTAAGTGCGGACGGGCGTGTCTGGCCGCTGGTGCGATGCCCCTGCTTGGCAACGTCGCGCTGGACCTGCCAGGGCCTGTAATGGGCAAGGTAGGCAACGTCTCCAACGTCCCGGCGCGGTACTTCAAGCAACTCGAGGGGAAGACCGTAAAGTGCCAGCTCTGCCCGCGGCACTGTGAGATCAAGGAAGGTGAGCGGGGCCTGTGCGGCGTGCGGGAGAATGTCGGCGGGGTCTACGTTACCAAGGTATATGGGCGTCCCGTTGGGGACGCGGTGAAGGGCGACCCGATGGAGAAGGGCCCGTTCTTCCACTTCCTCCCGGCCACGAAGACGCTCGCCCTCGGAACTGCCGGCTGCAACCTTACCTGCCTGTACTGCCAGAGCTGGCAGTTCGCCCAGAAGCGCCCCGAGCAGACCGACAACGAGACGCTGATGCCTGAGGACCTCGTAGCACAGGTGAAGAAGTATGGCCTGAAGACCATCACATTCACCTACAGTGAGCCAATGATCGCAGTCGAGTACCTCGCCGACACGGCCAAAGAGGCGCGGAAAGCGGGCATCAGAACGCTGATGCACACGTCGGCCGGATGTAATCCGGAGCCCCTCAGCGACATCTGCAAGCTCGTGGACGCCGTCAACATCGACCTCAAGGCATACTCCAGGAGTTTCTACGAGGACGTGGTCGGCTGCAAGATTGATGCGGTGCTTGAGAACATCAAGCTTGTCGCGGAATCTGATGTGTGGCTCGAACTGACCAATCTGGTCATACCGGGATACAACGACGACCGCAAGCTGTTCGGCGACATGTGCAAGTTCATTGCGTATGCCGCCGGCGCGTACGTCCCGCTGCACGTTTCGAGGTTCTTCCCACAGTACCGCCTGCGCAATGTGGCGGCCACACCAGTAGACACGATGCGGGACCTGCGCAAGTTGGCCTATGACAACGGGCTGCAGTACGTCTACTTGGGGAACATGGCCGGTGACCCCGCCGAGAGCACGTATTGCCCCAAGTGTGGGGTTCAGGTAATCAGGCGTGTAGGGTTTGAGGTGCAGAATACCGGCCTCAACGTCAATACGGGCAAGTGCACCAAGTGCGGCCTGAGAATCCCAGGGATCTGGAAGTAACCACCGACTCACGAGGCACTGATTTGGACCGAAGAGATTTTCTCAAAGCCTCCGCACTCGCCGCCGGCGCGGCCGCCTCAGGTCTGTGGTCTCCGGCGCAGGCAGACGGGGCTCCGCGTGTGTCTGTGGCCCGCAGCGCCGCGCTGGAGACGATGGAGGGGCAACAGTACGCGGCTGGCATCCGGGCGCTGACCTTCATTGCCATCGCGGACGCAGTTGGCGCCTCAAACGTCGTCGAGGCGATGAAGCAGCTCTTCAAGCCGGAGGATCGTGTCGCCATCAAGGTCAACTGCATTGCCCCGCAGATGGGCACACAGCCGGAGGTTGTGTCTGCGGTGGTGGAGGCGCTGACCTTCGCTGGAGTAGACAATAAGAACATCATCATCTTCGACAAGGAAGACCGCGACCTCGCGGGCGCGGGGTTCACCTGCACGGCCACCGGCGAGGGGCCGATGGTCTATGGTACCGTTGGAGCGACCAAAAACCCGGGGTATGAGGAGCGCTTCACGGAGATCAATAAGACGTCTTTCTGCTTGAGCAAGATCGTGACTCGCGAGTGCACCGCCATCGTCAACGTGCCAGTGATCAAGCAGCACTGCTTCGCGGGCATGACCTGCGCTCTCAAGAACCACTTCGGCAGCATTCACAACCCGGAGGACTTCCACTACATAGACGGCTGCAACCCGGCAGTGGCGGATGTGAACCTGGCCACGGCCATCCGGCAAAAGCAGCGGCTGTGCGTCGTGGATGCCATCTGGCTGCAGTACGACAACGGCCCAGCCTACAGCGCCAAGGACGTTGCCTTCTATGGCGCGATCATGGCAGGTACCGACCCGGTGGCGCTCGACACGCAAGTTCACATTCTGCTGGACCTGTACCGCAAAGCGCACAACCTGCCGCCGCTGGACGAGGTGGAGCGACCCCCAAAACACATCAAGACCGCCGCCGAGTACAAGCTTGGCTGTGGCGACCCGAACGCGATACAGTTGGTGGTGAGGGACGGGTAGAAAGCGATAGACCGTACCGACATGACAGGCCCGGTGATAGTGCCGGGCTTTTGCGCTGCTGGCAATGGCATGTCGAACAAATACGTACTACTACGCATTTACATCGGTGTTGCAGCAGGCTAGACTGTATGCCACTTGGGGAGCGTCTAGTGGGACAGGAGTGGTGGACAGCGTGGTTACACCCGCAAAAGCAAAGTTAGCCATGGAGCGGTCGAGAGGGCGGTGCGAATGCCGCCTGTCCGTCTGCGGCCACCGCGGCCGGTGCCTGGCCCCAGCATCGGCGCAAGCGCATGAGGCAGTCGTTCGCATCGCCTCCACCAACGAGGAGGATGAAGTTGGCGATCTGCTCGTCGTCTGTCCCGAGTGCCATCGGGTGTGGCTGGCTGCGAGCGCAGCTCTGCGGTCGCTGACGAGCGAGTCGGCGGAAGCCGCGGCAACAAGCTAGGCCCAGCGCGCCGGGCGAAGGCCCAAGGGCGAAATGAAAGGGGCGTCCCAGCCTGTTGGCTTGAGACGCCCCTGTTTGCGATTCTGGGCTGATCGTCAGGGTTGCGAACTACGCTTCGTCCCAAATCTTGCGCATGTAGTCCATGGACTTGGGCAGTTCCTCTTCGAACTTGCCGGGAATCCCGCACTCGAAGCCGAGGTATTGGCTGTAGCCGATCTCCTTGAGGGCCTTGAAGCCGGGGTGGAAGTCGGTGTGGCCGTAGCCCGGCAGCAGGCGCTGGCTGTCGGCGAGATGCACGTTCTTGATGAGCGCGCCGCCGGCCTTGATGCTGTCGTAGTAGCTCGCATCCTCGATGTTCATGTGGAAGAAGTCGGCCATGATGCACACGCCGTGGCCGGGGCCGCCAGCGTCGTTGACGATGTCAATGCCATGCTGCAGGCTGCACGGCCACCACTGCTCGTAGCGGTTCAGGGGCTCGATCACGATCTCCGCGCCGGCTTCCTTGGCCACGGGGGCGAGGTCGTTGATGATGATAGCAGCGGTGAGCTTGCGCTCGAGTTCGCTGGTGCTCATCAGCGGCGAGAGGTCGTTCACGCGCGGCAGGTTCGCCATCTTGCAGATGATGGTCGGGGGCAGGATGAAGCCGATGGCGCCGACTTCGCCGGACATCTTCAGAGCGGCCTTGCAGGCCTCGACGGCTTCACGGCGGGCGCCGGCATCGGCCTGGATGACTGCCAGATTGCTTGATGACCAGATGTTGGGCTGCACGCCGGTGGCCTTCGCAGCAGCCTTGACCTCGTCCAGCGTCTCCCAACTGATGGTGTTGGTTACCTCGCAGCCGGCGATGCCGACCTTGGCGAGCAGTTCGAACCGCTCCATGACGTTCCGGCCGGGGACCATTCCCTCGCGGATTGAGAACTTGATGTCAGACATGATTTCCTCCAGGGAAATGCTATTGGATTTGTGGACTACAGGGGCTGCTTCCCCATCATGCTCCGCTCTTCCTGCTTTGTGGCTTCAGAACTCAATGGTTCCGCTGACGCCGTCCAGGGCTCCCGGAATCAGCTCGCACACCATCACGTTCTCCTCCGGGATGCCATGTGTGTCGTGTATCCCGAAGTGTGCGGCGGTCTTGAAGCCAAAGCGGTGGTAGTAGGCGGGGTCGCCCACCAGCACCACCGACTTGTGCCCTAGTTCCCGCCCCAGGCGCAGTCCCTCGCGCATCAGTTGTGAGCCTATGCCCTTCTTGCGATGCTCCAGAGCCACGGAGAGCGGCGCCACGTACAGGATCGGGAACTGCTGGCTGTCAGCCTCGATGGTCTTGTGGCTGATCATTATGTGCCCGATCAGTTCACCGTTCTCCTCGGCAACCAGCGCCAGCTCTGGGATGTAGGCATCGCTGTCGCGCAGGCGGTTGACGAAGTTCTGCTCGTCGCCACTTGAAACGGCGGCCGTCTCGAAGGCGCGCTTTACTAGCTCGTAAATGCCGGGAAAGTCTTCCGGCCTCTCTGTTCGGATGATCACGTGTTCCTACCTTCCAGGCAGGCTGGGCTACCTGCCATGTTTCACTTCGACGGTCTTGCCGCCGTTCATGGCGCTCTCATAGATCGCCTCGCCGATCTGCAGGCTCTTGACGCTATCCATGAGATCGCCGGAGATGCCCTTGTCGACTTCGCCGAGCAGTCGCTTGGCAAAGTGCTCGACCTCGCCGACGTAGCCATTGGCCGCGTGCGAGCTGCGGACGCTCATGCCACGGGAGTCGTAGTCATACGAGTACCAACCGGAATTGGTGGGGGTGTCGTCCCAGTCCTGCGCCCGGCGCCAGTTGACGTGCGAGACGCGGTGGACGATGACGACATTCTCCATGCTGATCAGTTCCAGCTTCTCGTCCAGGTCACGGAACGAGCCGGTTTCCATGCAACTGAGTTCGAACTGGCCGATAGCCCCGTTCTGGAAGGTGACGTTGGTCAGATACGCGATGCGGGTGGACACCTTCGGATCCTCGGGGTTCTGCGGGGCCTCGCGGTAGATGGTCTGCACGGTGGCGATGTCGCCGCCGAAGTAGCGGATGAGGTCCATCAGATGGCAGCACTGGCCGATCAGGAACGCGCGCTGGGCGCTGTCGATGCCCCAGATTTGGGGATAGGCGCCCTGGCCCCACTTGCAGTGGACCATGTTGAGTTGCCCGAACTCAGGCTTGGCCATGATGTTCTGGGCCATCCGGTAGGCGGGAGCGAAGCGCTTCATGAAGCCGACCTGGCCCCAGACGCCGTTGTCCTCGGCGATCTTGACCATTTCCATCGCATCGGTGGAGTTGTTGGCGGAGGGCTTCTCGACGTAGACCGGGAGCCCTCGCTTCATGATCTGCGGGGCGACCTCGTGCTGCGTCGGCGCGGGGCCAATGGAGAATACCCCGTCCACCTCGATCTCATCCAGCATCTTGTGCATGTCGGTGTAGACCGGGCAGGCGTTGAAGAGGCGGGAGGCGGCTTTGGCCTTCTCTTCCATGAGGTCGCACACGGCGACGACCTCGAGCTGCGGGACCATGGGGAGGCAGGGGAAGATTGATGCGTTGGTGAAGCCGCCACAGCCGACGAAGGCGACTTTGGCTTTGCGAGGTTCGGACAAAAGTATCATCTCCTTGGAGGTCTGGGATCAGGAATCAGAGGTCACGGATCAGAGGACAGAGGTCCCCCTATGCGTTGGCCACGGCCGCCGGTGCTGAGCCTGCTGCCGTGCGCCGCAGGCGCTCGACGTTCAGGCGGTACCGCATGTCGAGTTGAAGCCAGAAGTCTGCAGGAATGCCCGGCAAGGCTTTCTCCAGATCGAGTGCGGTTTCGGCCGAGATGCTCTTGCGGCCCTTGACGATCATGTTGATGGTCTGCAGCGGCCGTCCCATTGCGCTTGCGAGGTCGGTCTGGGTCATGCCGCGGGCAGCCAGCTCTTCTCTGAGCACCTCACCGGGGTGGGTGGGTTCTGCGGGAATCAGGTGGTTGTCGGGTTGGCGTCCCATATCAGGGCTCCTAGTGGCATGGCCGAGTCAGTTCACATCTCCGAGATACCGGCGCACGGGCTCTGGCAGCGTCAAAAGCCATTCGCGCAGTACCGAGGGGTAAATGCGGTGGTTGGGCAGTTCGATTAGCGGGACCCAGGCGGTGCCGGTCTGCATCCAGTCGCCGGCATGGTCGGGGCTGTCGCCGAAAGTGGGCTCTGATCCGGGGGCGAGGTCGCAACGAAACATCATCTCGACCCGGTGAATCTGGTTTTCTGCGCTGGCCCACTCATGATGGGCGCCGATGTAGTCCCGCACCCCGAGGAGGTCGTGGACTATGATGCGGCAGCCCAACTCCTCGTCGCATTCGCGCTGGAGGGTCTCCACCATGCTCTCGCCGTGGTGCTGGCCGCCGCCCGGCAGCAGCAGGAACTCGCCTAGATGGTCCTGGTTGGTGGTGAACAGGACGCTGCCGTCGCGGATGATGATCGCCTTGATGGAGTTGCGGATGGTGGGTGTGGCCATGGTGGAGCCAAGTAATTCCGCAAGGGGAAGCGGCAACCTCTGTATAGACAAAAATCGTCTCGGGATAGAAGAGTTTTGCGGTCTGGTGTGGAATAGCTTCAAACGGGACACGAAGAGGGTGAGGGCGACGGAGCTTGTGAACGAGCGGATCAAGGTGGAGGCGGAGGCTCCGGCGGGCGGGGTGCGCGAGCCGGTGGCCTTCACCTGGCGCGGCCAACGTTACGAGGTCAGCGAGATACTGGAAGCGTGGGTGGACGCAGGCTTTGGCGCGGGGGAGAAGACGCGGACGTGGTATAACCGCCGCCATCGCAACTACTACCGGGTGAAGGCGGACGATGGCGAGACGTATGTCATCTATCTCGACCGGAGTGGTGCCCGGCGCGACTGGATCCTGGCAAGAAAGCTGTAGAACTATAGGATCGGCAGGGAGGGACACATGGCGGAACGACTGGTCTACATCAGCGGCGAGTACTACCCGGAAGCTGACGCGAAGATATCGATCTTCGATTCAGCCGTCATGCTGGGCGACTGCGTCACCGAGTCAACCCGCACCTTCGCCCACAAGCCTTTCAAGCTCCGCGAGCACGTCGAGCGGCTCTACAAGTCCCTGAAGATCTCCCGCTTCGACGCCGGGATGAGCATGGACGAGATGGAGGCACTGAGCCTGGAGGTCATGGAGCGCAATCTTCCGGCGTATGCCGACGACATGGACCTCTGGATCGTCCACAACCTCTCTCGCGGCGCCTACCCTCCCACCGGCGACCAATCCACCAAACGTAAGCCGACCATCATAATCCACACCGCGCCGATGGACCTGCGGTACTGGGCGCCCTTCTACGTCAGGGGCTGCCATGCCGTCACGCCGCCCAGCCGGATGATGTCCGCTCAGGCGCTCGACCCCAAGGTCAAGAACCGCAGCCGCATGGCCTATACCCTCGCAGAGCTTGAAGTCAAGCTCGTGGACCCGATGGGGCAGGGGATTCTGCTTGATGTGAATGGCTATCTGGCCGAGAACAAGGGTGGCAACTTCTTCCTGGTCAGCGACGGGGTGCTGAAGACGCCGCGCACCAACCAGGCGCTGGCAGGCATCACGCGCGAAACGTGCCTGGAGATTGCCGCCGCAAAGGGTATCCCCACCGAAGAGTGCGATTTGCAGCCATATGACGTCTATACGGCGGAGGAGGCTTTCTTCACCAGCACGCCCTACTGCGTCATGCCCGCGACGAAGTTCAACGGGCTGCCGGTGGGGGAGGGGAAAGTGGGGCCGGTGACACGGAGGATTCTGGAAGGCTGGCGAGAACTGACCGGCGTGGATGTGGCGGGGCAGGCCCTCGGGCAGTTGACGACTGAAGAGCGACGCGAACTCGGCGTATAGCCGGGTGTCACAACTCATCTGTCGCACAGAAGGAGAAGGAACATGTTGAAGCGACTCATCCTTGGGATCCTGCTTGTTGCGGTGAGCGTCGTCGCTGTGGCGAGCCTTGCTGCTGCTGCGGTGAAGCCCGGTGAGAATCTCCTGATCAATGGCGCGTTCGAGGCGGAGCAACTCACCTTCCCGATGTTCTGGGAGAAGGCCGGGACGAACGTCAGCTTCAACCCGACCGGCGGGCCGGGCAACACCGGGGCGGTGGTGTTCGGCAACCCGGAGGGGCTCAAGGGGCTTAACGCGAGTTGCCGCCAGCACGACCTGCGGCTCGTCGCCGGCGAGACGTACAAGATGAGCGCCTACGTCAAGACCAAAGGCTTCAAGAGCCCTCATTGCGGCGTCATCGTCCACAACAACGGCTGGTTCAAAGAGGGCGGCCTCAAGTCGCTGCCGGAGACCACCGACGGCTGGCAGCTCCTTGAGCAGACATTTGAAATGCCGGAGAGCAAGGACGACGTCTATGGCGCGGCCATCTTCGTCGTCAACTACGTCGGCGAGGTCCAGTTCGCCCAGGTCAAGCTGGAGGCCATCAGCGCGGGTGCGCTGGCCGGGAGTTCCCCTTCGCGGGCCCTCGTCGAGCAGACCCGCCCCCGGCTCGTCGCGTGGGAGCCGCTGCTCAATAAGATCCCGCTGACCAACCCCAAGCTGACCTTCGCCTTCTTCGGCGCGACGGAGCGCCCCGTCGGCGATTACGACTGCGTCTACGCCATCGACGGCAAGACTGTCCGCAAATACCCCCTGACGCGCGAACGCAACACCGTGGACCTGACCGGGGTTGGCAAGGGCGACCACAAGCTCGACGTCGCCCTCGTTCAACGCGCCTCACAGGAGAAGCTGTTCAGCATCTCGCACGTCATCACGCTTGTCGCGATTCCGAAGGTGGATACCTCCGCGCACCGGCGTCTGAACAATCTCGTGACCGAGGTGCTGGCGCAGCCCCTAAAGGCCACCGCCGCGCCGCAGCGCTTCGAGTTCAGCACCGTCCGCGACGGCTGGGTGTTTGTCAAGGTTGAGACAAAGGCCGAGGAGCCGGGGGTGAAGGTCATCCTCGGGACCGATGACACCGCTATCACCGCCGCTACCGACCGCCACGAAGCGTTCCGGGAGTTGCCTGCGGGCACGCATCGGATCGCGGTCAGCGGCGCCCCCTCGGGCGGGCGGATCGTGGTGCGGTCCATCGCCGAGATCTTCAACTATCCGGCCTGCGCCAACAGCCAGGTCCCGCAGAACGGGAAATATGACTGGGATTTCCACGTCAAGCACATCTTCCCGGCGGTGACCACCCTCAACGGCGGGAACGTGCCGGAGGAACACCGCGCGGAGGTGCGCCAGTGGGGGCTGAAGTGGCTGGCGAACGTCGGCACAACCAGCCCCAAGGATGCCGCTGACCTCGTCGAGCGCATGTCGAAGAGCCCGGGCATGACCGAGCCCTGGTATGACGGGTTCACCGCCGACGAGCAGTTCTTCTACAGCCCCGCTCTGTCGTACTACGCCGAGGCGATGCGGCTTCTGCCAAACCCTGAGAACCGGCTGGTCTACACGTGGATCGTCGGCAAGCCGGGGCTGCCTGGCACGCACAGCGACTTCATGAGCGCGTCGCTGAACGCGTCGCGGGGCAAGGGACGGCTGCTCGTCGAGGCCTACTGCCACAGCCGCCCGAGTGAAGAGGATGCGGTCAACTACCTCAACGACCGCCTCGTGGACACGATGAAGCAGTTCAACGAGTATCTCCCGAACGCCGGCTCGGGCACGGGCATGATACTCGGCAACTTCAACCAGATCCCTATCATCTCTCTGGATGGCAATCCGGAGGTGGACTACAAGTACTACCTCGACATGCAGCTCAATCTGCTCGCCAACAATCCCGCCTTCAAGAACATGGCCATGACCGGGTACTGGGGCAGCTACTACGACGACGAGGAGCTGTACCGCTGGTCGTTTGCGCTGCTGCGGCACTACTGTGTCGAGGGCAAGACGGAGATGCTCTCCAAGGCCTCCGGGTATCGCTACTCGCCGGGGCACCTGAGCAACTGCGACTTCGTTGACGGGCTCAAGGGCTGGACCGCGGACCCCGCGGACGGCCTCAAGGTCGAGAGCTTCGCCGGGTACGGGAGCGGCAGCCAGGCGCGCTGGGGCGCCTCCGGGGGGACGGGCGACACCTTCGCCGTCTTCACCCGCGGCCAGGCGCGTCCGAACACGCTCAGCCAGACCGCTACGGGCCTGACGCCCGGCAAGGTCTACACGCTCCAGTTCATCACCGCCGACTATAAGGACATGGTCGCGAAGAAGGTCGCTCCCAAGCAGCATAAACTGAGCGCGACCCTCGGCGCCGGCGCGGAGGTCATCCCGGAGAAGTCCTATGTCTACGTTGACGAGCGCACCACCGGCAAGAAGGCGGACGATGGCAAGGTGCGGATCAACCTGCACCACATTCGCTTCCGCGCCACCGCGCCTTCGTTCACGGTGACCTTCACCGACGCCGAGGCCGCGCCGGGGACGCAGACCGCGCTCAACTACGTCATGCTCAAGCCGTACTTCGAGAACTAGCGAACACGCGAAAGGGTAAAGGATGATGCAGATGCGCAAGGTAGTGTGGATTGCTGTGGCGATGCTGGTGCTGGCGAGTCTCGCCATCGCCCAACCAGGGCGGTTGCCGGCAACGAAGAAACTCATTGAGTACGGCTGGGACGTACCGACGCCCGCCTTCGTGCGGGACAACATCCGCGAGATGGAGAAGCGTCCCTTTGATGGCTTGATTCTGCGCCTGAATGGCAAGGGACGCGGCAATATCTTCAGTGGCGGCAAGTGGGATGTCGCTGACTACCAGGAAGATTTCGCTGCCCTGCGCGCGATCAAGTGGGGCAAGTTCAAGCACAACTTCATCATGATGTACTCGGCCTCACAGCAGGACTGGTTCAGTGACGCCGACTGGCAGGCTGTCCTGAGCAATGTGGACCTCATGGCCCGCGCTGCGAAGGCCGGTGGCTGCTACCTCGCCTTCGATGCGGAGCCCTATGGCACGAATCCGTGGTCCTACGCAGGGCAGAAGCATGCCAAGGACAAGACCTTCGCCGAGTACCAGGCCAAAGCCCGGCAGCGTGGCCAGCAGTTCATCAAGGTGATTGGCCGCCACCTGCCCGACAACGTGTTGCTGACCTTCTTCACCTACAGCATCTTCCCCGGCGAGATGGCTATCCAGGACCCGGCGAAGCGTGATCAGGCTCTGGCACAGCACGGCTATGGCCTGTACCACTCGTTCCTAAATGGCATGCTGGACGAAATCGGCTCCCGTATGAGCATCACCGACGGCAACGAGCCGTCGTACTACTACGAGAACTCCGAGAAGTTCCTCGACGCCTTCCACATGATGCGCCAGCGCGCGCTAAACCTCATCCCGCAAGAAGACGTGGTGAAGCACCAGACGCAGGCGCAGGTCTCGCAGGCCCTGTACATGGATTACGTCTTCGCCCGCGTGCCCTGGAAGGGCATCCCGGCGCTGTGGATGAAGGACGACGAGCGCGCCAAGTGGTTTGAGCACAACGTCTATTGGGCGCTGAAGACCACTGACGAGTTCGTGTGGCTCTACAGCGAGAAGATGGACTGGTGGAAGAACAAGGACATCCCGGCAGGCATGGAAGAGGCCATTGTTAGCGCGCGGGCCAAGATCGCGGCTGGCCAGAGCCTCGGCTACGACCTGCGCGACCGCATGAAGGAGATCGAAGCCCGCAAGCAGGCCGAGATCCGCGACAAGCTGATCCGCCGCACGGCCGACCTCCCCATTCTCAAAGCCATGCCGCCGAAGATCGATGGCGTTCTCGATGACGAAGCATGGAAATCCGCTGCCCCGCTGCCGAACTTCGTCGGCTACTTCGGTGCCACCGAAGGTGACATCAAAGCCAAAACCCGCGCGCTGGTAACCTACGACGCGATCAACCTCTATATCGCGATCAGTGCCCAGGAACCAACACCAGACAAGCTGGCGATTGTGGGCGCGAACCATGATGACGCGGTATGGAATGGCGACACCTTCGATATCTTCCTCAGCGCTGCGGCAGACGGTCTGCCGTACTATCACTTCATCCTGAACCCCAAAAACGTCCAGTGGGATGCGGTCTTCGACACCGACAACAACATGGACTTCAACCCCAACTGGCGCAGCGCCACCCGCATCGGTGACAAAGAGTGGGTCGCGGAGATGGCCATTCCCTGGAAAGACCTGAAGATCGGCCCCCAGCCCGGCTTGAAGCTGCGCGCCAACCTCTGCCGCCAGCGGATTCCCGGGAAAGAGCAGTCCTGCTGGTCGCAGACCGTCCGTGGCTTCATGGAGAGCGAGAACTTCGGAACGTGGATTCTGAGGTAGCTATCGGAAAGGATCACCCATGCGTGCCTTAATCTGTCTGCTGCTGATCACCCTGGCGGTCGGTGCCTTTGCCGCGGATCTGCCGCTGCAGCCCTTCAGCTACCATGAGGGCTTCGAAGCCGGTGCTCCCAAAGTCTCGCTTTGGGCCAGCCGCGGCAATGCGCCAACCATCAACTTCCTTGGCCCGACTGACGAGAAGGCCTTCGAAGGCAAGCAGTCTCTCAAGCTCGACGTCACCTATGGTGACAGTCCCTACTACTACTTCGGCCTGCCCGTGCGCGTACCAGCGGCGGGCAAGCTGAAGATGTCGGCGCGTATGTGGGTCCAGGAAGTTAAGGGACACGCCGGCTTTGGCGCCAACGTCTTCTTCCCGCCGACGACTCAATCCGGCTGCAGCACCTTCGAGAGCTACAACAAGCCGACCGGGGAATGGAAGCTGGCGCAGGCTGACCTCGTGGAATTCGGCGAGAAATCCGCTGCCGGCGTGATCAGCCACTATGTTGCCGGAGCGGACGGCAAGAGCGTCGGCGTGATGCTCGACCGCTGGGCCATCTTCCTCAGCGGCGGCACGCCCGGAGCGCACGTGGTCGTGTATCTCGACGACGTGCGGATTGAGGGCGAGGTCCCCGAGGAGAAGGCGTACCTGGCGCAGGCGACTGCGACCTTCGACGCCGTGCAGGCGAAGTTCAAGCAGCAGGTCCAGGCGTGGCAGCAGCAGTTTGCGGCCGCCGCGCCAAACGTGAACGCTGCTGAGGCCTTCGTGGCCGATGCCCCCGCGCTTGTCGCCTCCATCAAGAAGAGCCACGAGCGCGCGCAGGAGTTGCTGGGCCAGTTTGCCAAGTCCAACGCCGCCTCACCGGCGCAGGTGACCGAGCTCAAGGGACACCTGGCCGTGTTGGAGCAGGGGCCGCGCAACCTCGCGATCGTCAAAGCAGCCCGCGCGGCGGGTCGCAAGTTCCTGGTCTATCCCCGCAGCCATGCCGTCTCAGCCGTGCGCCGCGGAGGCATCGAGAGTATGCTGACCACTACCGCCGACACGGCGCTGGCGATCTCCGCCTGCCCTGGGGAGTACGAGTCGGTCTCCGCGATGGTATACGCGCTGCAGGACGTGCGAGGCATGAGCGCTTCCTGCACTGGGCTCAAGGGCAAGAGCGGCTCCATTCCGGCCAGCGCGATCGACATTCGCCTGCTCAAGTCCTGGTTCCAGGGCGCCAGCAACAACATCGGCTTCACGCCGCAGAAGTGGCTGATCCCAGAGCTTCTGCTCAAAGACGACAAGCTGGTCCGCGTGGACCTGGAGAAGCAGGACAACTACCTGCGTAGCACCGGTGAAGACGGCAAAGAAGAGTACCTGCTCTGCAGCGGCCCCGACAGCGCCAATCTGGCCAACGTGCGCCCCATTGACGCGGAGAAGCTGCAGCCCGTGGACCTTGCCGCCGGTGAGACCCGCGAATTCTGGGTCACAGTCCACCTGCCGGAGAAGCTCGCGGCCGGCGTCTATGAGGGCAACCTCACTTTGACCTCCAGCGCGGGTACGGCAAGCCTGCCTGTGAAGCTCACGGTCAATCCCTTCGAACTGCAGCCCTCGCGGCTGATCTACTCGATCTACTACCGTGGCGTGCTCTCTGCCGACGGCAAGCCCACCATTGGCTCCGAGGGCAAGTCAGAGCAGCAGTACCGGGCCGAGATGGACGACCTGAAGGCCCACGGGGTGCTCTACCCAACCAACTACCTCGGCTGGGACGAGCAGCGCCTGCCACGCCTTCTCGACCTCCGCAAAGCAGCCGGAATGCCCGGCGGCCCCTTCTACAACCTCGGTTACGGCGTAGGCCCTCGTCCGGAGGCCCAGTTGCCACAGACCCAACAGGAAGTCATGAAGTGGATCACGTTCCTGAAGCCCTACGGCTACACGGACGTGTACTTCTACGGCACCGACGAGGCGACAGGCGAGGCGCTGATCTCGCAGAAGGCGACGTGGAAGGCGGTGCAGCAGGCCGGGGGCAAGACCTTCGTCGCGGGTTACAAGGGGACGTTCGAGGCGATGGGAAGCCTGCTGAACACTGCCGTCCTCGCCGGTCCGCCCGATCCCGAGGAAGCGAAGAAGTGGCATTCGGTCGGCTCGCAGGCCTTCTGCTATGCTAACCCGCAGGTCGGCGTCGAGGACCCGACGGTCTACCGGCGCAACTTCGGCCTCGTGCTATGGAAGGCGGGCTTCGACGGCGCGATGGACTACGCGTACCAGCATGCCTTTCATCACGTCTGGAACGACTTCGACGACCGAACCTACCGCGACCACAACTTCACCTACCCGACTGTCAGCGGGGTCATCCCGACCATCGCCTGGGAAGGGTTCCGCGAGGCCGTGGACGACGTGCGGTATGTGACGACGCTCGAGAAGGCTATCAAACAGGCCAAGCCCGCCCGCGCGGCGGTTGCGAAGCAGGCCCAGGCGTGGCTGGACGCCCTTGACCCCTCCAGCGCCGACCCCGACGAAACTCGCGAAGAGATGGTGCAGTGGATCACGAAGCTGCGTTAGCCCACTCCTCGACACACAAACAAGAAGAGCGCCAGGGCTATCCTGGCGCTCCTCTTGCTTATGTGTGGAAGTCTCTTCGAATCACTTTTGTCATTCTGAGCGCAGCGAAGAATCCCCGCGGCCGGGGGATGCTTCACTTCGTTCAGCATGACAGCCGTGCTGCAATGCCTAGGCAAACTGAGGCAAATGCGCCTTGTGTGCGGCCAGTAGGTCATCCGCCAGCGCCTCCGCCGCGCTTAGCTCCTGCACGCACCCGTCATACAGCAGCGCTTCGACGAAGGCCTTGCGGTCCCCCGTCAGCGCTGTCTCGACCGTGAGTTCCACCCCGTACAGCGCCTCATTCGTGATCGCCAGCAAGGACGTCGGCACCGGCGGGAGCGCCGTCGGGAGACACCCCGCCCGCGCCGCCACTACCGGCATCTCCAGCACAAACCCCTCAGGCACGCCCGCCACCGTTCGGTTCGGCACATTCATCGGGAAAATGCGCTGCCGGTCGGAGAACATCGACTCGAGGATCGGGATCAGCGCCTCGTGCTCCCCGAGCGTGCGCTGAAACAGGCTCTCCTCGAGCGGCTCGCGTCCCTCTGCCTGCGCGGCCATCTTCTCATACCGCTCGTCACCGCCGTGGATGCAGCCCAGGATGTCAAACTCGTCCACGCCCAGTCGCTTGCCGTAGTACCCGCCCCGGGCAAATCGCTCCGAGTAGAATTCGGTGATATGCCGGTCCAGCACCGCGGGGAAGGCCCCGTAGGTGCGGTATAGCTCCCATGAGAAGGGATTGTCCGACGGCGGCTCGCTTGCCAGCTTCGCATCCACCAGCGGCCAGAGGTCCTCGCCATGCCGCGTGAAGTGCGTGATCCATGTCAGGTGGTTCATGCCGAAGTACAGCGAGCTGATCTCGCTGTAGGACACGCCGATGAAGTTGCACAGGTGCCGCAGCGTCCCCTGCACGCCGTGGCAGAGGCCGGTCAGGGTGGCGTCGGTGGCCTTGTTGACCGCCCGCGTGATCGCCGCCATCGGGTTGCCATAGTTGAAGAAGTACGCAGTGGGGCAGAGGCGCGCCACGTCCCGCGCGATGTCCAGCATGGGTGGAATCTGCCGCAGCGCCCTCGAAATGCCCCCGGCGCAGACCGTGTCGCCGACAGGCTGGTAGATACCATGCTTCTGGGGCACCACCACATCGGCTTCCCATGCCGGTCGTCCGCCGACTGCGATGGTGGTGACCACGATGTCAGCGCCCGGCAGCACTGCCGTCCGGTCCAGCGACGCCTCGACGGTCACAGGCGCCTGCTTGACCTGCACCATTCGCTCCACGAGGCCCCGCGCCACGCCCAGGGCCCGCTCGTCAATGTCCACCAGCCCGACGGTCCACTCATCCGCGATATCCGAGATCAGCAGGTCGGCCACGAGCCCGACTGTGAATGAGGCGCTGCCTGCGCCGATGAGGACGATCTTGCCATGTTCCATGTGGGCTCCCATCCCAGATCGCGTGGTAGGCATGCTCCGCATGCCGGAACTCGTCTCGCTATGGGCTTCCGGCATGCGGAGCATGCCTGCCACGCGAGACTATCGTGGTATTGCGACAGTGACAACGATGTCACCCTTGCTTTCGCGACTCGTGAACTGCTCCTTGTGCGGCTTGCCACCATCATCCACGCCATCAGGCCCGACGCTATAGATGAGCAGTGAGTTGGTCGCCGCCTTGGCCCGCAGAGGCCCCTCGCCGAACGGATCAGCCGGGACTGCAGGGAGATAGCCGGGCACCAGCGCGGTCAGGCTCTCAGGAAGACGTCCAGTCTCCAGCAGGTACGCCCGCACCGCCAACTCCGCCTCATGCAGCCGGAAAGCCGTCAACGATTGATCCGCCTTGAAGACAACCCTGGTCATGGCAGGCACGATCATCTTCATGAAGGTGCTGTCGGGCACGGCGGGCTCGGCTGGCCGCTTCGCGCCCGGCAAGGCCGCATACTGCTGCAGGGCTTCGTACGTCTCGCCAATATACTCCCAGCCCTTGGGGCCAAGCTCCGCCAATACCTTGTCTGCCTCCGGGCCCAGATCCTTAGCCTCCGCCAGGAATTGCTCGTGCTTCTTCGGGTCGATGACTATCTGCTTGAAGTAGCCCCGCGTCAAGACCTCCTCGCCTGTCAGCCACTCCGCCACTGGCACCCGCGTTCGCTCAATCTCAAGCAACTGCGCCAGCACCGTCTTGCACTCCGCAGCCGAGAGCCCGGGTATCGTCTCATCCAGGGACGCAAACGCTATCGCCTCGGAGGCGATGCCTACCAGTCCCGAGATCAGAATCCGCTGCGTGGAGGCGGCTTGACCAACCCGCAGCGCATCAAGTGCACTTTCCGCCGCAGCCCCATAGTCGCCCTCAATGCGCTTGACCTCCGCTTCCATCGCCAGGAGCCGCACCAGGCCCCTGAAATCCGCCAGATAGGGCAACATCTCATCAAAGGCGGTCGGAAGCGGGATTCGGCACTCCTGGCGCAAAGCCTGGCGCACTAGAGTCAGGACCTCGGCGTACAGTGCCACCCGCTCCGGAAGCGGCACCCCCTGTGGGCCCTCGCCCCAGCGGTCTCGTGCTCCATCCGGTGGAGGCGGTGGGGGATTACCGCCCAGGCCCTGCTGCTGGTCTATGCGCAGTTTGAGGTCGATGGCCTTGAGGTAAGTGTCGAAGGCATTTGGCTGCGGCAGCACCACCTGGGGCGGCTGCCACGTCTCCCACGGCTTCGCGGCGTCAGCGGCGGGCTGGGCCGCTGCTGCCAGTGCAGAGAGGCACAGTACCAGGACGAGCATATGCCGTATCATGGTTGCTCCCCGTTTCATCATGCTACGACTTCACAACAGATGTCCGACAATGTTGTTCCGCACCGATGACTACACAGCCGCCGCGTCGCCGTCCAGGTTCTCCGCCGCCAGCCGCTCCCGCATCTTCGCCGCGATTACCGCGCAGATGCCGTAGAACCCGGCGAAAACGAAGAATGAGAGAGAGAAGTTGCCCACAAGGTCCCGCAGCAGCGGCGACAGGATCATCGTCGTGCCTGCTGTCAGGTAACCCCACGCATTCGTCCCGGCGAACACCAGGTGACGCTCGTCGGGCTTGATGTAGTCGCCCACCGCAGCCGTCATCGCCACACTGACCATCGCGGACTGCATCCCCAACACCAGCGACGCCCCCGCGACCACAGGCACCGATTGCGCAATCGCTACCATGCACAGGCTGACTGCGCCCAGCGCAAACCCGGCGATCATGACCTTCTCTCTCCCGACCTTGTCGGAGGTATGGCCAGCGATCCATGCCACGATCAGGCGTCCCACGTAGTAGGGCAGGATGATCCAGTGCAGCTTCGCGCCCTCGCCCATGTCCCGTGCCACCAGAATCGTGAAGCTCGTCAGTACCAGTCCCCATCCGAGGTAGTTGGCCACTGACAGCAGCACCAGGTACCGTCCTGCTGTCCGCTTCATCGCCAGTATGGCGTCCGACAGCTTCGCGGGCGGCAGTTCCTTGGGCTTGACCCGCAGGAACAGCGACAGGACATTGCCAATGGCGCTAATCCCGATGGCAGTCAGCAGTACTGCGTCGTGGCCGGCCTCGGGCGTCGCGGAGCGGCTCAGGAGGTATCCGAGCAGGATGACACCGAGCATCTGCCCGGAGTACGTCGAGCTCTGGAACAGCCCCGACACGCTTCCGCGCCGTTTGGGATCGCTGACGTTGATAACCTGCGCCGGCCCCGTCGCCCACAACGTCTCTCCTCCCCAGCCCCATATCAGCGCCGCGAGCACCGCGAGCTTCCAGTCATGCGCCAGGTATACGAGCACCCCAAACAGGGTGTACGTCAGCCCCGCGAGGATGATGCTCCACCTCTCCCGCAGCACGCGGAAGTAGTAGCTATATAGCCACAACCACACCGGGCCGCCGAAATACACCAGTGAGAAGGTTGCCGCCGCCGCGGTATTGGACACGTGGGTACGCGTCACGAGAATGGGCACCAGGAACTGCTGCACGGCCCCCACGCCAAAGAACAGGAAGAAGAATGAAGCGCAGAGTAGCACGATCTGGGTCAGTGAGGATTGTTCGCGTTCGGGGTTGTCAGACACAACGATCTCCGATCAGAAGAGGCGAAAACGGGAAACGGAAAACAGAAAACAGCCGGAGACCGGTCTTGTCCGAACTGTTTTCCGTCTTCTGTCCTTCTGTTTTCGTTAGTATCCCTACATCAAGCCGGCTATCCGGAAGAAGTTCTCCATCACCTTGCGCCCGTCCAGGTACGGTTCCAGCCACGTCTCCGCGTGGAACTGGCAGCCGTACAATGGCTTGTCCACGTGCTTCATGGCCTCGATCTTGCACTCAGGGCTCGTGGCGAGTAGCTCAAACCCCTTCGGCAGCTTCTTGACTTCGCAGTAGTGCGACTCGCGCACGCGGATCTTCTTCTTCAGGCCCGCAAACAGCGGATCGCGCTTCAGCGTCTCCACTACCGCGTAGCCGGTCGCCATGTAGAACCCCGAGCAATACGACCTCGGCCCATAGTCCGGCTCATCAGCGCGGAGCTTGCGCATCGGCTGGTCCTGAAGCTGCTTGACCTTGCGCAGATCGTGGTTGAAGCAGTAGCCGACCAGTTGATGCCCGCCGCACGCCGCGTATACGGGGATCTCGGTCTCGTGCAGGAAATCGCTGATCGGGTACAGGTCCGGCACTTTGATGGTACGCCAGCCATACCCGAAGCCGCCGATGAAGACCGCCTGCGGGTTGATCCGCGCCATGTACTCCGGCGAGGCCTGCGAGTAATGCAAGGTGACCACCGGCGCGCCGGTCAGCTTCTCAAACTTGCGCTTCATCCCGGTCCCGCCGTCGTTCTGGTCGTAGGTGCCCTGTTGGTCCATGCTGATGACTGCGATCATATGACGTCCTCCGTTATGCCGGATGCGGGCGAGACGTCCGCACTACGCGGGATTGGCGCGACGCTTCCATTCTTTCTTATTCTGCCGCATCTCGTCAGTGAGCTTCACCGGCTTGCCGGGGCACTGCCGCTCTGGGTCGTGCAGCCAGTGGCCCTGGTTGTCGCGCAGCACCGGCAATCTCTGCGCCACCGGCGGCGGTTCGGCTACCTTCCCCGGCTTGTCGAGGTACCAGTAGCCCACGCTGCTCATCTCGTTGGCGAGATGGTTGGCATGCCCGTGCTCGATGGTTACCTTGATCTCCTTCTGGAAGCGCACCGGGTTTTCCAGATGGAAGACATAGCTCGTCTGATAGCCCTTCGTGTTGCCCTCGAAGATCGAAGAACCGTTGCGCATGAACGCGTTGTCCTGCATCCCCCACGCCTGGTTGAGATAGTCCTCGCTACCCGTCCCGTGCAGGTCCGGCGGCCACTTGTACCCGTCCACCCAGATCATGTCATCCCCCTCGCCCCACCAGGTGCCCTGGAAGTTCGTCACCGACAGGTTGCACCCGAGGTAATGCCCCCGCCCGCGACTCTCCATGATGACATAGTTGCTCGCCCACGCCTGCCGCTCGACATTGACCGCGTTGGCCAGCGGGGTATTGACGGTAATCTCATGCCCCCAGCCGCCGAAGGGGTTCGCGCGCCGGAACTCCGCGTGGAAGTACCCCGCGTCCTCCGGCACCTCCTCCAGCGTCTCATAGTCCACATAGAAGTACTGCCGGTGCGGCTGGTCGCTTTCGTTCATAAGCTCCACCACGCACCGCTCGCGAAAGGGCATCGGCGCATAGCAGTTCAGCGCGCAGCCCTGGTTGAACTGATTCGGCCTGGCCGTCGAGGCCGTGAAGAGCGCCGACTGGTACGAGCTAACCAGCCCATGCCCCAGGCCAAAGAAGTCCCCGAGCGGCGCGACCACGCTGGGATAGGCGGCATTGTCCCATGTGATCTTCAGCAGGCACTCGCGATAGTGGTTCGCCTGCGTCATCCACAGGTGGGTGATCTGGGCAGGGCCGGAGATGTCGGCGAGAACACGCGTCTCCCCGGGCGCAATCGTCCAGGCATCGGCATTGCGGCCCGAGGTGTCCCAGGAGGAGAAGCGTCCGGTGCGACGGCTATGGATTGTGGTTAGGTTGGATAGCATGGTTAGCTCCTCGATGGTGCTCATGAGCTTCGCGACGGCAGTAGTCGTCGCGCCGCCTATATAGCGCTATAGCTGCGTCAGGCGATCAAGTGCTTTCTGCGCTGACCTAGAGACAAGGGGCGCGTGCGTAGCAGCAGCGAGATGGCGTAGTGCGTCGGTCACAGCGCCAGATTTCGCACCAATCCGGCCCAGGGCTACTGCAACCGCCGCCTGGACAGACACAGATCTGTCGTGGGCCGCCTGCAGAAGCGCCTCCACATTCTCGGGGACGGGTTCCGCAATCAGCCCCATGGCCCTGACTGCCGCCGTCCGCGTCTTAGGCCTCTCGTTAGTTAGGGCAACCGCTTTCAGCCCGGGCGAGGCGCTTGCCGCTCCTCTTCCGACCCGTCCCAATGCCTTGGCAGCGTACTCAACCACCAGCGCTGATTCGTGGGACAGAAGTGCTGCAAGTTCGGGAACGTCGTCCTTCAGTACCCGATGAGTGTAGTCGAGGTCAAGTTGGGCCCAGTAACTAGCGCTGGTGCTGGGGACATCCACGGCTCGCACGAGCGCGGGGACGACACCTGCCTCTTTGGTGCCAATCATCCGGAGTGTATCTACCGCCTGATACCGCACTATGTCGTCACTATCTTCCAGCGCATTAGCCGCAAGGGGTACAGCCAACTGTCGGAGGGCAGGCGTCCGCGCCAGCGCGTACATGCTCATCCACCGAATAGCAGGATGGTCGTGAACCGCCCAGTTCGCAATGGAGTCTCTCACCGCGGTGTCGTTGTCTGTCAGCAACGTCAGGGCTACCTGGGCAGCGGTTGTCGTTAGTGACGACGGCATAGCGGCGGCTCGCTCGAGTGAGGGCACTCCTGCTTTCGCACGCCGACCGATACACCCGAGGAGCAGCGCAACCTTGAAATTACGCGGGTCGTCAGGTTCGTTCATAGTCCTCGCCAGTGCCTCCACATGTTCGCTCAGAGCATTGGTATCAAGATCCGCTAGAAGGTTCAACAGGTAGTCAGAAGGTACGCTGTCAACTTTGTAGTACCGCTCCAGTGCCAACTCGAGTTCCGGTTGCGCTTCATGGCTGCCGCGCTCGGAGGGGCTTCCGGCGGAGTGCCTTACGTAGCAGGATACCTCCTCCGCATTGCTGAACAGTGGCCGTCGCGACAGAATCTCATCCAGTTTGGGACTGACGTGACGGGTCTCCCTCGGAGCGGTCGGACTCTCTGCAGCAGTCGCTCCCAACCGCTCTTGTGCCCTTGTCTGCCTATCGAGCAGCGCCTCGGGCACATTGCGGATTAGCTTGTACAGTTGGTAGTCCACGAACTGTACCAAAACGATTTTCGCCAGCTTCAGTCTGTCAAACGGTGTCTCCAGGGCGGAGCCGGTTACGCGGATTGTGCTTGGCGCGATACCGCTCAAAAGCCGCAACGTCAGAGCGAAGCGCTTGATCTGGCGTGGGTTGCGGTTGGTGGCATTGGCCACCAGTGTGAGGTACTCCACCCACTGCGCCTCGCGAACCCCTTCCGGTGGTGGTGTCAGCCTGTTCACCTCGGACAAGAATGTCTTGAGGTCGGCGTCGTCAGTAGGCGGAAGATGGAAGGGAAGCTGAACGATCTTCTCCAGATACCGTAGACCCAGCGGATAGGCGACTGCCTCGGCAGTCTCCGCGTCGCCATCAGCGCCTCGCATCGTTGGCAATCCATATTTCTGGTGTACGGCCTGGCTAACCACTTCCTGATTTATCCCCAGAACGAAGAGGCAATTCGGCACCTCGAGATAGAGCTTGAGCGCCTCGATCACTTCAAGGACGGCCTCAGGACTGCACCTATCAAGGTCATCTACGAAGACGGTCAGGCGCGGAGCGACGGCTTCCTTTCCGTGGTCCTTGTTGTGCTGACTTGCCAGGCAGAGCGCCTCTCGCAGAAGTCTTTCAAACTCGTCCTCGAAGGCATTGAGAAACTGTTTGTCAAGATTGAGCAGGTCGTGCACTTCATTGCCAGTATCGCCTACGCCCGCCATTCTTCCAACCATGTTGGCGATCTGGCGCGCACCATCTTCTATGGTATCTTTTACGTGCTGCAAGCCGAACTTCAGGAATGTCTGTTGGTGCCTGACATCTGTGTATACGGCCCGAACGAAGGCCTTCCAGACTTCCTCCCGGTTGTCATATTTCCATGGGTTGAACCAGACGGTGAGATGTCCTGCATCCCGTAGCGCCTTCTGAAGGTGCCGCATCAGGCTAGTCTTGCCGGTACCCCAATCGCCGTAGATGCCCAGAACAAAGGGCGTCTCGACTTCGGTGAGCAGTTGGCACAAGCCCTTGACGTTACGGCTGAAGCCCAGCCAGTCATAGTCTATGGCTGGCTGGTCCCCCGGCCCGTCTGGGCCGCTCCTCGCCTCAACGTGCGGCTCAGCGTCGTCTGGCATGGTATTCCCCCTTCTTGAGTTAACGGCAAACGTGGTGGCTTTCCCACTCATGCCGTCGCGGCGCCCGCTCAGCAATGCACCTCTTCGGCGGTCGGCCCTACCTCGCCCCACAAGCCTGCAGACACGCCTGCATGTGCCCGCGGCTCTCCGCCGCTATCACACAGCATTGCTCCAGCGTGTATTCCTTCGCGCCGATGATCTCGAGGTTCAGCGGACCATCGTAGCCGGCTTCGTGCAGGACGCGGATGTAGCCTACCAGGTCTATGTCGCCGCGGCCGTTGGCTTGCATTTCCGGGGTGCCGGGGCTTTGCTGGCGGCCCTTGCAGTCGCGGATGTGGACGTGTTTGACGCGGGAGACTACCGCGGCGATGGCTTCTACCGGGTTTTCGCCCGCGCGCCAGATGTGCGAGGGGTCCATGTCGATGCCGAAATGGGGGCTGGTGATCTGCTCCATGGCTTTCAGTGTCGTCGGCGTGTTGTAGATGGAGGCGCCGACATGGGCCTTCACGCACAGTGTCACGCCATAGGTCCCGGCCAGGTCCGCGAGCGAGTTGAGCGACTCGATGGAGGCCTTCAGCGTCTCCTCGTCATCGCTCTTGCCGCCGGGGCCGCAGTTGATGATGGGGATGCCGATCTCCGCCGCGGCGGCGAAGGCCTGCTCCATGATCGCGCGGTCCTGCGAGGGCTGCTCCATCGCCAGAAGCTCAAGTCCGTACTTCTCGGCCAGGTCCTTGATCGGCTGCACGAGCTCCTGCCAGCGGTCAATCACGAGATGCTCGCTCATGCCGCCGATGGCCGACAGTTCAATACCGTCATAGCCCGCCATGGCCGTGTACTTGAAGGCGGTGTCCATGTCATAGCCGCCAAACAGAACCGAATTCGCACCAAGTTTCATTGTCTGCTCCTGCCTTCCGATAGTCAAACTGTCCGGGCGGCTTTACAGCCGCTCAACAACCGTCACCGCCAAAAGCGCAATCACCCCGCCGCTGTACCCAGCCTGCCACGTGAGCCGAATGTTGCGGATTGGTACCTTCGGTCGTGGGTTCACCCATTCGTACATGAAGATTGTGTACCTGCGCCCCTCGGGCGTCTCGCCCGCCAGCACCGGGTCGGCGGCATAGTCATACGCGCCGATGACGTCGGTCTGGTCGCCGCCCTTGCCGATCATGTAGCCGCTGTTGAAGCTGTCTATGTTCCAGCCATACTCCAGCGGCACCTCGACCGTCTTGCCGTCCTCATACTCCACCAGATAGGCCCCGATCAGGTTCGGGCCCAGGTTCAGGCTGTAGTACGTCGGCGCATGGACGCGCGGCACCGTCGTGGTGTGCAGGAAGGCCAGCGCCTCGGCCTTGCCGTCCACCGGTATCGGCGGGCACGACCGCACATGCCAGTCTACCGCCGGCACCGTCGCCTTCTGCTTGCCGTCCTTGGGAATGAGGAATTCCACGCCGCCGAGCTTCTGCTTGCCGCGTGGCAGGCAGCTCAGGCCGCCTTCGGGGCTGTCGCCGGGGTACATCCCCCGCGCGCCGGCGGTCGTCATGTCAACCGGCCGGAACTGCTTGGGAGTGGGGGAGAGGACTACCGACTTGTGCTTCCCCAGCCTCTGGCGGTCCCGCCGCATGACCGCCGCTATGTCGCTCACGATCTTCGCCCGGTCCGCATCGGGATCAAAGTCCGACCAGAGGTCATTGGCGCCCCACAGGATGTTGTGGAAGGTCCCGTTGCGCCCTATCGAATACTCGTCCACCTCGCACCACAGCGAAGTCTCACCACCGAGCAGCGCCGGGTTCTGGCGGTGCTTGGCCCAATCCTGGAAGCTGGGGCCGTGGAAGTTGCCGTAGATCATCTGGAAGCCCTTGTCGGCGAGCATCTTGGCCGACTCGTAGCTCAGGCTCCAGTACCAGTCGAAGATGAGGACGTCCCTGGGGATCAGGTCCACGCAGCGGTTGGTAGCCGGCAGGTGGAACTGCTTGCCATAGCGCGTAATGTTGCGTTCCACGCCGCCATAGGTCGTACCGTTGGGGTGGTGGATCTCCAGCAGCTTGTCGCCCCAGATTGCAGTCTTGATCCCCCGCTCCGCCAGCCAGTCATGCACCTTCGTGATGTCGGTGGCATATATCTCCGCTGCCTCGCGGTCTTTGCACTTTGGGCAGAACTTGAAGATATACGCCTCGTCGTGCCCGATGTGGATCAGGCGCGGCTCGAAGACCTCGATGATTTCCTCGAGGATCTCAAAGTACAGTTCATAGCTGCGGGGATTGCTGGGGCAGTAGTTGTCCGGCCAGGGGTCCTCGGCCACCTCGGCGATCTCCGGGTGGGCCATGGTGAGGTAGTAGGAGTGGCTGAGCGACTGCACCTCGGGCATGACCTCGATGCCGTTGTCGCGGCACCATTTGACGATCTCGCGGCATTCCTTCTGTGTCAGGTAGCTGCCGCCGGCCAACTCTGTGTGGGTGGAATTCTTGAAGAACCACTGTGAGTCTTGCAGCGCGTCCGGCCCCCCGGGGTAGGCCATGGCTTCCTTGCAGAAGCGCTTCCAGGCCTTGTTCACTTCCGGATGCCGCTGGTACTCCATTCCCCCGCCGACTTCCAGGAAGATCGTGTTCAGCTTGTGCCGCCCCATCCACTCGATGAAGCGCTTGAAGAAGGGCAGATTCTCCCGCGAGGGCAGGTAGGTGTGAATACCCCGAATCTGCTTCAGCGGCCAGTCTGTGACGCTGCACAGCGGCAGGAGGCCCCGCGTGGGTGCGGCGTCGCCTGTGGCCTTCTCGGGGGCCGAGGGCTCAACCAACTGCAGCAGCGTCTGCACTCCGTAGTACAGCCCCTCATACGCCGGCGCCGCGATGATCGTCCCCTCGCGCTTCACCTGCAGGTCATACATCTCATGGCTGACCCGCATGTCCGCCTCTTCGAGCACAACGAGAGAGACCGGATACCCGTCATCCCACACGGGCACCCCCAGGTCCTTCAGCCCCGCCGCGAGCGCCTTGCCAGCCCGTTTCGCCGCCGCTCCTTCCGCGAGTATCATCACCCCCTCAAGCCCGACCTTTCCCCGCCCGACACTCATTTCCCGCGGATACGGCATCACCAGCGGCGCGGCAGTCTGCCTGAGCATGACACCCTCCAGCCGTCTCGATATTCCGTGTTACCAGTCGTCCGCCTGTCAGCCCGAGAGGCCCCGTATGCGACGAAGGATCCCGGGTGGCTAACCGAGATCCTTCACTTTGCGCACGCGGACGTGCGGCTTCAGGATGACAGACGGTCTGATCCGTTCCTGACCCTGATCCCTACGCCCTGCCTTACGGCATCTTCTCCTCAATCGCCAGAACCTCGTACTGCGGCCCGTCCTCGCCAACCTGCGCCACGTCCCCAACCTTCTTGCCCACGAGCGCCTGGCCTAGAGGAGCCTTGTAGGACACTACCTCGTGGCCATACTGCGTGTCGCCTTCACCGAGTACCCATACCGACTGCTCCTCGCCGCTCTCCACCTCACGCAGCCGCACCTCTTTGCCTACTCCGGCCACGCCCGGTGCACGGTGTACGTCCTCAATCGCCAGTGCCGTTTCCATCTGCGCCAGCAGGTTGTCGTACAGCGCCTTGGTAATGCCCTGCCGCTCGCGCGCCGCATGGTACTCGGCGTTCTCGCTCAGGTCGCCCAGGGCCCGCGCCTTGGCAATCTCCTGCGGGATCTCGACGGCCAGTTGGTGTTCCATCTCGCGCATCCGCTCAGTCTGTGTTTCGAGCGTCTGCCGAGTCATCAGCGTGAGACGCGGGTCCAGTTCCGGCGGCTTCGCCTCATCTTCCTGGTACGGCTGGTGAATTCTGAGGATGTCATGCGCCAGTTCTGCCTTTTCGACCGCCTGCAAGAGCGCCTCCACCGCCAGTTGCACCTCACCCTCGAGTGGCCGGCGCCGGAAGGTGTTGAAGATCTCGTTCATCTCCTCCGACAGCTCGCGGCCCTTCAACGCCTCCACCAGCGGTCCCGCCGCCTTCAGCAGCCTGTTTGCCATGCCGCGGCCGGCATGCGCTGACTTGCTGGCAACCACCGACAGCGTCGCATGAAGCAGAATCCACGGATCAATGGGCAGTTCGTCGCCAGTGTCATCGCGCGTGAGTTCCTTATTCAGGATCATCTCCGCCACGGCCATCTTCTGCTGGTAGTGCCCCGCGGTGGTCAGAAGATCAGTGAAATCCTCCCACAAAGTGTCCCGCGCCCGCTCGCCAAGGACCTGCAGGCCTTTCTCCTTGACTGAGTCAAACCGCGAGGACAAGGCGGAGAAAGCTGCATCCTTCCATGCCCTGCTCTTGAGGCCCAGTTCCAGGAGCACCATCTGGTCGGGTTCTTCGCCTGCCAGCGTCAGTGGCACGCTCGGCAGCGCCTTCTCAGCCTCTACCAGCCACTCCGCCTCACGCTCGGGGTACCAGCGCTCCATCAGCGGCAGCGCCCGTACCCAGTCTTCAAGCTTGTGGGTATCCTTGAGCCAGTCGCGCAGAGTTCGGCCATAGTGCATCTTAGCCCGCTCATTGGTCTGCGGGTGCTGCGATAGCAGCTTATGAATCATCGAAATGGCGCCCTTGATCCCCTTGCGCGGGTCAAGGTTGAGCAGCGGCACTTCCGGTTCCCCACCCCGCTGCGCCTCGCGGTAAAGATGCCGGAAGGCCTGCGAAGAGTCGATCCGCCGGTCCTCTTCAATGGCCTTGCGGGCCTTGCGCCACCAGGTTGACCACCCTTCCTCGCGCACCAGCCACGGCGTGAGTCGCATCTTGATGTCCGGGGTCACGATCTCGCCGCCACTCTCCATCATCAGCCGGTATACGATATTCGCGGGGTTGTCATCCGCCTCGCGCTTGAGCGCGTCCAGGCCGGTGGCCCGCTGAACCTGCAGCGAATCACGCGATAGCGGCAGCAGCACGGACTTCGCCATCTGGGCGGCCATCTTGTGCTGTGGCTTCTCTTCAAAGTCAATCGTCAACTCGTCGTCTTCGTGCCGCGTGATCCGTCCCACGCCCCAGCTGCGGTGGCTTACGTAGGCCCCGGGGCTGAAGGCTGCCGCCTCCTGGAACGCCGCCAGCGCATCCTCGATCGGCACCGCGGGGTTGTCCAGCCCGGTCTCTGCCGCCACCTGCTGCAGTGCGTCATAGCCGCCGAGCGGCTTGATGATTGCCCGGGCGTACAGCTTCCGCAGTTCCGCCAGCTCCGGCCGCTTCTCCAGTATGTAGACCAGCGCGTCGGCCAGGTCCTCCGCCATGTCCAGGTCGAACAGCTTCTCCTCGGCCAGCTCAAACGCGGTGCTCAGCAGTTCCACCTGCCCGGCCGCCGCCATCCGGCGCATGACCGCCAGCAGCCGCTCGTAGGTCGCCACGTCATTGGCCTCGAGCGCTCGCAGCAGCGGGTCCTCGGCATGTTCCGGCTCTTTCAGCCCCACATACCCCTCCAGGGCCGCCAGGGCCAGCTTCAGCCCCTCGTCGATATCTCCCCGTTCATCGGCTTCCCTACTTTGCTCCCACAGCAGATCCGGCGAGTCCGCGCACTCCTCCTGCGCCACCTGCATCGCCGCCGTGATGTCAAGGTTCCCCTTCTCCCCGGCACGCCGCACCAGCCGTACCAGGCGGTAGTCGCCGCTCATGGGCATGGCTTGCACCGCAACTGCCAAGACGCCTTCCCAGTCCTTCTGGGAGGCGAGAGCCTGCACAATCTGCAGGTACAGGTTCCCGGCGGATTCCTTCTCCTCCGCCAGTTCCTCAGCGGTCGCACGTGCGTAAAGCGCGAGTAGGTGCCCGGGTTGCTCGTCGAGGGCTCGCTGCACGACGGCCGCCAGTTCGAGGCGGTCGTCCTCGCAGGCCTCGGCAAAGATCGCTGTGATTTGCTGGCGTTGCTCGGCGCTGAGGGTCGAGGGTGCTTCAGTTTCCTGCTGCAAGAGCGCTTGCAGGCGCGCGGACAGTTCGGGGAAATCAGACATAAACGACTCCTTGGTGGCAGATGACGGGGGGGATGATTCCTCTTTCGGGGCATGAGTCCCTTCGTACGTAACATAGTATACCGGAAAATCCGTTTCAAGGGGAGGCCACAGAGCCCCCGATGCCTAATACCTTTGCCTGAAATAGTGCCAAAATCCCGATCTCAGGACCAGAATCATGCTCCCGTACCTTCTCAGTGCCTTCGTCGTCATCTTTTCCCTCGGTCTCATAGTGGATTCCTCCGCCCAAAATCTACCCCCTGTCAAGGGGATGGCTCTCACCGAAGTCACTCTCACGTCCTCGCTAGATGGCAAGCAGCAGCCTGTCATAGTCGGTGTCCCCGAAAACCTCGACGCGACCAAACCGACGCCTCTACTCGTCGGCATCCACACCTGGTCCGCCGACTACCGCCAGCAAACTGCCGCCATGGCTCCACTATGCGCCAGGTACGGCTGGCTGATGATCCTTCCAAACTTCCGCGGTGCGAATGTCACCACCAACCCCGCCCCGCGCGAGGCCGGTGCGTCGCTACCGGCCCAGCACGATATCCTCGATGCGGTCAACCACATGAAGTCCACCTACCGCGTTGATGAGAGCCGCATCTACATCATCGGCGGCTCCGGCGGCGGCCACATGTCACTGATGATGGCCGGCAAGTACCCCGATATCTGGGCCGGCGTCTCCGCCTGGTGCCCTGTCAGCAGCCTTTCAGACTGGCACGCCCAGCAAAACGGCTACGCCCCGCATATCGAGGCCGTGGCGGGTGGCAAGCCCGGTGACAGCGCTGAGGTCGACTTCGAGTACCTGCGCCGCAGCCCCCGCACCTTCCTGACCAACGCGGCGAACACCAACCTTCAGATCTGTCACGGCGACAAGGACCAGACCATCTGGGTTACACAATCATGGAAAACCTATGAGGTCTTGCGCCCTCTAAAGCACCGGGCGGAGTTCTACAGTTGGACCGGCGGGCATGATATGCTCACCGAGCGCGGCTTCGAATGGCTCTCTCGCCAGGTCAAGCCCAGTACAGCCCCCCTGGCTCAGCACCTCGTCACCGACGAGGCCAAGTGGTACTTCTGGCTCTACGTTGCCCCCGGCGCGCCCAACACCTTCGCCAGGTGTGACGCGGTCCTCGCTCCGGCTACCCCGGCCAAGGACAACGAACCCGCTCAGCCCGCCAGACTGACAGTTACCGTCGAGCAAGCCAAAGATGTCCGCCTCAACCTTGGCGCCTTGAATCTCTCCAACATCAAGAGCGCCACCTGTGGAGGGCAGCCTTCAACGAGTTACACTGTTGCCGACGGCATCCTGAGCCTGCCCGGGGCTGTGGACAAAGTCACCTACGAGTTCACTTTCTAACCGTACGGTGCGTTCTGTACCTGCGCCCGCTAACGCCACGCCTGAGGTCCTCGATGCTCAGACGCCTCTTTGACGGCCCCGACCAGGGCCTCAACGACAACCTTCAACTCCTCGACGGCCTCCGCGCCCCCACTCGCGCCGACGGCCGCTCGTCGCTGGTTGCCGCCCTGTGTCTGGCCCTCAACCACCTCAAGCAGACCGTCACCTACGACGCCCTCATGGCCGTCACCGGCGCGGCCTTCACTCTCGACCTCACTGACGGCTTTCTCCCGTCACTCGACCCCTCTCTGCCGCTCGTGGAGGCCCTTGAGGCTCTTGGCCACCGCTCCACGCTACTCGTCTCGCCCACTCCCGCCGTGGTCGAAGACTGCGTGCGCGCCGAGATCACTGCCGGTCGTCCCGTCCTCGCTCTCGGCTGGGGCGCCAACCCCACCGCCTGGTCCCTCCTCGCCGGCGCGCAGGGTGAAGACCTCCTCGGTTACGCCTACGAGGGCCGCCGTCTCGACCGCCACCCTCCGCAGGTCGATCTGCTTCTCCTGCTGGGTGATCCAGCGCCGGGGTCTCCCCCGGACGCGCTGGCACTGGCAACGCTAGTCCGCGCTCTGCCTCTTCTGCACCACGCCCAGGTTCAGTACGCCCATTGGTCCGGTATTCTGGCGGCCGAGGAGCCGTATGGCCCGCCTCTGACCCGTCTTGAGCGCTTTCTGGCTGAACAGCTACTGCTCTCTGGCTTGATCGAAGCCCGTGACGCCGCCGCGGCCTTCCTTGCCGACACCTCTGAGCTGGTTCAGCACGCCACCGAGCCTCTCGAAGAGACCGCCGCCCTGGCCCAGCGCATCGTCACTCGCCTCGAAGCCCTACAAGTCGCCCCCGAGATCATCGAACCGGCCGGCCTCCCGGAGGATCGTGACTGGCTTGACCAGCGCCGGGATGATCTCGGTGACATACGTGATCTCGAGGCCGAGCTTATTCACGCCCTGGAGCGGGTAGTCATAGAAGATGTTGACTGACACCTGCCCCCGCATTAAGCTACCACCATCGATTCAGGAGGAAGTCCCCCCATGCGTTATTTTCTCATCGTTACCGTAGTCGCAGCCCTCTCTGCCCCCGTCTGGGCCGATGAATTCAGAGAATTTCCCGAGTTCCGCTACTCCTCCGGGCTGCCCGGCGGCGGCTACGGAGTGGATCCTGCCGGCCATGCCGGCTTCGATGGCGCCTTCCAGATGAATATCCCCGTCGGCTATACCCCCGGCGCGGGCAACTACAGCTTTGCCGCTTCCGTCGCGGACTTCACCGGCAACTTCCCCACAGATTGGGAAGGCGACGACGTCAACGGCACGTTTGCCTGGGGCCTGGGCCTCTTCGGCGAGCACGCTCTCTGGCTCATGGATATGGGCACCGGCAACGGCGGCAGCCTCGAATCCGCCTACAACGTGCAGTTCCAGGTCAAGCGCGAAACTGCCAATCACCCTGGCATCTCCGTCGGCGTCGTAGATCTGTTCAACGAGCGCTCTGCCACCGTGGCGCGGCCTGGCGAAGGCGCCGGGAAGTCATTCTTCATCGTCGCCACCCGCGAAGCCGGAACCGAGGAAAAGCCCATGTACTACACCCTGGGCTACGGCAACGGCCGCTTCCACAACCGCCCCTTTGGCGGCGTTAGCTACCAGCCACAGCCCCGCTGGAAGCTCTTTGGCGAATATGACGGCTGGAACCCCAACTTCGGCACCGCGTACGATCTGTGGCACAGTGGCGAACAGTTCCACCTCATCGGCATGCTGGGCGTAGTAGATTGGGATCGCATCAACGTCGGCCTCACGCTCACCCGCACGGGCCTGTAGGCTCACCAATGTGACCACTCCTGCAGGAACGCTCACCAATGTGATCATTCCTGCATCAGGCGAGGGCAGTATGGCTCCCAAAGTGGCGGTACTAGGCAACATCAACCAGGACTTCGTCATGCGCGCCGAGCGCATGCCGCGTCCCGGCGAGACCCTGCTGGGCACGGACCTCAAGTTCGTGGCCGGCGGCAAAGGTGCCAACCAGGCCGTTACGGCCGCCCGTCTGGGCGCACAGACCACTCTCATCGGCCGCGTCGGGCAGGATTGCTTCGGCCCGCAACTCCTCGACAATCTCCGCCGGGAGGGCGTCGAGACCCGGTACATCGGCTCCGACGATGATGTGGCCACCGGTTCGGCCTTTATCGCGCTCTCGCCTGACGGCCAGAACAGCATTCTCTCGGTCGGCGGCGCCAATCTCGAGTGTGCCCCGCGCTACGTTGATGATGCCACACCGGTTATCCGTCAGGCAGATATCGCTCTGGTCCAGTTCGCCGTTCCGCTGGAGAGCGTGGAGCTGTTCGTCGAAATTGCGATCAGTGGCCAGACGCCAGTCCTGATGGACCCCACGCCCGCCATGGGCAAGCTCCCGAAGAACTGGAACAAGGCGACTATCCTCACGCCCAACGAGACTGAGGCCGAGGCCGTGCTCGGGTACGAAGTAACCGATCACGCCACCGCCGCCAAAGCCGCCCGCGAGATCCACGCGCAGGGCGTGAAAATCGCCATCGTCAAGCGCGGCCCGGATGGCTGCATCGTCTGCGACCCCGACGGCTGCCGCCTCGTGTCCGGCTACTCGGTGTGCGTAGTAGACACCACCGGTGCCGGCGACGCCTTTGCCGCCGGGCTTGGAGTAGCCCTGGCGGAGGGCCTGCCCGTCAACCACGCTCTCGCTTTCGGCAACGCCTGCGGGGCGCTTGCCTGCACGCAATTCGGTGCCCAGCCAAGTCTCCCGCGCCGCCGCGAAGTAGAACGCTTCCTCAAGGAACATGGCGGCGTCGAGGCGGCCCAGGTCACTCCGCTCTAGCTTAACGCGTAGTTGGGTGCGTCTCGAACCCACACCACCGTCACAGGAGCCCCATTATGCACCTCTGGACAACCCTCGCCCTTACCCTCCTGGCCGCAACTCTCGTCTCCGCCATGCCCGCCCACAAAGGCATGCCTATTGAGGTATCCGGTGATTGGCAGGTGCGCGTCGGCCCTGGACAGGTCAACCTCGGCGGACGTGCCATCAACGTCGCCCAACCCGTCGTAGTGACCATAGCTCCCCCGCAGGCCGTTTCCGTACGCGACGAGGAGTACGCCAGCCTGCCGATGTTCGACCCCAAAGCCGCCCCGTATCGCCGCGGCCTGCACCCGCGCCCCCTCGCCGCCCAGGAGTGCGTCTGCACCGGGTTGCTGGTGGAAGGCAGCTTGAAGGTGAAGTCCGGTCCCGGAGACGCCGAGGCCTTCGTACTCGACAAAGACTACGGTCTGGAGAGCTACTGGACCGCCCTCGGCCGCATCGAAGGCAGCCGCATCGCCGAGAAGCAGAAGGTATATCTCGACTACGACTACGTCCCCTGTCGCCTCGATAGCATCGTGGTAGAGGCCAACGGCCAGCTAAAGGTCGTCCCAGGCACCCCTGCCGCCAACCTTGCCAAGCCGCCCACGCCGTCCGCCGGCGAAACCGCCATCGCCAACGTCTGGCTGTCCGGACCGACCACTAAGCTCGCCGACGCGAATCTCTATCCGATCGAGCCGACGGTGCCAGTGACCGCCGAGGCGCAGGCCGAGAAGCTGCTGCCCAAGACCCTCGCCAAGCTGCGCAAGGGCGAGAAGGTGCTCATCATCGCCTGGGGCGACAGCGTCACCTGTGGCGGCGGCGTCGGCAACCAGACCGAGTTGTGGTACCAGAACCGCTTCGCTGCCGAGCTTCGCAAGCGCTTCCCGCAGGCGCAGATCGAGCTTCGCACCGCAGGCTGGGGCGGCCGGGACAGCCGTACCTACATGGCCCAGCCCCGCGGCAGCGAAAAGGACTTTGTGCGCGACGTGCTAGAGCCCAAGCCCGACCTGGTCACGATTGAGTTCGTCAATGACGCCTGGCTCAATGGCGACGCTCTCAATAAGCAGTACACAGAGATCATGGCCCAGATCACCGGCACCGGAGCCGAAGTCATCCTCATCGCCCCCCACCTCACGCGCCCGGACTGGATGAAGGTCACCGAAGCGCGCTTCGACGAGGACCCCCGCCCGTATGTCCGCGACCTGAAAGCCTTCGCCCGCGAAAACAACATCGCCCTCGCCGACGGCTCAGCGCTATGGTGCCGCCTCTGGCGCCAGGGCATCCCATACATCACTTACGAAGCCAACTGGATCAACCACCCCGACGCTCGCGGCCACGAACTCTTCGTAGAAGCCCTGATGGGCGTCTTCCCAGCGAAGTAGGGCAGAGGGAACCCACCCAAAACAAAGCGGGGACCGACACAGTGTCGGTCCCCGCTTTCTTGCCTTTGCTATCAGCTATCAACGCCGTCCGCTACTGGATGAGCCGCGCCAGCCTCTCTCGTGCCTTCGCATACTCCTCTGGATTGTGATCCCACACCTGGAACGACTGCACCACGCTGTTGACGATGTGGTCCACGCGCTCGCCCTTGCCCTGCTTCGCCGCCAGCGTCATGTACTCAAAGTCCTCGAGCGCCTCGCGCACGAGCTTGAGCCGTATGGACGTTACCGGTCCCTTGATCCCGGCTTCAAGGCCCGGGTAGACCAGCATGCCCTCGCCCCAGTACTTGTCGCGGAAGTGCGGGTTGTTCCACACGTCCTCATACGCGTCCCAGTAGATGCTTGACCAGTACAGGAAGCCCTCGATGTCATAGCGCCAGCTAATCCAGAACGGCGCGCGGAAACTCACCGGTGCGAAGTCTACCTGCCAAAATGGCGCATTGCCCTGGCAGAGCGCTGTGTAACTCCACAGCCGCTCGCCTGCTGCCAACCGCTCTTTGGCTGTCGGCTCGTCCCAAAGCCCCCACAGTGGGCACCAGATGTTGACTGCGCCGTACAGGTTGCCCCACTCAGGGTTCGAGCTGATCGTCTGCTCGGTGCACATCCGCCCAATTTCCGGGTCGGCCTTCTTGATCAACGCCCCCTGCTTGCGTACCGTCTCATAGTCCTCTGCATTGTTAGGCTCATCCCGCATGTATACATACGCCAGCTTGAGCCAACCCTTCTCACGCAGGTACTTCGCATACGCCCGCAGGTCCCGCTTGCACTTCTCGGGATCACTCATCGAGAACGGCAGCTTCAGCGCGTTCACGTGCTTGTTCACTACGAGGTCCCGTAGTCGCGCCCCCGTCTGGCTGTCATCGACAGTTCCGTCATCCTTGACCGTAGGCCAGATGTTGCCGAGGCTCCCCGGCACGGCGCGGTGCGCCAGGAACTCATCGATGTACAAGTCCTCGGTCGCTGCCAGTTCGGGTGAGTTGGGCTGCAGGTTGTTCTTCTTGGCCAGCCGGCTGCCCAGGCTACCGAAGTTCGACTGCATGGCAATGGTCTCGGGGAGTTCAAAGCCCCAAACCGTCAGCGACACCGGCACCGTCGCGACTGTCTTGCCCGCCGAGGTCACGGTCACCGTGCCCCTGTAGTCCCCGGGCGCCGTCCCCTTCGGCACATGGACGTCGATCCAGTACCCCTGATTGCTGCTGGGCTCGATGGTGTACGGCGTGGCGTCATACTTCGCGCCTTCGATATCTTTGCCCGTGATGGGGTCCACAAACGGGATCAACGCGTCCGGGTACCATCCCGTCGGCGCGGTCGAGCGCAGGCTGGGCGCGGATACGTTCAGATAGTACTCCCTGAAGAGTGTCAGGTCCCTGGCCGCAATGCTTCCCTTCGGTCCATTGAGAGCCGAGGCCTTGAGGGTTACGTTCGGCAACGCCGTCTCGCCCGCCCGCACGATCACGCGGAAAGGCTCGTACTCATTGGCAGCAGACTGCAGTGTCGCCGCCGTCACCGTCCCCGGCTCGGACGTCTTCAGAACGTGCTCCCACGGCGATGCCACCCACACAGTTTGTGCGCTCGCGAGAGCAGCACACAGCAACAGCAACGGAATGGTGAGTCGGTACATGACAGACCTCCTGCAGATGCGGCGTGATGTTGACTGCTTCGGCGTAGGCTCGTGGCAAACCTCCGGCTCTATTGTCCCAAATGCTCCAGCAAGTCCTTTGCCGGCTTGAAGCCCGGCTGCTGGCGCAGGATCTCCTTACAGTGCTTGGCCGCAGCCTCCCGCTGTCCTCGCTCGTACAGGCATCCCGCCAGGATGAACCGCGCCTGCAGCGCCGCCGGGTCCAACTCCACCGCCCGCGTCGCTGCTACCATGGCCCCCTGTGCATCATTCTGGCTGATCCGGCAAATCGCCACAACTTGCCACGCCTCGGCGCTCTGCCTTGCATCCAGGGACTTTCGAGCCGCCTCCTCCGCTTCTGCCAGCTTGCTCTGGCTCAGCAGGCTCTGCGCGAGCAGCAATAGCGTCGCTGCATCCCCCGGCTGGCGTGCCAGCGCCTTCCGGTAAAGCTCCTCCGCCCCTGCATAGTCCCCCTTCTCAAAGGCCGCCTGCGCGAGCTGACGGTCAATCAGTTCCCCACCAGCCTCGTCGCGCGGTGCGCTCAGGAGCGTCTGCTCCGCCTCGGCCTTGCGCCCCATCGCCTGCAGGCACCCCGCCAGCACCCCGTATGCCTCCGTGCCCGCCGGGTCCAGTGCAATCGCCCGCCGCAGCAGCGGAATGGCCTCTCCGGGCCGTTTCTCCGCCCCCAGCACCTCCGCCATCCCCACCAGCGCCTCCCACCGGTTCGGGTCCTGGCTCAGCACCCCACGGTATAGCTCTTTGGCTTCATCGAGGCGCTGCTGCTTGTACAGCAGCCGCGCCAGCCCGAACCGCGGCTCAATCCGCGTCGGCTCCGCTGCAATCGCCAGCCTGTACTCCCGCTCCGCCTCAGCGACCTTCCCGATCTGCCCGTAACGGAACGCATCGTCCAGGTGCGCCTTCTCCAGATCAAGGCCCCCCGCGCCATAGAAGTCATGATTCAACAGCAGGATCAGCCCTGTCGCCACCACGACCATCCCCAGCAGGAGCCGGTACTGCTTCCCTCGCGCCCCCTGCACCGCTTCCACCACCGCATACGCCGCCAACACGAGCAGCGCCGGCATACATGGAATGCGATACCGTGAGCAGACAAAGAACGCGATCACCGACGCGCTGTATGCCAGCACAAAGAGGGCCGAGGGCATCAGCGACTGCTCACGCCGGAACAGCACCAGTCCCATCCCGACCAGCGCCACCGGTCCCAGCAACCCAAACGGGAACCGCCACGGCCCCCACCGCCACATTAGCGCCCCCAGCAGCGGCGAGTGCCACGTCGCCGCATATACCACCTCATTGTTGCCAAGCTCATGCCCATACCAGAACAGGAACGTCTTCTTCAGCGTCAGCCGCAGGGCCTCGACCGGCTGGGACGCGATGAACCCCAGCGCCTGCCTCATCCAGTACCCCGATACCTCGGAAGGCTTCAGAGCCCGCCCCGCCGCCCGCTCGGCGATGTTGATGGTGTCCCGGTACCCTCCCCACCACGTCGCCCGCGTCCCCGGCACCACCGCCGTCACCCCGTCCGACTGCGGGTTGTTGCCGATATACAGGTTCACGCCCGCCTGCGACGAGATCAGCACAAAGTCATGACTGACCACATAGTTCCGTATCGTCGCCGGAGCGATACAAACCGCAGTCACCAGCGCCAGAACCCCAATCCCCCTCCAGGCCGCCTTCCGCTCCAGCCTCAGCAGCATATAGATCGCCAGCACCGGCACAAACACCAGCACATTGGGCCGCGTGAGCGCAAACAGCCCTACGCTCAAGCCCGCCATAGCCCACGGCCCCATCCGCTCCGGCCGCTTCATCGCCACCGCCACTGACAGCAGCAGACCTGCCGCAAACAGCGTTTCCAGCACCGGTAGCTGCAGTTCCCCCACGTAGTAGATCATCGGCCCATAGAGCGCCGCGCCCAGCCCTGCAAGCAAGCCAACTGCGCGCCCGCGCGTGCTGAGCCCCAGCCAGTAGATGAGCACACACGTCAGCGCCCCCAGCACAAACTGTACCACCCGCACTGCCAGGTAATTCGTCCCAAAGACGGCGTACATCGTCCCCAGGAAGTAAGGGTATAGCGGAGCGCGAAAGAATGCCTCGCGACCCACCCAGTCACCCGCCGCAATCTGTCGCGCCCACTGGTCATGGTACGCCGCGTCCATGATCGGGCACGCGAACCCGGGCGAGTGGCGAAGCTGCAGCAGGTAGACCAGCCGCACGCCCAGCGCGAGCACGAACACTGCGAGGGGCAGCAGGATGTGGGAATGCTTCTTCATAGCGGGAGAAAGTTCCCCGCCTATCAGCTCTCGTCCTCCCAGAAGGCACTACCACCCAACACGTCGAATACTCCACCATCTCCCGCGGAGGCTCATCTGCTATGGAAATCACCCCCGGCGCCCAACTCGGCACTCTGTACCCCTTCACCCGCCAACTCCTCGATGACTCGTCGCTATCGCTATCCTACCTCAACCCCGGCTTCACCGACCTCGAAGCCTGGAAGACCGAGGCCCGCGCCAACCTCCGGGGGCTTCTGCACTACGATCCCCCGCCTGTCGCCCCGGCCCCAGAGGTCGTGGAGCGCGTCCAGTGCCGTGGCTACGTCCGTGAGAAGCTCTACTTCAACACTACGTCTCACATCCGCGTGCCCGCCTTTCTGCTTATCCCCGACAACGCCCCGCGCCCCTGTCCAGGCATCGTCGGCCTGCACGACCATGGCGCCTTCTTCGCGTGGGGCAAAGAGAAGATCGTCGAGGTGGAAAACGAGCACCCGGCACTGACGGGCTTCAAGAAGATGGGGTACGGCGGACGAAGCTGGGCCAGCGAACTCGCGCGGCGGGGCTATGTCGTCCTGGTCATTGACATGTTCTACTGGGGCGAGCGCCGCCTCGTCCTCGACGAAGATCCCCCGTCCTGGCGCGATCCCGAGAAGATGAGCGAGGAGGAGATCGGAGCCTTCCACCGCCGCAGTGGCGACTTCACCGGCCGCACCGCCGTCGGCCTGTTCGAAGCCGGCGTCACCTGGGCCGGCGTGATGTTCATGGACGATTACCGCACCATGGACTATCTCGCGACCCGCCCCGAGGTTGACCCCGACCGTCTCGGCTGCTGCGGTCTCTCGGTCGGCGGCTTCCGCTCGGCCCATCTGGCGGGCCTGCACCCCCGCGTCAAGGCCGCCGTCGTCTGCGGCTGGATGTGCTCCTACGAGGCCATGCTCAAGGCCAAACTCACCAGCATCGGCTACTGGGGCCTGATTCCCGGACTGTGGCAGTATCAAGACCTCCCAGACGTCGTCAGCATGGCCGCGCCCGCTGGCCTGATGTGCATCCAGGGCACCCAGGACGGCCTCTTCACCAACGAGGGCGTGCAGCAGGCGTACGACAAGATCAGCAAGGTCTACGCCAAGGCCGGCGTCCCCGACCGCTTCCAGGGCGTCACCTACGACGGTCCGCACGAGTTCAACGTCCCGATGCAGGAGAAGGCCTTCGACTGGCTCGACCGCTGGCTGAAATAGCCCGACCCACCAGATGAATCTCCCGTGTACGAGCGATCAATTGATCGCGACTACCGCGTCGCCTCCGTCTTGAACCCCCGCTCCTCCCCGTCCGTCCTTCAGCCCAGGAGCAATCATGGACAGAGCAGGGCAGGGGCAGTGCGTGTCGGACAGGAGGGGCAGGCGCGTAGACAGCCTGCACCTGTCCGTCTGGGGCGCCTGCAACGTGCGCTGCCTCTGCTGCACCTCCCCAGCCTCACCTCCCGCTCCCGCTCTCGAAGACTTGCGCGCAATCGTGACCGCAGCCGCCCACCTCGGCTTCACCCGCGTCCGTCTCACCGGTGGCGATCCGCTCCTGCGGCCTGATATCATTGACCTTGTGCACGTCGTCGCCACGGTGCCCGGCATCTCGGAGGTGGCGCTGACCACCAACGGTACGCTTCTCGCCGATCAGGCCCGGCCGCTGGCACTCGCCGGCCTCCAGCGCCTCAACGTGCGCCTGGACAGCCGCAACCCCAGGACCTATCGCCTCCTGACCGGCTCAGACTGCCTCCCCGCCGTCTGGGAAGGCCTCGCCGCCGCCGAAGCAGCCGGATTGGGCCCCATCAGGCTCAACGCCGTAATCAGTCGCGGCCTCAATGATGGAGAAATAGGGGAGCTTGCCGACCTGACTACTCGCAACCGTTGGCAAGTCCGCTTCCTGGAGTACCCTCCTGTGGGCCCTGATTACCAGGCGCTTCACGTACCGCTGGCCGAGGTCGCGCAGGAACTGTGGCGGCTGGGTGAATTGCATCCTGTGACCAGCCCCGGCATCACCGATCTATACCACATCCCGCTGGCCCTCGGCACGGTAGGCCTCCTCGGCTGGCAGCGTGCCCCCGGCTGTACCCGCTGCCACCGCGTCCCTGTGACGGTGGACGGCCGCGCACACGGCTGCGCCATCGATCCCATCGTAGTAGACCTGCGACCGGCCCTGCACCATCCGCAGCGCCTGCAGGCTCTCCTGCGCCAAGCCGTCGCAGCCAAACCAGCGCACTGCCCGGTGTTGCCACTGACCCAACCATCCCGCCGTCGTCTCGGCGGCTAACCTACCTCAAGTAGGTGGGAGGACTCTCCAGAGGCCGGACCGGTGGTGATCCTCACAAACGTTTCGGGAGCGTAGGCTTCTCTCCCACTACGGGACCAGCGGGAGAGAGCGCTTACGCTCCCTTTTGTGCGTCCCTCAGTCGCGCAATCCGTTACGCCCCGAGACTGTGCCCAATCAGGTTCAGGAACTCGTTGCGCGTAACGGCATTGTCGCGAAATGCCCCCAGCACCGCCGACGTGATCATCACCGAATTCTGCTTCTGCACTCCTCGCATCATCATGCACAGGTGCTGTGCCTCAACAACCACGCCCACGCCCTCCACTCCCATTTCCATCATCGCATGTGCGATCTGCTCCGTGAGCCGCTCCTGTAGCTGCAGCCGCCGCGCGTACAGGTCCACCAGGCGCGCCAACTTGCTGATCCCCACAACCTGGTCGCGTGCGATATAGCCAATGTGCACCTGTCCGAAGAACGGTAGCAGGTGGTGTTCGCACAGGCTGTATAGCTCGATATTGCGCAGGAGCACCATGTTGTGCGTCTGTTGCGTGAACATCGCACCGCTTATTGTCTCTTCCACGGTCTCATGGTAGCCCTGGGTCAGGAAGTGAAGCGACTCCGCTACCCGGCGTGGGGTATCCCGCAGTCCCTCCCGCTCAGGGTCTTCGCCCAACTCCGCCAACAGCTCCTGCACCAGCTTCTTAACCCGCTCAGTGTTCAAGGCCCAACTCCTCTCGCAGCCGCCGCGTCAACTCCGGCAGCGCCACCATCTCCTCACGGCTCATCCGTCCCGCCGCTTCTTCCACGGTCTCCTCTCCGCCACTTACACAAAGCCCCGGCGCCAGCTCAGCCAGCGGTACCCCCACAAACGCCCGCTCGCTCGCCTCCTGTGCCACTGTCTTCCCGTATCCGACCAGATCCAGGTCCATCGTCCGCGCGGCGTAGCGGTCCTCACTCCGCACCCGACCCAGTCTTCTCTCAATCTCCCGCAGCGCTGCCCGCAATTCCCCCTCGCCAAGTTCAGTCTCCACCGCCACGATACCATTGAGATAATCACCTTGCTCCGGCCGTCCCACCGGCTTCGTGCGGTACACCGTCGCCAGCCCAACCACCCGCATTTCCCTTGTTAGCAGCAACAGTGCGCGCCGGACATTCTCCTCCGGCGCGATATTAGACCCAAAGCTGATGTATGCGCGCGTGGCTACCAGGCTGCTTCCCGCTCCTTCGTGATCTCGACCGCCACACTTCGCGCAAAGCGCAGGGCCGAGGGCTTCTCTATGCGCACCGTCACTCCGGACGCCTGCGGAAACTCCAGGCAAAGCGTCGCTACCCGCTCGGTCAGCGTCTCCAGCAGCACGAACTCCGACGCCTCCACAAACTCAAACACCCGCTTCTTCAGCGCGCTGTAGTCCAGAGTCTGGGCGAAGTCATCCGCAGCAGCCGCGGCGAGCACGTCGGCGGTCACGGACATGTTAATCACCACGTCCTGCTTCTCGCGCCGCTCCTCCGCCGACACCCCCAGCACGCATCTGGCCAGCAGATCATTGATGTGGATAACTGCTGCCGTGCCCGTATTCCTTGAGCCGTCTCCCACCGTCCACATGAATCATCGCTCCGGTCATGAACGTGCTCTTGGCCAGAAACACCGCTGCTGCCGCCACATCGTCCGGATCGCCATGCCGCTTCAAGGGCACCGTATCCGTCAGCGCGTCGAGATAGGCCGCGTCCTCATGCGGCGGGGGCAGGATCAGTCCCGGCAGAATGCCGTTAACCTGCACCTGCGGCGCATACTGCAGCGCCAGCATCTCTGTCATCTTCAGCAGTACGTGTTTGGCCAGGATGTAGCCCGTGTGGCTGAAATCGTAGTCGGTAACACGTGAGTCGATCAGGTTGATAACCATCCCGTGCCCGATTCGTTCGCAGAAATCCCGGCTTAACGCAAATGGCGCCCACGCATCCACCGCCAGGGCGTCGACCATGGTCTCGAACGTCAACTCCGGCACTTGCTCGGCGTCGAAGCTCGCCGCATTGTTAACCAGCAGGTCCAGCCGTCCTGCCATGTCCGCCGCCCGTTCGATCACCCTGTGGGCGCGCCCCTCATCCCGGAAGTTCGCCTGCAGCGTCCATGCCGTTGAGCCCCACTCCTGAATGGTCTCCTGTAGTTCGCGCGCCTGCGCCTCTGACCGGTTATAGTGGATGACGATATCCATCCCCTCGGCGGCCAGTGCCAGCGCGATATGCCTGCCGATGCGCCGCGCTGCGCCGGTCACCAGCGCCACCTGCCCCCGTAACTCCCGCTCCGCCATCAGCTGCCTCCCCTCGTCACGCCGGCTGCATCGCCATCTCGTTGATCTGCGCCGCCATGATGAAGTCGTTGCGGGACAGTCCGCCGATCTTGTGCGTAGACAACTCCAGTCGCACTGTCTTGTACGAGATGTGCATATCCGGGTGATGATTGGCCCTCGCCGCCAGCTGCGCCACATCGATGACGAAGCTCAGCGCCGCCTCGAAGGTCGGAAAACGCCACATTCGCTCCAGCCGGTCGCGGTGCAGCGTCCACTCCGGCACCTCCATGCCCAGCTTCTGGGCCTCAAACACCTTCAGCGGCTCACTGCCTTCCACCGGCGCCATGATGCGCTCCTCGCTAAGCCTCATCGCTCTCTCCTCCTCTTGTGCGCCATCTTCATCTTTAGCGACGGGGACGGCCGCACGACGGTTCACGCGATTCCATGCCCTGAGAAGGACTTCCTGTGCAAGTGGCGAAGATGACTGGTATCACGAACTCGAGGTGGAGAGATGGCAGACCTTCCTGACCGCGTCCGTAGCGTCATGCAAGCCGTCAGTAACGTACACGTCCTGGCCACCGTGGACTCCGAAGGCAAGCCTCGGATGCGGTGGATGGGCGCACTCTATGAAGACCCCAAGGCCCCCTGGACTTTCTACCTGGTCTGTGGCAAAGATTCGCGAAAAATGCACCAGATTAGTGCGAACAATCACGCCCAGATGCTCTTCTCTAAACAAGACGACTGGCAAGTCGCGACTCTTTCCGGCACCGCCACGGTCGTAGACACGGCCGAACTCCGCAGCCTGCTGTGGAAGGGCATTCCAATGATGGACAAGTACTACAGCGGTCCTGACGACCCCGACATGGGGATCATCCAGTTCAAGACCAGGTGCATGGAGTTGCTCGCCCTTGACGAGCAGCATGAGCCGTATTGCTTCGAATTGGAGTAGCAACCCCGCTTCCGCGGGTCGCACATATCCCGAATCGCCCTGTTTGGGGCAACCAAAGGAGGCGTCAATCATGCGCAGCAGGCGCGGGTTCACGCTGATCGAGCTTCTGGTGGTAATCGCGATTATCGCGATTCTGGCCTCCATCCTCTTTCCCGTCTTCGCCAAGGCCCGTGAAAAGGCCCGCCAGTCAAGCTGCCTCTCGAACATCAAGCAGCTCATGACGGCCGCCCTCAGCTACGCGCAGGACTGCGACGAGGCGTTGCCAGCCGAGGACTACGCCTACGTGGGCACTGGCAACGATCCCGGCGACGGCAGTTGGCGCGGCGTCCTCATGCCGTACTGCAAGAACGCCCAGATCTTCTTCTGCCCCAGCCATCGTCCCACCGGCACCAAGTTCGACGGGCGCTACGATGATGACGGCCTCGAGGCCAGCTATGCCATCAACGACGCCCACCAGGACGCAGGCGCCCCGACCCCGCCAACCGGCCAGTGGCTCGCGTCCCTCGAGGACTCCTCCAGCATCATCTTCCTCATGGAAAGTGATGGCAACGAGGACGACATCTGCGAATCGACCAACCCGCGCGGCTGGGTCCCGACCGGGGCCAGCTTCAAGCGCCACAACGACGGCTGCAACTACGCCTTCTGCGACGGTCACGCCAAGTGGCTCAAGCCCGCGGCGATAGACAGCGCCACCGCCGACTCGCTGCTGAGCATCGAGCAAGAGTAGCTTCAGCCGCGCAACCTCAAACGCGTAAGGGCGGACCGTGGTCCGCCCGCTTCCGTCCGCTTACCAACCGGTAGGAGCGCTCCCCAGAGCGCTCCTACGCTCACTTCTCCTACCTGGAGGCCTCACCCCATGATCATGCCCGGCAGCTCCCTCCGCGACCTCGCCACTCTCCGCGACTACCGCGCCCTGCGCTCCTCAAGCTGGGATCAGACCGGCGGCAACAAGGACTATTGGGTCGTCGAGCCCGGCCAAACCCGTGTCCTTGCCGACCTCTCCGGCCCGGGGTGCCTGACCCATCTCTGGACCACAATCTCCTGCGGCGAGCGTGACTACCTGCGCAAGCTCGTACTGCGCATCTACTGGGACGGTGAGGAGAACCCGTCGGTCGAGTGCCCCGTCGGGGACTTCTTCGGCCTCGGCCACGCCGCCACCACCTACTTCTCCTCCGCCGCCCTTTCCATGTGGGACCGCGCTTTCAACTGCTACTTCCCCATGCCCTTCGCTAACGGCGCCCGCGTGGAAGTCACCAGCGAGTGCGACACCAGCGACACCGTCTACTACTTCTACATTGACTACGAGCAGTACACCTCCGCCCCCGACAACGTAGGCCGCTTCCACGCCCAGTGGCGCCGCGAATGGTGCGAGGCTGAGCAACTGGCCGAGGAGAGGAACATCGGCGGGGCGGGGAACTACGTGATTCTCGAGGCCAAGGGCCGCGGCCACTACGTCGGCTGCCACCTCGACATCGACGCCGAGACTCCCGGCTGGTGGGGTGAGGGCGACGACATGTTCTTCATTGATGGCGAAAAGTGGCCCCCGTCGCTGCACGGCACGGGCACCGAAGACTACTTCTGCGGCGCGTGGAACTACAACCGCCTCAAAGAGACCTTCTGCACCCCGTATTACGGCTACCACTTCAAGACCAACGCGGACTACACAGGCAAGCACAGCCAGTACCGCTACCACATCCAGGACCCGATCCCGTTCCAGGAGAGCCTGCTCTTTTCCATCGAGCACGGCCATGCCAACAACATGTCCCACGACTACAGCAGCACGGCGTACTGGTACCAGACCGAGCCGCACTGCCACTGCGTGGAGCTATTGCCGGTGGAGAAGCGGCTGCCGAGGCTTTGGGGCGGGTTGCATATCTGAGGCGACACCGAAGGGGGAACGTGGAAGTGACTAGAGAACAAATACTCCAGTCCCTAAGGCTTTTCAACGAAAAGGCTGAGAAGCTGGCGCAAACGAGTTTCAGTCGGACGGTGCTGTTCGAGAGCACCGGCTGGTCGACTCACGCCAAGGTAGGCGAACCGGCCGTCGTCGAGAGGCGAGGCCCGCCCCAAGAATCTATCGAGGCGTTTGTACTCACTTTCAGGTTGTTCGTGAATAAGTCGGATCTCTGTTCTTTGCACAAGGTGACCGAAGCATACAGCCAGGCACTGATTCGTCAGGAGCTTCGACAGGCATTCTTTGAGACGCAACGATGCCTGAGTGACTATCTAGCTTCGCCGTCACCGTTTCGCACAGAGAATACCTGTCTCACTCATGGTCAGATTCTGGACACGTTCATGTGGGGCGGGCTAGCACATGCCAATGTAAGGTACAAGCAGCAATACGACGAATGGATATCCCTGGGCAGCCTCTCCGAAATTCACTGGAATCAACTAGTAATAATCCTTGGCACGTACCTCAAGTTCATCATCCACTTGCACGATCTGAATGCGAAGGTGATTGTGGCGCTGGGTGAGACGCCATAGAGCAGTCTACCTCACATGCACGGAGTTCTGATCGATGGCGACGCAGCAGGTGGGGCTTGTCCACCTCTATATTCGGGTGAGTCTACTTATTTCGCGACGGTTGTGGAACTACAACCGCCTCAAGGAGACCTTCTGCACCCCGTACTACGGCTACCATTTCAAAACCAACGCCGACTACACGGGCAAGCGTAGCCAGTACCGCTACCACATTCAGGACCCGATCCCGTTCCAGGAGAGCCTGCTCTTTTCCATCGAGCACGGCCATGCCAACAACATGTTCCACGACTACAGCAGCACGGCGTACTGGTACCAGACGGAGCCGCACTGCCACTGTGTGGAGCTACTGCCGGTGGAGAAGCGGCTGCCGAGACTGTGGGGCGGGTTGCATATCTGAGGGGAAGAGAAAGACGCCATGACACGCGGCGACATCAATGTATTGGCTCCAAGCGCTCTCCTGGCAGCATGGAGCGTCGCATCTGTCATGCTCAAGCACCCGCGCCGACGTTACGTGCTCTCGCTGCTCAAAGGGGCGCTTGTGGGCTTTGTGATGGTCGGGTTCCTATTCCCGGCAATCGTCTACGAAGGGCCGAGTCCCGGTAGTCTCTCTCCGCGTGAATTCCATCAGGCTCTTCTGCTTGGCGCCGTCAGCGGCGGAATCTGGGGCGTGCCTCTGGGGATGTCCCTCGGCATCGAGTTGTTGGAGTTGAGGCTACGCCGCGAAGCACGGCGGAAGAGTGCCCAGCCGAGAGAGCAGCAATAGCCGAGCCGCACGATCACTGCGTGACGCTACTGCCGGTGGAGCAGCGGCTGCCGAGGCTTTGGGGTGGGTTGCATATCTGAGGGATACTGCAAGCTGCTTGGGCTACCGCCGACGACGATCTGCAACCATTCTGGCGGCGGCATCACGGCTAGGTGCCTGATAACGCATGGCTGCGCTCAGCGGTCGCCAAACGCTCGCGTATAGCCTTTTGCTGCATTTCCTTTGGGAAGCGATACCATAGCTCACACGGCTTCCCGCCGGCGAACCACTCTGAGACATTTGGGTGGGCCGCAACGGTCGGATCGCAGGTAACCTGCGCGCGCAGCTCGCAATGGTTCCCCGCGCTAACCACCTCTATGTCGGACAGTCGCATCTCCATGCCACCCCTTGCTAGCTTACCCGCTATAGCCCACAGTGCCTGCGCCGGCTCCACGCCGGCACAGGCACGCTATGGCTCAGTGCTTTCCCCCAACCTCAGCCCACTACGGCGAAGCCTGCAGCACCGCGCGCTGCGCGTCCACCAATCCATACCCATACAGTGCGTCTCGCCCCACCGCGCCCAGGTCCAGTGCCGTAGCGTCCAGTCGGTTGCGCACGGTGGCTGCCTTTGTAACTCCCGAAGCAATGGTCAGTGCAGCGCAACCCGCTACATGCGGGCACGCCATTGACGTGCCGCTGTAGGTGATAAGTCCGCCACCAAGCCTGTCCGACACGATGCTCACCCCAGGCGCGGCGATCTCAACCTCAGCGCCAGATGAAGACCATGACGCGCGGAAGTTGTTGCTGTCGATGGCGGCGACGGCGATCACACTCGAATACTTGGCCGGGTACTGAACCGTGTTGCCCCTGCCGTTAGCCTTGCCCGAGTTACCCGCCGCGGCAACCAGCACCACGTTGGCGCTATACGCGGCGGCACAGGCGTTCTGCAGGGAAGTCGAGCCCTTGCTGCCGCCGAAGCTCATTGACGCCACCTGCATGCCATTCGTCACGCACCACTGGAGCGCGGCAATGATGTCACTGTAGCTGCCCGAACCGGCCCAGTTGAGCACCTTTACCCCATACAGGGCGATGCCGGGGCCAGCGCCCACAACATTCGTCCCCTCTACCGCCGCAGCCACCGTCCCTGAGCAATGGGTACCGTGCCCGTTGTCATCCATCGGGTCAGTATCCCGGTTGACATAGTCATACCCGCCCTTGTAGTTCGGCGCCAGGTCGGGGTGGCGGTAGTCAAGGCCCGTGTCGATGACCGCCACCTTCACGCCGGAGGCGGTGTTGCCTGCCCAGAGCAGGTCAGCCTTGACCCGCGTAATCCCCCACGGCACTGTGTCGGCGCTCGCCATGGCGATGGGATCCTCTTCGATGTAGGCCACCCTGGGATTGTGCGCCAGCGCCGCGACCGCCTGCGCAGGCAGGCGTGCGGCGATTGCGGGGATGATGTGGTAGGTGTACTTGATCTTGCCGGAGGCTCCCCTGACAAGGCCCTGTTCGGCCGCTCCGGGTGCCTTTGTAAAGCCGATCAGCACCGGTAGCAGACCACCGGCATTGGACCCGCCAGCCGCCGTCTCGCTCGCCACAGCCGCGGACCCCTGCACCACGGGTGCAGTCGCAGATGGCCCGCTGCCGCTTAGCATCAATGCCAGCAGCAAACACAAAGCAAGTAGCGCAGATAACCTGGGGACACGGTACATAGTGATCGCTTCCTTCCAGTTGAGCCTCCCCCGGGATGATCCCCCTATACTTGACGCTGCTCCGCGTCATCATGCTCAACCGTGGCCACCTCTTTTCCACTTCCCGACAGCACATGGAGGGCAAAATGGGCCGAATGGCGAATGGCGTCCCGCAGGACGGCGAATGTGACCTGCCGTATCCTGCCCATCAGTCCCTATCCTGTACATCCTGTAGAGTCCCTATCACCATGACCACCGACCTCCGCGATCCCATCGCCGTCTGCGCTGCCTTCGGCGTCAACTGCGCCGACATCATCCGCGCCACCTGGCCCCAGTCTGCTCGCACCTTCACTCCCGGGGCCTTCTATCTTAAAGAAGACTGGGTCCGTCAGACCTGCCAGACCCTCCGCTTCGACCCCGGCGTCACTGACGTCCTCGCCGAAGCCTCCGTCGCCACACTCGGCAACCTCCCCCTCGAGCGCCTGCTATGGCACTGCCGCTGGCTCATCTGCGATTCCGGGTACGAACCCAAGGTCGGTGAATGGCCCGAGTTCCCCGATGCCATGGGCCCGGCTGGGCTGCTCTTCTATGGCCTCTTGACCCTCTCGGCTTACCCGCACATGCTGGCGATCCACGCCGGGCGCGGCATTGAGCTCGAGGACACCATCGAGAGCCTGGCGAGCCTCGAAACCTGGATTCTCGACTTCAAGCGCCTCCAGGGCGTCTGGCGCTTCCCGCGCATGGGTTGGCTGCAGCACCACGTCCGCGGCAATCTCCACAAGCTCAGCCGCCTGGAGTACCTCCCCGGCTCTTACTACCACAATTTCCGCTGGTACCGCCACACTGCCAGCGGCCGGGTCATCGCTCTCGCCGAGGACGGCTGCCTCTTCCGGCCCGACGGCCAGTTCGCGAGCGCCGATGGGGGAGAGGTGTGGGACAACCTCTGGAAATCCCGCCTGATCGAATCAGTTGAGACCATCAGCGGCAACCCGGTCTCGCCGCTCGGCCACGTCCTTCCCAGGACCGTTACCCTCGATACCTCCGAATGGCGCGAGGTCCTGCGCAAGGGCGACCCGGTCGTCACTGTCCACATTCCGGCCAAGGGCTCGATGGACTACGCCCTGTGCGGCGAGTCCTTCGTCCACGCCCGCGACTTCTACGCCAAGCACTTCCCGGACCTGAAGTACCGCGCCTTCACCTGCACCTCATGGCTGCTTGACCCCCAGTTCGAGCACCTCGACCCCCGCCCGCCCAACATCGCGGCCTGCCTCGCCGAATGGTATCTGCATCCAGCCGAGGGTGCTCGCGACCAGCAGACCTGGGAGCGCATCTTCGACCTCTTCGGCGGCAGCAAGCCCGACTGGGCCAACGCCCCCCGCGACACGAGCCTCCGCCGCGCGGTCATTGACTTTGAGCTACAGGGAGGTCACCTACGCGGCAGCGGCGCAGTGATCTTCCCTGAAGACCTTGACTGGGGCAAGCAGGTCTACCGCAGTACATTCGCTTCTGAGGTCATGGAGTAGGCATTCACATAGTCCCCTGAGGAGGGCTGATGATGAGACGCGGCTTCACACTGATTGAGTTGCTGGTCGTTATTGCCATCATTGCGATCCTGGCGGCCATCCTCTTTCCCGTCTTCGCTAAGGCCCGCGAGAAAGCCCGCCAGGCCAGTTGCCAGTCCAATGAGAAACAGATTGCTCTCAGCATCCTGATGTACTGTCAGGACTACGATGGCAGGTTCTCGTCGCAGTGGACCCATCCCAGCGTCTACTACTGCTGGCCCGACCTTCTGGTTCCGTATATGAAGAACACCCAGGTTCTGCGCTGCCCGTCCAACCAATACGTCGCCGGCGGCGTGGGAACCGTCAAGGGCAACTATGGCGTCAACGACCCTCACGTCACGGTCGATGGCGGCGGCGCCAACACCGTGCCGCTGGACAGCTACCAATATCCCGCACAGGTGCTCCTGCTTGCGGATTCCGCCACCACAGGCACGCAGGTCTGCCCCAGCGTCTACTGTCCCATTGAAGTGCCAGGGCGCTTCAGCGGCACGTACTCGGTGGGCATGATGCACAACGACGGTACTAACTGCGCTTTCGTGGATGGTCACGTCAAGTGGCTGAAAACGAACCTGATCAGGCAAACCCCCGTCAGCGGCAACGACATGTGGGGCCACTTCGGCTAACGCCTGCTCGCGTTGCCTTTTCATTCCGTAGGAGCGCTCCCCCAAGCGCGACCTCTCGCGTGTCTACCGCCCGCTCTGCCAGCACCGCCTCCAACTCCCGCCCCTGCCCCAGAGGTGCCCCGCCATGCCTCCGCCTCCCCTCCGGTGTACGCCCGACATTCCTGTCGGGCTGTCCACGCAGGTCCCCGCTCCCTCCCCGACGAACCATCCCCCCATGCCAACCACCCTCCTCCTTGCGCTGCTCGTGCTCGCCTCCTGCGCCGCCGCTCAGCCCTCGCGCGCCCCGCTCGCCCCTGTCGTCGAGGCCGAGGAAGAGGTCTTCACCTACACCCCCGCTGACAACGGCTCCGACCCGATGTGGTGCTGGAGTTCCACCTGCCTCGCCCGCTCGGGCGACGAGGTCTTCGCCAGCGGCCTTGAAACCCTCCCGAACGTCAAACCGCTCAACAACGTCCGCTGGACGCTCTACCGCCGCACTCCCACCGGCTGGAAGCTCGTGCAGACCGACCCGAAGGACCGCACGCGCGAGCCTTGTCCCCTCGCCGCCTTCCCGGATGGCCGCCTGCTGATGTCGGTCAACCCCACGCTTCTCACCGACCCGCAGCAGCAGGGCGGCGGCCCCGCGCGCCCGGAGATCCTCCGGTTCAAAGCCTCAGACCCGGCCGCCCCCTTCGTCACCATCGCGCCGCAGTGGTCCGGTCAACCCGCTTTCACCGAGCACTCCTACCGCACTTTCACAGCGGACGGCCCTTCCGGCGACTGCCTGCTGCTCAATAACCTCGGCAACGACGGCTCGCACTGGGCCCTGCTCGACCGCACCGGTGCCACCCTGCGCAGCGGCTACCTTTCCTGGCCTGACCTTGCCGCCGGCGACGTGGAGCCCTACGGCGCCGTACATTGCCGCGCCAACTACCCCACCGTCGCCCTGCAGGGCCGCGCCGTCCACTTCTGCGGAGCGGCCGCCTTCGACAACTGGGACCGCGTCAGAGACCCCGTCGCCGACAAGGAGAAGATGGGCCGTCAGTGGGGCAATCGCTGGCGGCGCCTGTACTACACCTGGACCCCGGACCTCAGCAAGCAGGACTTCGCCCCCTGGATCGAACTCAGCAACACCATGGCCACCGGCGGCTGGCTCTTCCCCGGCGATCTCTACGTCGCTCCCGACGGCACAGCCCACATTCTGTGGTTTGAGGCCCCGGTGGACCTGCGCCTGCGCGACAAGTACTTCCCGGACATAAAGACCCGCCTGCACTCCATCATGTACGCCCAGGTTCGCGACGGCCGTGTGCTCCTGAAGAAACCGCTGCTCCAGGGCCAGCTCGGCTCCCCAGACATTCCGCAGGGCAAACCGCGCTTCCAGATCACGCCTGACGGCCGCCTGATCGTCTGCTACAGCCTTCTGAACATCGCCGCCGACGGCAAGCGCACGTACGACAACCGGGTGAGCGAACTGAGCGCCGACGGGACCTTCGGGACGCCGCTCAGACTGCCCCTGCAGTACCCATTGGTGGACTTCTTCACCACCACGCCTCGCGGCGGCTCCCTGCCCTCGAACACTCTGGAGCTTCTCGGACCCCGCGCAGGCACCCAGAACACAATCAGCTACGCCCGTATCAAGCTCTACCAGTAGGGTCGTCGCCTGGACCATTACAGTGGTGTGGGAGGGCTCTCCGTGCGACCCTCTGGGGTCGCCGCCCGTCATCATCCTTGAAACACGCATCTGCCGCAGAAACACCATCCGGAGCCCTGATCTTGCACGAACCTTCGCACCCCAATCCTGCCGCCGTCACTCCCAGCACCGACGCAAAGCCCTTTCCGCTCGCCCGCGGCATATCCTGGCGTGTCATCATCATCGCCTTCCTGGTCGCGCCCCTCAACGCCTACTTCATGACCTACCTCACCGGCCCCCGTGGCGTCGAGGACCCCACTGTCGTCGCGCTTTTCTACAACGTGGTCTTCCTACTGTTCCTCTTTCGGCTGGTCAACGCCGCCCTGCTACGCTTCGCCCCCAGGATCGCCTTTGCCCCCGCCGAGCTCATCGCCTTCTTCATTCTTCTGTCCCTCGGCACCGGGCCGCTGGGCATTGACACGATGAAGACCACCTTCGCCACCATGCAGGGCCCGGCCGTGTTCGCCAACGAGGTCAACCACTGGGAAGACCTCTTCATGGAGGAGCTTCCGCTCTCCATGACCGTCAACGACCAGCCCGCCCTCAACCGTCTGTGGCTCGGTGGCACCAGCATCTTCGAGCCCCGCAACTACCGCCCGTGGCTCGGCCCGGTCCTGCGCTGGTGGCTCCTGTATACCATCCTCTGGGCCGCTCCCGCCGGGCTGGCCGTGATTCTGCGTAAACGCTGGGTCGAGCAGGAGCGCATGAGCTTCCCGATCGTCCAGCTTCCCTACGAACTCTCGCAAACCAACCCGCGGGCCTTCCGCCACTGGGCCTTCTGGGCCGCCGCCGCTCTGATCGTCGTCATCAACCTCCTCAATGGCTTCCACGAGTTCTACCCCTCCATCCCACGCGCGGCGATCAAGATCAGCCAGAGCGAGACCTTCAACCTCCAGAAGTACTTCATCGCCAAGCCCTGGAACGCCGTCGGCCGCTTCTGGATCTGCTTCTACCCCTTCGTCATCGGCCTCGGCCTCCTGCTCCCGACCGAGCTCAGCCTCTCGCTCTGGTTCTTCTACCTCTTCTGGAAAGCCGAGGCGATCTTTGTCGCGTGGCTGGGTCTCACCAACATTCGGGAATTTCCTTATATGAAGGAGCAGAGCTTCGGCGGCTACCTCGCCATCCTCGGCTTCTCCCTCTGGGCGGCCCGTGGCTACTTCCGCCGTGTCTGGATCAGAATCAGGACCGACCTCGAAGCCTGGCTTGCCGGCCGCTCCGAAGCCTCCGCTGTAGGGCCGGGGCTCGTACCCGGCCGCTCGGGCGCCACCACCGGCGGGGTACAAGCCCCCGCCCTACAGTCGGACTCCAACCTCCTCCCCGAGGACGACTCCGGCGAGGCCCTGTCCTACCGCACCTCCTTCCTGATCTTCCTCGCCGGCTTCGTCGGCGTCTGTATCATCGCCTGGTACACCAAGCTCTCGCCGCTCGTCATTCTTGGCTTCTTCATCCAGTACTACGCCATGACCATCATCGTGGGTCGCATCCGCGCTGAGATGGGCCTTCCCACCCACGAACTCGAGCGCCTCGGCCCCACGGTCACCCAGGGCAACATCCTCGGCCCGCGCCTCCTTGGCCTGCAGAACCTCACCTCGCTGTCGCTCTTCATGGGCTTCACGCGCGGCCTGCGCAACATCCCCTTCCCGCACCAGCTTGAGGGCCTTTACCTCGCCCGCCAAACCGGCGGCAGCGAACGCCGCCTGCTGCTCGCGGGCATGGTCATGGTACCCTTCGCCGTCGCGCTGGGCTTCTTCTTGACGCTCTACCTGGGGTACAAAGAGGGATTGGGGATGAACTGGGCCAAGTGGATGCCCGGCTCATGCATGGAAGCGTGGAACCAACTCGCCAATTGGATCACACTTAACCAAAGCGTGCAGTGGGGCCGCATCTGGGCCACGGTCATCGGCTACGGCGTCTACTTCGGCATGATGCTCCTGCGCACCCGGTGGATCGGCTGGCCGCTGCATCCCGCCGGCTTCGCCCTCTCCACCACCTGGTACATGGCCCACATGTGGTTTCCAATGTTCCTGGCCTGGACCACCAAGACAGTAGTCATGCGTTACGCGGGCATGAAAGCCATGCGGGGCGTCAGAGCCTGCGCTTTCGGTCTGATCCTGGCCGACGTAGTAACCGGCTGCTTATGGATCCTCTACGGCCTGTTCACAAACACTACAACCTACGCCTTCTGGCCGTGATCAGTTGTCAGTTGTCAGTTGTCACCCAGCCTTGTCATTCTGAGCACGGACGTCCGCGTCCGCCAAGCGAAGAATCTCCGTGTCCCACGTCGTCTCGCGTTCGACTGTTTTCCGTTTTCGCCGTTACTCTTTCCGGAGGCCTTTCATGCAAACCTGGGACTGCCATGTCCACACCTACAACGGTACCGAAACCGCCGATGACGTCCTGCGCGCCATGGACGCCGTGGGTCTGACCCGCATCAGCTTCTTCAGCCAGCACCCCGGCAACATCCGCGAGCTCTGCCCCCCGCCACCCGCTGCCGAGTTCCGCGCCGCCATCGACAGCGCCGCCGCGATCCAGGCCGCCGACCCCGACCGCATCTACGCCCTTTTCTGGGCCGACCCGCGCACCGAAGGCATCCTTGACCTCGTCGAATACGCTCTCGTGGACCGCGGCCTGCATGGCATCAAGATGATCCCCAACCACTGGTATGCCAGCGACGAGTTCCTCTACCCGCTCTACGAGAAGATGGAGGCCCTCGGCAAGCCCATCCACTTCCACTCCGGCATCCTCTACGCTTTCGGCGACAGCTCCCGCTTCTGCCGCCCCGTGTTCTACGAGGCCCTCATCAACTTCCCACGCCTCAAGTTCGCCATGGCCCACATCAGTTGGCCCTGGACAGACGAATGCCTCGCCCTCTTCGGCCACTTTCGCTCCGTCGCCGGTACGCGCCAGCAGGGCAGCCGGATGTGGATCGACTGCTCGCGTGGCACACCCGACGTATGGCGCACAGACGCCCTGCACAAAGCTACGACGTTCTGCCAGTCCGGCCGCCTGATGTACGGCACCGACACCTATCCCGGCAGCCTCCCGCGCAGCGCTCCCGCCATGATCCAAAAGGACCTCGACCTGCTTCACGGGATGGGACTCTCAGACGAGGACATTCACCAGTTCTTCTGGGGCGCCGCCGAAGCCCTATTCGACGGTAAAGATGACTGAGCTGTCGTATCGGTCGTACGAGCGGCATCCTTGCCGCGAACTCATTCCAATGAGTGAGATTGTGGCACCAGAGCCCGGCTTCCAGTCGGGCGGCTGACCGAACAGTAACCTCTGCGATCAGGTGAAAGACTGAAGATGAGAATAGCCCACCTTCTAGCTCTGCCGGTCATCCTGGCCTCCCTGGCCTCCGCCCAGAACCTCCAACTCCTCGACAACCAGGACTTCGAGGCCTCTGAGCTCAAGTGGACCAAGTGGCCCTCTGAGTCCCAGTCCACCATGGAACTCGACCCCACCGCCGCCCACAGCGGCAAGCAGTCCCTGAAGGTGACCGCGACCCGCTCCGGCGACCGCCTCTTCGCCTGCGCCCCCGCGGCCACGTTCGAGCCGGGCAAGCTCTACCGCATCACGGTCTATATCCGCAAAGACGAAGCGGTACCGTCCTCCGCCATCGGCTTCCGGATCAACTGGCGCGCCGCCGACGAGGGCACCATCAAGGACCGCTCCATCCCCCAGCAGATCCGCGAGAAGCAATCGGGCGACTGGACTGCCCGCAGCGGTCTGATCATCTCCTCCACCATCGAATCGACTGCGCAGTTCATGCTCTCGGTCGAGAACGCCGTCGGCCGCGTGTGGTTCGACGACATCACCATCGAGAACCTCGGCACCACCGACAACCTCCCCGTGGACGTCTGGACCAACCAGACCATGGGCGTTGAGACCGGTTCCGGCCCGATTAGCCGCTTCGTCAAGCACCAGACGGCCAGCGACGCCTTCTACCAGTCCGGCGCGCGCTACAATGCCCTCGTCTTCGCCTCCGCCGACGTCGAGCACCAGCTCCGCAACCTCCAGCGCACCCGTGCCTACGTCGGCCAGAAGCCCGACGCGGACATGGAGGCCCGCTTCACCGCCGCCGACGAGCAACTCAACCAGACCTATCTCGCCTACATCAAGGCCTTCAAGTCCAAAGCCGACGCCGACATGGCCGCCTTCACCGCCGAAGCGAATAAGCTCCAGTCAACCCTCGATACCCTCAAAGCGGACATGGCCCGCGCCCAATCGGCGTTCAAGCCCGCTTCCCTCCCGAAAGAGCTCGGCCGCCAGCCCCGCTCGGTCAAGCCCTTCCAGCCCTCGGGCAAGCTCAACCGCCTGCTCTACGGCTGCTGGAGCCCCACCCAGTTCTCTGCCTGGGAAAGGCCCTTCGATCTCGAGTTCCACTCCTCCGCACCCGGTGCCCCCAAAGTCCACACCGAGACCGAGACAGACTTCAGCAACATCACCAAAGCCTGCGATGACCTGCAGGCGCTCGGCTACTCCGGCACGTTCGGTTACCTCGGCTTTGGCCTTCACGAATACATGTACGCCCCCCAGTGGCTCGTGGACAAGTACAAGGACGAACCCGACTTCTTCAAGCTCTCCCAGGATGGCCTCAAAGGCGAATCCCGCGGCACCGACCGCTCGCTCAACTACTTCCACCCCGCCGTCCGCGCCTATATCAAGGACTACCTGACCAAGTACGCCACCTTCTGCAAAAACGAGCCGCGCATTCTGTTCTATGAGGTCGCTCAGGAAGCCTATCCCTACTTCACAACCAGTAAGGGCCTCCGCGAGACCGGCTACGGCCCCCACGCCGAAGCCGCCTTCCGTACCTGGCTGCAGGCCAAATACCAGACCATCGCCGCCCTCAACCAGGCCCTCGGTACCACCTATGCCGACTTCGCCGCCGTCCAGCCCCCGCCCGACGCCTATATCGGCCGCAAGGAAGTCACCCCGCTCGTCGCCGTCTTCGAGGCCTTCCGCGACGATTCCTATCGCGACTACCTCAACCTGATCTACACCACCCTCAAAGCCGCCGACCCGTCCAAACCGGTCGTCGCCCGCCACAGCGCCCTGCTCCACCTCATCAACGGCGCCGACGCCGTCGAAGCCTGCGACGTGCTCTCCTACCATCGTGGCGCGCCGCAGATGCAGGTTGGCAACGTCTACCTCAACAGCCTGAGCCGCTTCCACAGCAAGGGTCTCGGCTACATGGAGGACTTCTGGGGCAAGCAGGAGGAGGGCAACCGCGTGGACGACGAGCGCGCCCAGCGCCGCGGCCTCGAAAAGCACATCAGCAGCACCGCCATCTGGGGCCGCTCGCTGCAGATGAAGTGGTACTCATACACCGGTGGCGCCTACATCTTTGAGTACAATGGCAACTGGTTCAACCCCCAGTGGGACCTCACCACAGTCCGCTACTGCGCCCCCGGCCTCGCCGTCGCCAAGCGTGCAATGGAGAACCTCGACTGGGTCCTGACCCACAGCCAGATCGCCCCCTCCAGGGTGCTGGTCCTCCAGCCCAGCGCCACCATGCGCAACGAGCGTCCCGACCTCACCGCCTACTCGGAGATACTCGGCCTCCACGACCTGCTTTACAAGGGCGGCATCCTCTACGAACTCGTCCCCGATGAGTACTTCGAGCAGAATCGTGCGAAGTTCAGCGACTACAACGTGGTCATCGTCCCGCAAGCCAGCTACCTCTCCGCCGACCTCCAGCGCAAGCTGCTGGGCTTCATGGAGCCCGGCAAACTGCTTGTCACCCTCGGCCAGGCCGGCAAGTACGATGAACTGGCCCGACCCTCCGGCGTGCTCGAGGCCAGACTTGGCCCCGGGAAAGACGCCGCCAGCTCCGCGCTGCGCTCCGGCAAGCTCAATGGTGACTTCCTCCGCGCCGATTCCCTCGCCACGCTCGGTAGCCAGCGCCTCGACTTGTGGAAGTCCATCGCCAGCTACGCCGCCCCGGCGGCCAGCAGCGACAACACCGACCTCGAAACGGTCCTCCGCGTTGCCGAAAATGGCGACCGCTACCTCTTCCTTCTCAACCGCAATGTGGACAAGCCCGCTGAAGCCACGGTCCACGTACGCCAGCCCGTCAAGCAAGCCACAGACGTAATGGTCCCAGGCGGGGTCACAGTGCCCTTCACCACCAACCGCGAGGGCTCATACCTGAAGATTCGCCTAAGCCCCGGCGAAACCACCGCCCTCTATCTGGGCAAGTAGCAAAGACCAGGGCAGCATAGACCAAAATGGCCGCTCTCCTTTGTGAAAGCGGCCAAAAGAACCGCCCACCAACGCCTCGAAAGGACCCCACAGTGCCCTCGACTTCACCCTTCCTCGCCAGCCGGCTGGAGTTTGATTTCCCCCTCGAGACCACCCATTACGGCATACCTCTCTCCAACGGCACCTTTGGAGCCCTGATCTGGGGCGAGGGCGCCGACATCCGCATTACCATCAACCGCGCCGACTACTGGGACCACCGCGGCGGGATCGGCTGGAATGAGACCGCGACCTGGGCGAACCTGAAGAAGTGGCTGGTGGCCGAGGACGAGGAAAGCCTGCGGGCTGCGTTCGAGGACACCCGCACCGATGAGCACACGCCCAAGCGCCCGACGCGCCTGCCGATGGGACGCGTAGACCTGAAGCTCCATGATGGCTTCAACATCGCCTCCGGCGGACTGGACCTGGCGCGCGGCGAGGGCCAGATCGAATTCGCTCCCGGCGGGGTGCTGAAGGCTGTCATCGTGCGCGACAAGCCGGTTATTGCGATCACGGTCCGTGGCGCTGAGGCCGTACTGACGCTCCGTCCCGTCTACCATGATGAGGTCATGCAGCACTACCGCCAATATGGCTTCCCGCCCGCGCAGGAGTTCGCCGATGGCGACTTCACGGGTTGGGTGCAGGAATGTCCCGGCGAGCCGGCGATGTGCGTAGGATGCCTGAAAATCGCCGCGCGCGGCAAAGCGGACCTGTTGGTCTGCAGTGTGTATGGCGAGACGCCAGAGGCCGCTAAGGCCGCCGCACGGGAGCTTGTGGAGCAGGCCGCGCAGCCGGGCTACGACAAAGCCTCCTCCCAGGTCGCCGACTGGTGGCGCGACTACTGGAAGCAATGCGCCACCATCAGCCTTCCCGACCCCGACCGCGAACTGCTCTACTACCTCGGCATGTACAAGCTCGCCGGGCTCTCCTGGCCCGGCGGCCCGGCGGCGACCCTGCAAGGGCCTTGGGTCGAGGAGTACACCATGCCCCCCTGGTCCAGCGACTACCACTTCAACATCAATTTGCAGGAGTGTTACTGGCCGGCATATGGCGGCAATCAGCTACAGGCACTCGACCCGCTGGTGAAGATGCTCAAGGAGTGGGAGCCGATCCTGCGCCGCAACGCCCGGGCTTTCGTGGATGTGCAGGATGGCCTGATGCTCCCACACGCGGTAGACGACCGCTGCACCTGCATGGGCGGCTTCTGGACCGGCTCGATAGACCACGGCTCGACCGCCTGGACGGGACAGCTACTGTGGCTGCGCTACCGCTACAGCATGGACCGCGACTTCCTGCGCGACACCGCATACCCGTTCCTCAAGGGCGCCATGCGTGTCTATGAGGCGATGCTGGATGACGATGGTACTCAGTACTCGTTGCCGGTGAGCGTCTCGCCGGAGTTCGGCGGGGCGGGCAAAGACGCCTGGGGCGTGAACGCCAGCTTCCAGCTCGCAAACATCCACTTCCTGTGCGAGAAGCTGATCGAGGCGTCCGAACTCCTCGGTGTGGACACGGCGGACCGCCGCAAGTGGCAGGACATCCACGCCCGCCTGCCGCTGGCAACTGTCGAGAGCGGCCAGATACAGCTCTGGGAGGGCCAACCCCTCAGCGAAAGCCACCGTCACCACTCCCACCTTGCCGGGATCTACCCCTTCGACATTTTCGACTATGAGAGCGACGACGAGCAGCGTGGTCTGGTGCATGGCTCCATGTGGCACCTCACCGACATGGGCATGGGACGCTGGACGGGCTGGTGCATGCCCTGGGCGTCGATTCTCTTCGGCCGCATCGGCAACGGCGAGATGGCCGACACGATCTTGGGGCTGTACCGCCGCGCCTTCATGAACCGGGGCTATGCCAGCACCCATGACGCACAGTTCCGCGGCTTTACCATCATGGCCGGACGTCCGCTCATCATGCAGATTGAAGCCTGCCTCGCAGCCTCGGCAGCGGTCATGGAGATGCTGGTGCAGACCAGCCGTGGTGTGCTGCGGGTGTTCAACGCCGTGCCGCGGTGGTGGCCGGAGGCGTCCTTCGAGGGCCTCCGCGCCGAGGGCGCCTTCCTGGTGTCCGGACGGTGGGAGCGGGGCAAAGCCGTGAAGGTAGAGGTCGTCAGCGAAGCCGGCGAAACCCTGACGATGGCCAACCCCTTCGACGGCCCGGCGGTCGTGCGGCGCGACGATGGCACCGTGGAGGTCAGGGAAGGCAAGCTACTGACGGTCGGCATGGGAGTGGGGGAGAGGGTGACCCTGTCGTGCGATCCGGCCGTGGTGGCAGAGGCGTAGTGTGCAGCATGCGTGGCCTGCCTGGCCGTGGGCGTTTCCGGCAGGAGGCTGAGGAACTGGCCGCCAGGAGCCGCTGAGCCTATTGGCTTCGAGGATAGTCATTGTTAAGACAGACCCAACCATCACGCGGAGGTCATACCATGTCGCTCACCATGTCTCGGTTGTTCTCAGCCTTTCTGTGTCTCTTGCTCATCACGGTTCTCATGCCTGCCGCCCATGCCGCCCCCGCTGACCTGATGCTTCCGGCAGAGGTGTCGCTGCGGGCGATGATCAGCCTCGCCGAGTCCCAACTGACCTCGACCGCACAGGCGCTTCGCGTCATTGCCGCCTCCGACGCGGCGGGCGCGGGGGATTGGGATAAGCTGGCGCCTCTCCTGGCCGAAGTGCAGCCGCCGACCTCGGGGTTGGTCTGGTTCGCCCGCCCCGATGGCACCTATCGCGCGATCGGTGCCGATACCACAGGCCTCTCGCTGAAAGATCGGCCCTACTTTGCCAAGTTGAGGGCCGGAGAGACGGCTATCGGCGACCTCGTGACCGGCAAATTCACCGGCCGCTCCAGCGTGGTTGTGGCGGTGCCCGTAATGCGCGACAAGCAGATGATCGGCGCCGTCGGGGCCTCGATCTACCTTGATGAGTTGAGCCGTCGCCTGACGAACACCCTGAGCCTGCCCGGCGATTGGGGCTTTTGGGGCCTCGATGAATCTGGCAGGATCACGACCCTCCATATCCTCACCGAGCGCATCTTCCTGGACCCCAGCCAGGTTGGCAGCCCCTCACTTACGCTGGCCGTGCATGCGATGCTCCGCAAGCCCAACGGCGTGGCCACATATACCTGGACTGACGGCAAGCGACGGAGCATCGTCTATCGCCACTCGGAGCTCTTGAAGTGGATATTCGTCATCGACGGCCCGAAAAAATAGTTTAGGTCTCAAGTAGATTTGCGATCTGGGATATGCTACAATCCAGTTGGCCTTAGCCGGCCGAGTGCTTTTTCGGGCCTCTTGCAGCTCAAGTGGGGTTTGTCGTCGTGGCTTCTTTTCAGGATCGTATCGCGGCTCTCAAGTGGACCGGCCGGGCGTTGCGCTACCGCAACTACCGGCTGTTTTTTATGGGGCAGGGCGTGTCGAATATCGGGACGTGGATGCAGCGGATGGCCCTGCAGTGGTTTGTGTACAATTGGACGCACTCGCCGTGGATGCTGGGGGCGCTGGACTTTTCGAGCCAGATCCCAGCGCTGTTGCTCGCGCCGTGGGCGGGCCTTGCCGCCGACCGTTTCAACCGCCACCGGCTAGTTGTTTTTACCCAGTGCGCCGCGATGTTGCAGGCGGGGATACTGGCGACGCTGGTGCTGACGGGCCGCGTGGAGGTGTGGCACCTCTTTGCGCTGGCGATCTTCCTGGGCTGCGTCAACGGGTTTGACATCCCGCTGCGGCAAAGCTTTGTGGCCGAGATGGTGGATGACAAGGCCGACCTTGGCAACGCCATCGCGCTGAACTCCAGTATTTTCAATGCCGCCCGCCTCGTCGGCCCCTCCGTGGCGGGATTTATCCTCGCCATTACCAGCGCCGGCATTTGCTTTCTGCTCAACGCGGTCAGCTATATCGCGGTCATCTGGGCGCTGCTCGTGATGAAGGTTCGGCCCCGTGAGACCATGCGTTCGACCTCCGCGGGGCTGCAGGGCCTGAGGGAGGGCGTTTCCTATGTGTGGCATTTCAAAGCCCTGCGCTACCTCCTGCTGAACCTCAGTCTGGTAACACTGTTCGGCGGTCCGTACATGACGCTGATGCCGGTTTTCGCCAAGAACGTGCTCCATGGCGGCCCCCAGACTCTGGGCCTCTTGATTGCCACCATCGGCGTGGGTGCAGTGGCTGGCGCGTTCTTTTTGGCCTCGCGCAAAAGCATTGGAGGGCTCGACAGAATCATCGTTGCGGCACTCACCGCGTATTCCGTCGGTCTCATACTCTTCTCCCGCTCCACCTCTCTGCCACTGTCAATGGGCATTTTGCTGTTCATCGGCTTCGGGATGATGGTGCAGATGGCGGGGACGAACACCCTGCTGCAAATGCTGGTGGACGACGACAAGCGGGGACGGCTGATGGCGCTGTACACCATGGCCTTCATGAGCTCGGGGCCTCTCGCCAGCCTCTGGGGCGGGTTCGCGGCAACCCACATTGGCGCGCCGATCACCGTCTGGCTGGGTGGAATGCTCTCGCTGGTTTCTGCCGCACTGTTTACCATGCGTTTGCCGGCCATCCGCAAGGCCATTCGACACCACGAGGGCCAGATGAAGGCACTAACGGAACCGGTGGAGTAGGCGCAGGCTCAGCAGCAGGGCCAGGACGGCGCTCACGCCCGCTGCTGCGTAGCACGTGGCATACAGCCCCAGCACCGGCAGCAGCGCCGCTCCGGCCACCAGTGCCCCTGCGCACGACCCCAGCAGGTCCGCCGCATACACTCCCGCCGCCGCAGTTGCTGGATGCCCCTGGCCCTGTAGCAGCCGGCTGGCCACCGGGAACTCGGCCCCGACGAGCACCCCTACCACCGCCGTCAGCGCTGGGAAGACCAGATTGGGCAGCAGGAACCCACCTCCTGCGCTCTCCCCTCCGATGAGCGCCAGGAGCCCCGGCAGCGCCAGTGCCAGCACCGTGACACTGCCCTGCAGCCCTATCAGCAGCCCCTCGGTGCCCCGCGCACCCAGCCGCTCAAGCCGTCGTCCCGCCCCGATGCCCCCCACGGCCAGCCCGATCATGAACGCCCCGGTGATGATCCCCAGTTGGGCATAGACATAGCCATAGTACACCTGGAACGCGAAGAGCAGTGTGACCTCCAGCGCCATGGCAATCCAGCCAGTGCCGAAGATCGCCAGCGACACGTATCCACACCGCACCCGCGCAGAGAACAGGCCCGGTAGTCCCAGTACCACCAGCAGAGCCCCCAGCGCCACCAACGCGTCGCGCAGGTCCAGGCGCTCCAGCAGCCGGAAGAACGCCCACGAACTGCGGCTATACTGTGCCACCCAGTAGGCCTGGTCGTAGAAGTACGCAATCGGCTGCCCGTCCGTATTGAGCGGCAGTGGTGGCGCCTCCGCGAAGCTCTCGCGGGCCCTGCTGACCTCGAAGGGGAACAGTCGGTCCCACGCATGGGCCCGGAACTCCGGCGCCTCAATCGTGAGACGATCCATGCGCGCTCGCAGAACGTCCGCATCCTCGGTCAATTTCCCGCTACGGGTGGCGGCGATGACCATCGGATCCCCTGGAAGCAGCGCCACCTGTGGAAATACCGCCTGCACCGTCCGAAGCAGCACCGCGTCGAGCCGCAGAAGCTCGTCACCCAGATACGTGTCCGATGACGGCACCTGTAACCCCAGCACGCCCTCAGGCTTGAGCACCCGAGCGGCTTCCCTGAGGAAATCCGCCGTATAGAAACGGTTGATTTGCGCCGTGGACGGGTCTGGCAGGCCGAGGATCACCGCATCATACGGCGGCCCGAGGCCCATATGGCGCGGCATCTGCTTCACCAGCAGCCGCCCGTCGCCGGAATGGATGCTCACCCGCGGGTCCGACAGCGCCTGCCGGTCGGCCCCCACTGTGTACTGTCGTGCGAGGTCAATCAGGCCCGGATCAAGCTCGGCATAGGTTACTCGAGAGACGCCGGGATACTGCAGCACCTCCCGCAGCCCTCCGGTCGCCCCGCCGCCGATCAGCAGCACCGTGCGCAGCTTGCTCACCTGCAACAGCGGGAAGTGGATGAGGTGCTGAATGCCCGGAGTGGGCGGAGAAGACGCCTCGGGGACGCCATTGAGGTAGAAGTACGCGCCGTCAGGGCCAAAGCGCGTCACTGCAAGGCTGCCGTGGATGGTCTCCTTCTCAGCTAGAACCTTCTCCCCCCGCCAGATGAGCGGGGAAGGCAGAGGCACCAGAGCCGGCAAGTAGCAGGTGGTCGCCAGCGCCACGAGCAGGGCGGCCTGCAGCGGGCGCAGTTGCTGCCCCGTGGGCCTGCGCGCCTGCGTCCAGAGCCCCGCGGCGCCCCACAGGGCCAAAACTCCGCCACAAAACGCTATCTCCCGGGCGGTGGCTCCGCCGAACAGCAGCACCGCAGCCAGCACGCCACCGGTCAGGTGCCCCAGCGCATCGAGTGCATACGCATTCCCCGCCGCATGGGGGCCCGGACGGTAGCTCCCGTAGAGACGCATCCCGGCCGCAAACTGCGCCCCGGCCACAATCCCGGACGGAAGCACCGCCAGCAGGCTTAGCACCAGCATCTGCAGTAGCCCCAGCACCTGGCCCGGCTGCGCTCCGAGATTACTGGGCAGCTTGGCGAGTACGGGCGGCGCGAGTGCGATTACCGCCATGCCAACCATCATGGCTGGCAGTGGCGTCACCGAAAGCTTAAGCACCCGCAGCAGCGATCTCTGACCCTCGTCACGCTCGCCCCTCCTGGCCACGAGCAGGGCACCCATGGCACCCCAGAAGAACCAGGCGGCGAGCATGAGGCCAATGGTCAGCTCGTTGCCCGCAGCAAGGTTCAGAAGCTGCCTAAGGAGCACCCCCTGCGCCACGCCGGCTGCCAAACCAGCCCCGCTGAGGGCAATGGCGGCATAGCGTGAGCCAGAGAGTGGGGGAGAGGCGGAGGCGGGCATGACTGGTGCTTCCTCCTGTGGCTCGGGATGCCCTCCCTGGGAGTTTGTGCAACGCGTGCTGAGCAAGTGAAATATTTCACGTATACAGAGAAACTTTTCCCGATTTACTTGTTGACACCGCCGTTGCACAGGTGTATCATCCCGCCCATAATGAGCGAGGAGGATGGCCGGAAGAGCGCGGCGAGAACCGGTAGCGCGCTTCGGGTGGTGGCGGTGCTAAGTGGTGCCGGTTTCACCATGGCCGCAGCGATCGCCATCGGCGCTCTCGGCGGTCGTTGGCTCGACCAGCAGTTCGGAACAGCGCCGTGGCTGCTCATCATCGGTTTCCTCCTCGGCACGGTTGCAGGGTTTGCTCAGATGGCGCGGATCATTGCCGTAGCAGGGAAAAAGTAGGGTGCGCGCGGGGCAGGTTGTGCTGGTGATTGCACTTGTGATCGCCGCAGCAGTGGCCGTCACCCTCAGCTTCGCAGTCAATCTTTCCGCCGGTCTCAGTTTTGCCGCCGGGGTGGTGGTAGGGGCGGTATCCCTCGGCTCCGTGGCCTTTGGCGCCTATGGCGTCACAAGCGGGCTGAGCGGTCCGTTGCGGCTTCTGGCGAGCCTCTGGCGATGGGGGCACCTGCTCGTCGTGGCAGTGCTTCTGGGCCTGCTCATCACGCGGTGGCACGCCAACCCGGTATGGCTGGCAACAGGGTATACAGTCGCCCTGATCGTGTTCACGATCTTCATGACGCAACTGCGCCCGGCCCCGCGTAGGAGTGTTAGCTGAACGCCGTAGCAGAATCTAGCGGGCTAAACTCACGGCGATATTTGCCGATTATTGTGTTTCAGGGCGGTGCCGGTCAAGCGACCGCACCCTTCTTCTCACTGGAGACTTCCGTGGGCGAGCATCACGCCACCTGGTACAATGCGATTGAGCCGTTCGTGCCCGAGACGCTACGGGGTTTCGTAAACCCGCAGACCCTCGCGACATACACGGTGCTCTTGCTGCTTATCATCGCCATCATTGCCGGCACGCGCAACATGAAGCGCGTGCCGCGGGGGTGGCAGAACCTCTGGGAATGGACCTACGACGTCTTCCGCAACTTCGCTGTCGGCGTCATGGGCCCCATCGGCGAGAAGTACCTGGCCTTCCTGGCCACCTGCTTCATCTTCATCTTCTGCATGAACGTCCTCGGCATCATCCCCGGCTTCCTCTCGCCGACTGCCAGCATCAACATGACCGCGGCTCTCGCGCTGACGGTTTTCGTATACGTCCAGTATTCTGGCTTCAGAGCGCACGGTTTCGGCTACCTGAAGCACTTCGTGGGCGAGCCGACCTGGATGGCCCCGCTGAACATCCCCATCCACGTCATCGGCGAGTTGGCCAAGCCCCTCTCGCTCTCGATCCGTCTCTTCGGCAACATCTTCGGTGAAGACACCGTGGTCGCCGAGTTGATCAAGCTGGGCGCCAAGATCCAGCAGGCCATCTTCATCCCGATCCCCATTCACCTGTTCATGGTCGCCTTCGCGATCTTTGGCGGGTTCATTCAGGCGCTCATTTTCACGATGCTCACCGCCGTGTATATCTCCCTGGCCCTCGGCGGCCATGAGGACCACCACGAGGAAGAGACGAAGGTCCCGGCGCACTCGCTGGAGATCAAAGGCGAGCAGGTGCAGGGGTAGCCCTTCGGCGCGTAGGTGGGTTCGTCTCGAACCCACCCGATACGTTGCCGGCGGTGTCGGTTCGAGACGAACCGACCTACGCGAGAAATCGATATTCCGGACCTTGTACATATTTCGGTCGCTTTATATCGAGGACAGCCTTGCGGCTTGTCCCGGATCTGAGAAGAGAGGGAAACATCATGTCTTTTGAAGCTGCACTGGCTCTGGCTGTGGGTTTCGCCGTACCGGTCGCCGTACTATGTGCCGCCCTTGGGCAGGGCAAGGCCTCCGCGGCCGCGCTCGAGGCCATCGCCCGACAGCCTGATGCTGTCTCCGACATTCAGCGCGTGCTGATCATCTCCCTCGGTTTCATCGAATCCCTGGTTATCTACGCGCTGTTGGTCTTCTTCCTGCTCCAGGGCAACATTAAGCCGCTCGTAGATGCCGCGGCCGCCGCCACCAGCGCCGCGACCGGTGGAGCCGTACCGCACTAGTGCCGTAGCGGCGGACCGTGGTCCGCCCGCATTGCCATATTGCGCCCACACCGGGCGGACCACGGTCCGCCCCTACGGCGCACCTTGGCGACGATTCGCAAAAGGCAGGAAGTCCATGGAAAGCCTCGGCTTCGACCCGAGATCTCTATTAGTAAACGTCGTCGGCTTCCTGGTACTGCTCTGGGTCTTCCGGCGGTTCCTTTACAGGCCCGTGTCTGAGTTCATGGGCCAGCGCACCAAGGAGATCGAGGGGCAGATCAATGAGGCCAAGCGCCTGAACGACGAAGCGCAGCAGCAGCACGCCCGGCTCCAGGAAGAACTGGCCGCCCAGCGTGAAGCCGCGCGCGAGGACATCGGGCGCATGACGGTGGAAGCCAAGACTGCCATCGAGGATCTCCACAAAGAGGCCCGGCGGCAGCGCCAGGACATGGTCGAGCAAGGCCGCCTGGAACTCGAGCGCAGCAAGGAAGCTGCGCTGGAGGACCTCAAGAGCACCGTAGCCGACCTCGCCCTCGAGATGTCCGAAAAGGTCATCCGCCAGTCGCTCGACGAGGAGCGTCAGGGCGCGCTGGTTGACGGCTTCATCAGCGACATAAAGCAAGCGAAGAACTAGCGCCGCACTCAAAGTCCAGTAGCGCGGGCGGCTCGTCCGGGCTGGGCAGGCGAGCCGCCTGCCCTACTGTGAGTTACACGCTTTGAGACGCGGCTCGGAAACCTACCGATGATCAGCGAGACTGTCACCCGACGATATGTGAAGGCGCTCTTCGAAGCGGCCCAGGCCACCGGCCAGGTTGCCGCCCTCGCGCCATACCTGACCGGCCTGCAGGACCTCTGGCTGTCGCGGGACGACTTGCGCGCCACCATGCTGAGCCCCCGCCTGCCGGTTGACAAGAAGCGCTCGGTATTGATGCGTCTCATCGGCGACGGCGCTCCCACGCTCATGCAGCGCTTCCTGAGCCTTCTTCTGGACAAGCGCCGCATCGAGGTTCTTGCCGCCAGCGGCACGATCTACGACGAGTTGCAGGACGAGGCGGCCGGTGTGCGCCACGCCCATGTCGTAAGCGCGGTACCGCTCTCAGCCGACCAGCAGCAGCGCCTCACCGAGACGCTCTCTGAGTCGTTGCAGGCCCAGATCGTCGTCAGCAGCGCGGTGGACCCGGCCGTGATCGGCGGCCTCCGCGTGCGCGTAGGTGATGTGCTGATAGACGGCACCATTCGCAATCGCCTCGAGGGCCTCCGCAAGCAACTCGCGGGCTGAGTGCCGGTGGCCGCATTTACTCAATCCACGTAGGACGGGCGTCTCGCCCGTCACGGACAACCGGCGCGCCGTAGGGATTTCGCCTCACCCCGCGCAGGACGGGCGTCTCGCCCGTCACCTCCGCGAACTGGCCTCCGGCCAACAAATGACCTTTCCAGGCAAATGAACAGGAGTTTGCCGTGCTGAAACCCGAGGAAGTAACAGGCATACTGAGGCAGGAGCTCGAGGGCTTCGAGAGCCGCGTCGAGATGGTTGACGTCGGCACCGTGCTCGAAGTCGGTGACGGCATCGCGCGCGTCTACGGGCTCTCCGCCGCCATGGCTGGGGAGTTGATCGAATTCCCCGGCGGCGTCATGGGCATTGTGCTCAACCTCGAGGAAGACAATGTCGGCTGCATCCTCCTCGGCTCCGACGAGCATATCAAAGAGGGCGACGAGGTCCGCAGTACCGGGCGCATCGCCGGTACTAAGGTTGGTCCCGCGCTCTTCGGACGCGTGGTCAACCCCCTCGGCGAGCCCATCGACGGCGGCGGACCGATCGTCAGCGACAAATGGGCCGAGCTCGAGCAGCCCGCCCCGGGCGTTATCGAGCGCCAGCCTGTTAGCGAGCCGCTGCAGACCGGCCTCAAGGCCGTTGACTCGGTCATCCCCATCGGCCGCGGCCAGCGCGAGCTTATCATCGGCGACCGGCAGATCGGTAAGTCCGCCCTCGCCATCGACACGATCATCAACCAGAAGGGCACCGGCGTCTACTGCATCTACGTCGCCATCGGCCAGAAGGCCTCGGCCGTGGCCCGGCTGCGGGCCGTGCTGGAAGAGCACGGCGCCATGGAGTACACCTGCATCGTCGTCGCCACGGCCTCTGACGCGCCCGCCCTGCAATACTCGGCGCCCTATGCCGGCTGCTCGATCGGCGAGGAGATCCGCGACAACGGTGGCCATGCGCTGGTCGTCTATGATGACCTCTCCAAGCACGCGGTCGCCTACCGCGAAGTCTCCCTGCTGCTGCGCCGCCCGCCGGGCCGCGAAGCCTTCCCTGGCGACATTTTCAACCTGCACTCACGACTCCTCGAACGCGCGGCGAAGCTCTCTGACGCCCGCGGCGGCGGCAGCCTCACCGCCCTGCCCGTCGTTGAGACCCAGGAAGGCGACTTCTCCGCCTACATCCCGACCAACCTCGTCTCCATCACGGACGGGCAGATCTACGTTGAGCCCGACCTGTTCTATGGCGGCCAGCGCCCCGCCATCAACGTCGGCGTGAGCGTCAGTCGCGTCGGCAGCGCCGCGCAGACCGGTCTGATGAAGCGCGTCGCCGGGCGCCTCAAGCTCGATCTCGCTCACTATCGCGAGTACGCAGCCTTCGCCCAGTTCGCCTCAGACCTCGACGCCAACACCCGGGCCACCCTGCAGCGCGGTGAGCGCATGATGCAGGTGCTCAAGCAGCCGCAGTACGCGCCGATGAACGTGTTCGATCAGGTCATCACCATCTACGCCGGCACCTCCGGCCAGTGGGACCGCATCGAAGCCGAGCGCATCCCGGAGCTTGAGCCGCAGCTGATCAAGTACGTTCGCGAGCACTATCCGGAGATCACTGGTAAGCTTGAGAGTGCCGGCAAGCCCTCGGATGATGATCTCGAGGCCCTGCGCGTGGCCATTGAAGACTTCATCAACAAGCACGTTGAGGCGAAGTAAATGGCTTCGAACCTGCGCGCGATCCGCCGAAAGATCAAGGCGGTCAGCAACATCTGGCAGATTACCCGCGCCATGCAGATGGTCGCGGCGTCAAAACTCAAGCGCACTCAACCGCGCGTTGAGGCCAGCCGCGCGTACCTGCAGCACCTGAGCGGGATCATGCGCAACCTCGCCGGAAATGTCCCGACCGACCTGCATCCTTATCTGCAGGAACGCCCGGTTGCCAACATCGGGCTCATTGTCGTCGCCGGCGACAAAGGCCTCGCCGGAAGCCACAACGCCAACATTCTCCGCGCCGCCGAACAGTTTATCGAGGCCCAGAAGGTCCCGGTCAAGGTCCTGCCCATCGGCGTCAAAGCCGCCGATTACGCCCGCCGGCTGGGCTGGAACGTCGTGGCGAAGCTGGACACCCCCGAGACTGGCAACGAGAGCCGCGACGGCAGCCGCATCGCCCGTCAGGCCCGCAGGATGTTCGACGAGGGCGGCATAGACCAGCTTCACATCGCCTACACGCAATTCGTCTCGCCACTGCGCCGTCCCCCGACGCTGTTTCAGCTCCTGCCCATCGTCGGCGAGGAGCACGAGGCTGAGGCGGCAGCGGAATACCTGTTCGAGCCACCCGCCCCGGAACTGCTGGCCGGCCTGCTCCCGCGCACGGTAGACGCCCAGATCGTGAACATGCTCCTGCAGTCCATCGCCTCAGAGCACGCGGCCCGCATGACGTCCATGTCGGCGGCGACCGAGAACGCGGCGGATCTGCGCGACAACCTGACCCTCGAGCTCAACCGGGCGCGGCAGACGGCAATCACGACCGAGCTTCTTGAAGTAATATCAGGCGCCGACGCCCTCGCCCAGGGCGGCTAAGCCGCTGCAAAACGAACCAATCTCGGCAGGACGGGCATCTCGCCCGCCTCCGACCGCTACACCCTCCACGCGTAGTGCGGGCGCCTCGCCCGCTCGTAGACGTGGTAGATAACGAATCGTCTACTCAACCGCCTCCACATGAGGTCGGGAGGAAAATATGGCCGGTAAAGTTGCACAAGTTCGCGGGCCTGTTGTTGATATCCGCTTCCCCACGGATCAACTGCCCGAACTCCTGTCCGCTCTGCGCGTGAAGGATGAGAAGCACTCGATCGACCTCGTCGTCGAAGTCGCCCAGCACCTCGGCGACGACCTCGTGCGCTGCGTCGCCATGGCCTCGACCGATGGCCTCGTGCGCGGCATGGACGTCGAAGACACCGGCGCGCCGATCTCGGTGCCGGTCGGTCCCCAGACCCTCGGCCGGATGTTCAACGTCCTCGGCGAGCCGATTGACGGCCTGGAGCCTGTCAACGCCGACAAGATGCCCATCCATCGCGCTCCCCCGCTGCTGGAGGAGCAGTCGGTCGCCCTCGAGCAGTTCGAGACCGGCATCAAGGTCATCGACCTCCTCTGCCCGTTCCCCCGTGGCGGCAAGATCGGTCTCTTCGGCGGCGCTGGCGTGGGCAAGACCGTACTCATCATGGAGCTCATCCACAACGTCGCCACCGGCCACGAGGGTGTCTCGCTGTTCGCCGGGGTAGGGGAGAGGACCCGCGAGGGCAACAGCACCTACCTCGAGATGCAGGAGTCGGGCGTACTCCCGCAAACCTGCATGGTCTTCGGCCAGATGAACGAGCCTCCCGGCGCCCGCCTCCGCGTCGGGCTGACCGCTCTGACCATGGCCGAGTACTTCCGCGACATCGCCGGACAGGACGTGCTGCTGTTCGTTGACAATATCTTCCGCTTCACGCAGGCCGGTTCCGAGGTATCCGCACTCCTCGGCCGCATGCCGTCCGCTGTAGGTTACCAGCCCACGCTGGCGACCGAGATGGGCGCCCTGCAAGAGCGCATCACCTCGACCCTCAAGGGCTCGATCACGTCCGTACAGGCCGTCTACGTGCCCGCTGACGACTACACCGATCCCGCGCCCGCGACGACCTTCGCGCATCTGGATGCTAGCATCCACCTTTCCCGCGAGCTGTTCGAGCAGGCGATTTTCCCGGCTGTGGACCCGCTGGACTCCGCCTCCCGCATGCTCTCGCCGCAGGTCGTGGGCGAGCGCCATTACCGGGCCGCGCGCGGCGTGCAGGAGATCCTGCAGCGCTACAAGGACCTGCGCGACATCATCGCGATCCTCGGCATCGACGAGTTGGGCGAGGATGACAAGATCACGGTAGCCCGCGCCCGCCGCATCCAGCAGTTCCTGACCCAGCCGATGTTCGTGGCCGAAGTCTTTACCGGCCTCGCCGGCGCTTACCTGTCAATCGAAGACACCATCAGCGGCTTCGAGGAGATCCTCGCGGGCGAGCTCGATTCGCTGCCCGAAGCGGCCTTCCGCATGGTCGCCACCACCGCCGACGTCCGCAAGCAAGCCGAAAGCATGTCGAGCTAGCCCGCCCAGATCGGCCGTACGAGCGGCTTCCAGCCGCGAGCTGACGCCATCATAGCCCCGGCTTCCAGCCGGGCGGCAGACGCGAGCCAACGCGCTGTATCGACCCAACCTACGGTGGGCTTCGGGCCCCCCTCCCGCGTAGCGCGGGCGTCTCGCCCGCATCCGGGCCGACAACACGCGAAACCGACACGCTTCATCGACTCGACAATAGGGCGGGCCTCACGCCCGCATGGTACCGAATGCACAAGCAACTGCATGTGGAGATTGTGACCCCCGAAGGCCCCATCTATACCGGTGAGGTCGACGGGCTCGTGGCCCCCGGGATCAACGGCTATTTCGGCCTGCTTCCCAACCACGCGCCGCTGATCGCCGAACTCGGCATCGGCGACCTGCGCCTGCGCCAGGGCACCGAGTGGCAGCACTATGCCGTCGCCGGAGGCATGCTGCACATTCGTGACGGCAAAGTCACCATCATTGGCGATGCGGTGGAACGCGCAGCGGATATCGACATCGAGCGCGCCGAACAAGCCGCCGAGCGTGCCCGTGAGCGCCTCGCACGCCGCCTCGAGCTTGAAGTCGACCCCGTCCGGGCGGAGATCGCCCTGGTGCGGGCCCTCAACCGCCTCAAAGTCGCTGGAAGGCCCTGACCACGCCCGCCACCCGCTGCCTGCTTTTGCCTGCCCCTACCCACCCACAGATTGACAACCTCACGTCTTTGCGGTAGCATTACCATTGGCCTGAGTATGCGTAACCGGAGTTGGTCCTCGTAATCCGGTGATTCGCCGTTCCCGGCAGCTCCGCTGGCGGCGAAAAGTGCGCAATTGCGCGCATTGGACACTCCCGGGCCGGTTGTCAGGGCCCACGCGGCTCTGCCAGCCTCCTTCTAGCAGCCGCCTCTGTGGCAGGAACCGTGACGACGCTTCACTTGCGTCGTGGACTGGTATTGGCAAACAGGGTCCGAGGCGCGAATCGCAGCAAACACCGCACGTAAGAGAGGAAGCGCCCGTGGACACTCTCCACATTTCCGGCAGTCAGCCGCTGCACGGTGAAGTTCGCATCAGCGGCTCCAAGAATGGTACCTTGCCGCTCCTCGCCGCCTCACTCCTCGTTCCTGGCCAGACGATCATCAACAATGTGCCGCAGATTCGTGACGTCGGCACCATGATCAAAATGCTGAGGGCTCTCGGAGCCAAATGTGACTGGCTCGGCCCAGGCCGCCTCAGCATCGACGCCTCCCACATCACCTCAGTCGCCCCGCCCTACGATCTCGTCCGCGCCATGCGCGCCTCGTTCTATGTCGCCGGGCCCCTTCTCGCCCGCTTCGGCGAGGCCCAGGTCCCGCTTCCGGGTGGCTGCATCATCGGCCAGCGGCCCGTGGACCAGCACATCAAGGGCTTCGAGGCCCTCGGGGCCAGTGTCGTGGACCGGCACGGCGTTATGTACGCCCAGGCAGGCAAGCTCCAGGGCAATACCGTCTACCTCGACAACCGCACCCGCAGCGTCGGCGCCACGGTCAATGTGATGCTACTGGCCACGCTGGCCGAGGGCACCACCATCATCGAGAACGCCTCGCGCGAGCCCGAAGTCGTCTGCTGTGAAGACTTCCTCCGCGCCTGTGGCGCTGACATTCAGGGCCACGGCACCTCCCGCGTGGTCATCAATGGCGTACCGGAGTTGCATCCCGCCGAGGGGCAGGCCATTCCGGACCGCATGGAGACCGGTACTTTCCTCGTCGCGGGCATGGTCACCAAGGGTGATATCACCGTCACCAACATCTGCGCCGAGCACATGGACGTCGTCCTGCCCGAGCTGGCCAAGGCCGGCGCGCAGATCGAGCGGCATCCCGATATGATTCGCTTGCGGAACCACACGCGTCCCCGAGCAGTCGAAATCTCTACAAGCCCGTATCCCGGCTTCCCCACCGACCTCCAGCCCAACATGGCTGTCGTCGCAACTATCGCCGTCGGGACCAGCGTCATCGAAGAGACCATCTTCGACATGCGCTTTAACTACACCGACGAACTGGCCCGCATGGGCGCCGACATCCAGGTCAAGGACCGCGTGGCCATCATCAAGGGTGTCGAGAAGCTGTACGGCGCGCCCGTCGTCGCAACCGACCTCCGCGCGGGATCAGCCCTCGTGCTGGCCGGACTGGCCGCCGAAGGACGTACCGAGGTGGCTGGAGCCGAACTTCTCGACCGCGGTTACGAGAATTTCGAGAACAAACTGTGTGCTTTGGGCGCGCAGGTCCGCCGGGAACGGCATTCCGTTGAGGAGTCTGTATGTTAGGAATCGGCGAGCGGCTTGGGATTGACCTTGGAACCGCCAACATCGTAGTTTATGCCCGTGGCCGCGGTGTCGTGCTGAGAGAGCCTTCTGTTGTAGCCATAGACAAGGCCACAAAGCGCGTACTCTCCGTCGGTGAGGATGCGCGGCAGATGCTGGGCCGCACCCCCGGCACAATCGTCGCCATCCGCCCCCTGCGCGACGGCGTCATTGCGGACTATAGCGTCACCCGCGACATGCTGGCCTTCCTCGTGCGCAAGGCCTGCGGCAATCGCGCCCGTTTCTTCAAGCCCCTCGTCGTCGTCTGCATCCCCTCCGGCGCCACCAGCGTCGAACAGCGTGCTGCTCTGGATGCCGCCCGCGCGGCCGGCGCACGGGATGCCTACCCCATTGAAGAGCCCATGGCCGCCGCCATCGGCGCTGGTCTGCCCATTGCCAGCCCCGGCGGCAACATGGTCGTGGACATCGGCGGCGGAACCACCGACATCGCCGTCATCTCCCTCGGCGGCATCGTGGTGAGCGACTCCCTGCGCGTGGGCGGCAACATGCTCGATGAGGCTATCATTCGCCACATCCGCCGTGTCTACAACCTCGACATCGGCGAGCGGACTGCTGAGAACATCAAAATTCACTGCGGTTCTGCCTGGAAGACCGACGAAGAGGAAATAGAGATGGAGGTCCGCGGGCGCGACATCGTCTCCGGCCTCCCCCAGACCGTGACCGTCAGCTCGATCGAGGTTCGCGACGCCCTCTCCGAGAACGTCTCGCAGATTGTCAGTTCCGTGAAGGCTATTCTGGAGAAGACCCCGCCCGAACTCGCCGCCGACATCATCGAGCGCGGTATCACCCTCACGGGTGGCGGAGCCATGCTACGGGGAATTGACACTCTCTTGCAGATCGAGACCCAGATCCCGGTGCACGTTGCCGACGACCCCATATCCTCGGTCGCCATCGGAACCGGCAAGGTTCTTGAGGAGATCGAGACCCTGCAGCGCAGGCATTCCATCCGGATGCCCTGAGCCCCCCATACCTCTTCCTCGCGCACCAAAAAGGTGGGTTCGAATTCGAACCCACCTTTTTCGACTTCTACCCACCTACTGTTTCACAGCCGTCACCCAGGCTACGGCACCAGCAGCCGCTCTCTCTCGCGCGCGAAATACGGCGGGATGTTGCTGGACATCTGCACGGTCACGTCCTCCAGCACCCCATCTGCCGGTGGCTTGAGGTCCAGCGTCCAGATCTGCCCGTCCTGTCCCGCCGGCACCGCCACTTTCAGCACTGTCGTATTGCCGATGTTCTCCGCGTGCGCCACCACCGTACCATCCGGAGCCACGATACCGGCATCGAAGCGCTCCACGCCCTGCCCTGTGCCTGTGAAGGTGAACTCCTTCACGCCGGGCGGCACCATGAAGTACAGCGGCTGCACTCGCGTCATCAGGTGCAGCCCATCTGTCCCGTCCAGGACGAAGCCTGGCGCGTCAGAGACCACGTACGAGCACAGATTGCCGGTTTGCGCCACTACAGTGTACGTTCCCGTCGCCGGGCACTCGATCACCATATCCTTCGTCTCGCCAACGCCGACCTGTTCCTCTGCCAGAACCTTGTGGTCCGGGCCCAGAAGCGAGGCCACCGTGCCATTGGTATGGCCCCCCAGACGCGGTGTCATGACGCGGAACGTCAGCTTCTTGCCCTGCTCGCCGAAGGCCCGGTAGACGCCGGTGTAACGAATTGGTGCTGCAATCTGCTTGTCCAGGGGCGGGATCGCGGGGGCTGCTTCCAGAAGCCGCAGCTTGACGGGCTTGGCCAGTGTGGCCGGGTCAATCCCCAGGAACAGCGAGCGGCTGAGGTCAACCTTCAGCGCGCTTTGGTGCTGCGGGTCCTTGCGAACCGCGATGATCTCATCATTGGCTCGCTTGAGCGCGGCCCAGAAATCCTCGGCCTTAACATGCGGCACCTTGCGTTTGGTCGCGCTCTCGCTCCACATCGAGTAGATCCCGTAGAGCCAGTATCCGCCAGCCTGCTTGGCGCTGAGGTAGGCATTGGCCGCCAGATTGTCGGCATGGAACTGCCAGAGCCAAAGCCCCGGGATGAATACGCAGTGTGCGCCAATGCGCCCCAGAAGGCGCACCTGGTTGTCCACTTCAGGCACGGAATACCCGCTGCTGTAGGTCGTGCCGGGCCACAGCAGTGCGGGCATCTTCTCAGTGCCAAAGCCGCGCGCGCAGGCTTCGTAGAAGGGACTGTTGTAGTTCCAGGAGTAGAAGCCGACGATGAAGTCGGGGTTGGCGGCATGTGTCGCCTGCTCGATGTCCCGGCAGATCGCTTCGAGAGTGCTGCGATAGTAGGCCTCGTACTTGTCGCTGAGGTGCTTCCGCGTGAGCCACGTCACCCGCTGCGCCGGGGCTACCTGCTCCTGCGGCAGCTTCTCCTGCGCCAGGAAGCCGTTGAAAGCCAGATCGCTGTAGTCAAGGCACCCGACACGGTCATAGAAGATGATCTCTGAGCCATACATCTCAAAGTCAATCGCTACGCCGGTCAGGGGCTCTCGCTTGGCCAACTCCGCCAGTTGTACGAAGCGCCGCTTGATGGATTGGTTCCAGAACTCACGGTCGAGGGGGGACGGCGTCTCCGCGTAGACCTTCCCCGTGGCGTCAACCAGTGGCGTGTACTGGCGCTTGGTGTAGTCGCGCTCAGTGAAGCTGTTGAAGTTGATGTAGGGGAAGTACTTCATCCCGCGCTCTTTGCAGGCGCGGGCCGCCTCGGCATGCAAGGCCAAGCCCTCATCCGGCTTGTCCGGCGCGAAACCAAACTTGTTGAGCACACAGTTCAGCCCCGCAGCCGCCGACGGGTCGTAGAGCGTGACATCCCGCAGGCCAGAGTAATAGACTCCGCGCACCCCACCGTCAGCGATCCAGCCGTACACCGGCGCGGCCTTCGCGAGCACCTGTTTGGTCAGCACGGCACTGTCAGTGTCCTGCGCCCACAACGGCGCCAGCAGCAACAGACCTACTACCGCAAGCAGTTTCTTCACTTTGCACCGTCCCCTTTCGGTCGCTTAGCCCTTCATCGCCTCTTCCATCGTGCAAACATCATGATGCTCGCAGAATCCCGGCGTCGGCTCGTCGTATGGCACCATGACCTCGATCAGCGCCGGCTGGCCCTTGTCGTTGGCAGCGAAGGCGCCCTTGATAGCGACTTCGATGTCAGCGGGATTGTCCACGAAGAAGCCCGCGAGCCCGGCCGCCTTCGCTGCTTCTGCGTGCTTCCAGTTCACCTCATAGTCCACGCAGTAGAACCGTTCCTCGCGTCCGACCTTCTGCCCCCACTTGATCCACCCGAGACAGTTGTTGTTGAACACCACGTACGTTATCGGCAGCTTGTACTGGGCGGCTACCACGATCTCCTGCATCTGCATCTGGAACGAGCCGTCGCCTGTAAGGGCAACTACCTTCCGGCCCGGGGCCGCCAGCGACGCTCCAATGGCGGCGGCGACTGCATAGCCCATGCAGCCGAAGTCGCTGGCTGAAACCCAGGAGCCGGTGGTGGTCAACTCAAGCTCCGTGGCCGTCCAGACGCGGTTTGCACCCTCGCCAATCACGCCTACGGTGTCCTTAGGCATCAGCCGGTTGAGTTCGCGGATGAACTGAGCATGATGCACTGGGCCCTTTGTCCTGGCGATGATCTGGTCCACGCACGCCTGGTGCGCCGCTTTGCCCTCCGCCACCCGCCTCTGCACCTCTGCCGGTTCCCGATTCCCCCTTCCCGATTCCCCACATGCGCCCATCAGTTGCCTTAGCACCAGCCCTGCATCCCCCAGCAGGCAGACATCCGGCGTCCAATTCCGCCCAAACTGCTGCGCATCCGCATTGAGGTTGATGAACGTTCGACCCGCCGGGAGGTCGGGCCAGTCTTTGCCCACCGCAAACTCCTCGATCTGGCTGCCGACCCATAGCCAGCAGTCGCTCTCCTCAAGCAGTGACTGGCTGCCGCAGGTCCGGTTGCACCCGACGCCGCCACCGTACAGCGGGTGATTTTCAGGGATGGAGGTCTTCCCGCCGTTGGTCGTCAGCACTGGCATAGCCAGCAGTTCCGCCAGGCCGCGCACTTCCTCGTAGGCGCCAGACTGGTGTACACCCCTGCCGCAGATCATCACGGGCCGCTTGGCCTTCTGCAGCGCCTCTGCCGCTTGTGCCACGGCTGCCGGGTCCGCCTGCGCTCGCGAACGCGGTGCCACCCGGTAGTCCGGCATGTCGGCTTCCATCGCTCCGAGGTCGAGCGGAATATCTATGAAGACCGGCCCGCACGGCGGAGCCATGGCATGCTTGAAGGCCTGCTGCATCACCCACGGGATCTTCTCTGGCCGGTCGACCTTGTACCACCACTTCACGACGTTGGTGATCTGCTCGACCTGATGCCACTCCTGCAGTTCACCCTTGCCGAAGTCCTTGATCGGGGCGTTCGGTGCGATGCACACGAGGGGAATCTTTGAGTAGAACGC